>NZ_LRON01000024.1:0-98152 GCF_001758795.1 Duganella sp. HH101 | reverse complement strand
CGCTGACGCTGCCGTCGCTGCCGACATCGCTGTCGAGCGCGCCGTTGCCACCCTTGCCGGCGCCGGTGAAGACATAGCCCGCAGGCGGCGCCACCGACACGGTGTACGTGCCAGGATCGACGGTGAAGCTGTACTGGCCGCCGTCGTGCGTCGTGACAGAGTTGACCACGTGGCCGCCGTTGTCCTTGAGCGTGACGACCACGTCGTCCACGCCCTGCTCGCCCGCATCCTGCACGCCGTTGCCGTTGGCGTCGAGCCACACACGGTCGCCGATGGTGGCCGGCAGCGCGACGATGCCCGCATCCAGGTCGTGGTGGTTGTCGCCGGAGTTCAGCGTGACTTGGCCGGTCTTGCCGGTGCCGGTGTTGGCGTCGGAATCGAGCGCGCCGTTGCCGCCCTGGCCGGCGTTGGTCAGCACGTAATTGGCCGGCAGCGAGGCGGTGTCGAACTGCACGCTGTAGGTGCCCGGCTTGAGGTTGGTGAAGCTGTAGTTGCCGCTGGCATCGGTGGTCGCGGTGGCGCCGGCCGGATTGCCGCTGGCGTCCAGCAGGATGACCTTGACGCCGGCCACGCCGGCTTCGCCCGCGTCCTGCACGCCGTTCTTGTTGGCATCCAGCCAGACGCGGTCGCCCAGCGTCGCGCCCTTGTAGAAGCCGGCGTCGATGTCGTTGTTGGCCTGGCCGGCGGTCAGCGTGAACTGGTCGCTCTGGCCGTTGGCACCGGTGTCGCTGTCGGCGGCGGCGTCGCCGGCGTGCTGGCCGGTGGCCGTGTAGCCCGCAGGCGCCGTCACCGAGATCGAGTACTTGCCCGGATCGACGGTGAAGCTGTACTTGCCGTCGGTGCCGGTGGTGGTGGTCTTGACGACGTTGCCCTGCTCGTCTTTCAGATCGACCTTGACGCCGACGATGCCCGCTTCGCCCGCATCCTGCACGCCATTGCCGTTCTTGTCTTCCCACACGCGGTCGCCCACGGTGGCTTGCGTCACCACGATGCCTGCGTCGAGGTCGTGGTTGACGGCGCCCGAACCCAGCGTGACTTGCTGCGTCACACCGTTGGCGCCGGCGTCGGAATCGGCCGCGCCGTTGCCGCCGGCGTGGGCGGTGGTGAACTCGTAGCCGTCGCCGATGGTGGTCTTGTCGAACTGGACGCTGTAAGTGCCCGGCTTGAGGTTGTTGAACAGGTAGTGGCCGCCGTTGTCGGTGGTCGCGGTCGCCACTGCGGCGCCGGTGGCGTCCAGCAGCGTGACCTTGACGCCGGCGCGGCCGGCTTCGTTGGCGTCCTGCACGCCGTTGCGGTTGCCGTCGACCCAGACGGTGTCGCCCAGTTCTGCCAGCTTGACCAGGCCGGCGTCGATGCTGTTGTTGGTCTGGCCGGCCGCCAGCGTGACGGCGGCGCTGGCGCCGGTGGCGTCGATGTCGCTGTCGGTGGCGCTATTGCCGCCCAGGCCCTGGCCGGTCGAGGTGTAGCCGGCCGGCGCGGTGACGGCGATCGAGTAGGTCCCAGGATCGACGGTGAAGCTGTACTGGCCGCCGTTGTGGGTGATGGTGCTGTTGACCACGTTGCCCAGGCTATCCTTCAGATCGACCTTGACGCCGTCGATGCCGGCTTCGCCCGCATCCTGCACGCCGTTGGCGTTGCTGTCTTCCCACACGCGGTCGCCGAGCGTGGCCTGCTGCACCACCAGGCCGGCGCGCAGCGTCAGGTTGTCGCCCGAGGCCAGCGTGACTTGCGCGGTCTTGCCGGTGCCGGTGTCGGCGTCGGAACCGGCGCCGCCAGGGCCGCCTTGCGCGGCGGTGGTGAAGTCGTAGCCGGCAGGCAGGCTGGACTTATCGAACTGCACGCTGTAGCTGCCGGGCGCCAGGCCGTCGAACTGGTAGTGGCCGTTGGCGTCGGTGGTGGCGACGGCGCCGGCAACCGGGTTGCCGCTGCTGTCGAGCAGCGTGACCTTGACGCCCGCCGCGCCGGCTTCGCCATTGTTCAGGCGGCCGTCGCGGTTGGCGTCGATCCACACGATTTCGCTCAGCGAAGCCGGGCGGTACACGCCGGCGTCGAGGTCCGCGTTGTTCTGGCCGGAGACCAGCGTGACGCTGGCACTGTTGCCATCGGCGCCGACATCGCTGTCCAGCGCGCCATTGCCGCCCTTGCCCGCGCCGGTGAAGACGAAGCCCGCAGGCGTCGCCACCGATACGCTGTAGGTGCCTGGGTCGACGGTGAAGCCGTACTGGCCGCCGTCATGGGTGGTGACGGTGCTGACCACGTGGCCGTCGGCCGCCTTGAGCGAGACGACCACGCCGTCCACGCCCTGCTCGCCCGCGTCCTGCACGCCGTTGCCGTTCTTGTCTTCCCACACGCGGTCGCCCAGCGTGGCTTGCACCACGACGATGCCGGCGTCCAGGTCCTGGCCGTGGTCGCCCGAATTGAGCGTGACCTGGCCGGTTTTGCCGGTGTTGACGTTGGCGTCCGAATCGGTGGCGCCGTTGCCGCCCTGGCCGGCGCTGGTGAACACATAGTTCGCAGGCAAGGTGGCCTTGTCGAACTGCACGCTGTAGGTGCCAGGCTTCAGGTCGTTGAAGCTGTAGTTGCCGTTGGCGTCGGTGGTGGCGGTGGCGCCGGTCGGATTGCCGCTGGCGTCCAGCAGCACGACCTTGACGCCGGCCACGCCGGCTTCACCCGCGTCCTGCACGCCGTCGCGGTTGGCGTCGTACCAGACCTTGTCGCCCAGCGTGGCCGGACGGTAGAAGCCGGCGTCGACGTCGGCGTTGTTCTGGCCCGGGGTCAGCGTGATCGCTGCGGTGTTGCCGCCGGCATCGATGTCGCTGTCGACGGCATTGCCGCCGGCGCCCTGGCCGGTGGCCACGAAGCCGGCCGGCGCGGTGACGGACACCGAGTACGTGCCAGGATCGACGGTGAAGCTGTACTGGCCGCCGTCATGGGTGGTGACGCTGCTGACCACGTGGCCGCCGGCGTCCTTCAGGTCGACCTTGACGCCGTCCAGGCCCAGCTCGCCGCTGTCCTGCACGCCGTTGCCGTTGCTGTCTTCCCACACGCGGTCGCCCACGGTGGCTTGCTTGATGACGATGCCCGCATCCAGGTGCTGGTAGCTGTCGCCCGAAGCCAGCGTCACTTGCGCAGTCTGGCCGGTGGCGGCGTCGGCGTCGGAATCCTTGGCAGCGTCGCCGCCCTGGTTTTGCGCGGTGAACAGGTAGTTGGCCGGCAAGGTGGTCTTGTCGAACTGTACGCTGTAGCTGCCCGGCTGCAGGCCGCTGAACTGGTAGTGGCCGCTGGCGTCGGTGGTGACGGTGGCGCCGGCCGGATGGCCGGCCGCGTCCAGCAGCGTGACCTTGACGCCGGCCACGCCGGCTTCGCCGTTGTTTTGCACGCCGTCGCGGTTGCTGTCGTACCAGACGGTGTCGCCCAGCGAAGCCAGGCGCACCAGGCCGGCGTCGGCCTTGTTGTTGGTCTCGCCCGGGGTCAGCGTGATGGCGGCGGTGTTGCCGCTGGCATCGATGTCGCTGTCGACGGCGTCGCCGCCCTGGCCCTTGACGGTGGCCGCGTAGCCGGCCGGCGCCTGCACGGACACCGAGTAAGTGCCCGGGTCGATGTCGAAGTGGTATTTGCCGCTGGCGTCGGTGGTGGTGGTCTTGACGACGTGGCCGTCCACATCCTTCAGCTGCACGGTGACGTTGGCCAGGCCGGCTTCGCCCGCGTCCTGCGTGCCGTTGCCGTTCGTGTCTTCCCAGACGAAATCGCCCAGGTGCGACATCGGCACCTTGAAGGTCAGGTAGTTCGGCGTGACGCTGGTGTCGGCCGCGCCGCAGCCGACCAGGCCGCCCGCGTCGCGCACCTTGAAGCCGACGTCGAAGCTGCCGGCAGCCGTCTGGCTGGGCACGAAGCTCAGGTGGCCTGCGGCGATGTCGGCGGCCGAGATCTCGGCGTTGACGGCCACGGCGGCGCCGTTGAGCATCAGCTTGCCCGCGTTGGGCAGCGAGGTGATGATGACGGACTGGAAGGCGTCATGCTCGACCGCATCGACGAAACCGAAGTCGCTCTGCGCCAGCGTGACCGCCGCGCCGTTATTCAGCGCGAACACCTTGTCGGCGCCGGTCGGCGCGTCGTTGACGGGATCGACCACCACCAGCATGCTCAGCGTGATGCGTGGACCGGCGTCGCCCTGCTGGACGATGAATTCGATGGTGGCGAACTGGCCGTTGTAGTTCGGCTTCCAGTCGCCCGGGTGCACATAGACGGTGTCCGCGTCGACGCGGCCGAACAGCGGGGTGTTCACGCTGGAGGTGGTGCCGTCCGGCAGCTTCACCACCATGGTGCTGATGTTCAGGCCTACGCTAGTGGTGACGCCGGCCGCAGCCAGCACGTCGCGCATATCAAAGGTCGCGTTGGTGTCTTCGCACACGTGGACCGTGGTATTGACGGAAATAGTACTCATTTCGTCACCTCTGCCGACACACCGCTATATTTGAACTTAATCATTCTTATGGGCCTTCAAAAAATCGTTTTGGAGTGGATTACTGACCGGCGCGGCTGCTGACGGGGGTGGGGTCAAAGGCGGCAGGGAAATGCTGAACAACTGGCGTCACCGGGCTGAAGTGATGCTGTCAATACATGTTAGTTGTCGCAATTATAGCTAAATTTTTCCAAAAACAATTAATATTTTTTACTTGAATGATTCTTTTCGTCATTTTAACGTTCCGTACAGCAATATCCCGCCGTCGGCCGCTATGCCCTACAATCTCGCCATGACCGAAATTACCCTTGCACTGCCTTACGCCCTGCCTCCGCCGGAGATGGCGACCGACCTGTTGCGCGCGCTGAAGACCCCGTCGCTGGCGACGTTGTTGTCCCGCTACACTCATTTCAACTACAACCAATACGACAACGACAGCCGGGTGCTGCCGCACGAAGCCTGGCTGGCGCACGCGCTGGGGCTGGCGTCCGCGCCCGACCGGCCGGACACCGCCGCGCCGCTGTCCACCGCCGTCATGCGGGGCTGCGGCTTGCAGGCGGAGGCGGACGCCGGACCGGGGCACTGGTTCATCGTCCAGCCGGCGCATATCCAGCTGTCGCGCACCCACCTGCTGCTGTCCGATCCGCGCGCCCTGCACCTGGACGAGGCGGAATCGCGCGCGCTGTACGAGCTGGCCCGCCCCTGCTTCGAGGAACAGGGCAAGACGCTGCTGCATGCGGCCCCGGGCCTGTGGTTTGCGCGGGCCGACGACTGGTCCGGCCTGGCCACCGCCTCGCCCGACGCCGCGGCCACGCAAAACCTCAGCGACTGGATGCCCGAGGGCGAACACGCACGCGCCTACCGCAAGCTGCAAAACGAAATCCAGATGCAGTGGCACGAGCACCCGGTCAACGAAGCGCGCCAGGCGCGCGGCCTGCAGGCGGTGAATGCGTTCTGGATGTGGGGCGGCGCCGGTCCGCTGGCCGCCTCCCCACAGCCGCTGGCGATCGCCGGCGGCCCGGCATGGATGGAAGCGCTGGCCGTGCCGGCGCTGCGCCAACCGACCGCCGCGCAACTGATCGCCGCGCCGGGCACGGTGATGCTGGCGGAGCTGATCCCGTCGGCGCAGACCGGCGACTGGGCCGACTGGATCGCGCGCATGCAGCGCATCGAGCAGGAGTGGCTGGCGCCGCTGCTGGCGGCCTTGCAGGATGGACGCATCGGCCGCGTCACGCTGGTGCTCAGCCACCGCAACGGCTGGACCAACGTCAGCACCAGCAAACTGGCGCTGCGCAAATTCTGGCGCAAGCCGAACCTGAACCTCTTGATGAAGCAAGCCTGACATGACCCGTATCGCCATCCGTCCCTGCCCGTTCCGTGAATCCGAAATGCTGCGCCAGGGCGGCATCCACCCCGTGCTGGCGCGCTTGTACGCATCGCGCGGCCTGACCGACGTGAAAGAGCTGTCGAGCGAGCTCGCGTCGATGATCCCGCCTTCGGGCCTGCTGCACATCGACGCCGCCGCCGTGTTCCTGGCCGACTCCATCGCCGCCGCCAAACGCATGGTGATCGTGGCCGACTACGACTGCGACGGCGCCACCGCCTGCGCGGTCGCGCTGCGCGGCCTGCGGGCGATGGGCGCCAACATCGACTTCATCGTGCCGAACCGCTTCGAGTACGGCTACGGCCTGACGCCGGAGATCGTCGAACTGACGGCGCGCGAGAAGCAGCCGGACATCATCATCACCGTCGACAACGGCATCGCCAGCATCGACGGCGTGGCCGAGGCCAACCGGCGCGGCATCGAAGTGGTCGTCACCGACCACCACCTGCCGTCCGATACGCTGCCGGCCGCGCGCGTGATCGTCAATCCGAACCAGCCGGAGTGCGGCTTCCCGAGCAAGCATATCGCCGGCGTCGGCGTGGTGTTCTACGTGCTGCTGGCCTTGCGCGCGGAGCTGCGCAAGCGCGGCGTGTTCGACGCCCAGACCCAGCCCAAGCTGGACAACCTGCTCGACCTGGTGGCGCTGGGCACGGTGGCGGACGTGGTGCGGCTCGATCCGAACAACCGCATCCTGGTGGCGCAGGGCCTGAAGCGCATGCGCGCAGGCCGCATGCACGCCGGCGTGGCCGCGCTGTTCCGCGTGGCGGGCCGCGAGCCGCGCAACGCCAATCCCTTCGACCTCGGTTTCGCGCTGGGCCCGCGCCTGAACGCGGCCGGGCGGCTGGAGGACATGTCGCTGGGGATCGAATGCCTGATCACCGACGACGAAGGCCGCGCATGGCAGCTGGCGCAGCAGCTCAACGAGATCAACCTGAAGCGCCGCGAGATCGAAGCCGAGATGCAGGATGCGGCCTTGCTGCACCTGGACGCGTACGAGCCGGCCAACAGCAGCACCATCTGCGTGTTCGACGAATCGTGGCACCAGGGCGTGATCGGCATCGTCGCCTCGCGCCTGAAGGAGAAGTTCTTCCGCCCGACGATCACCTTCGCGCCCGGCGCCGACGGCTGGATCAAGGGTTCCGGGCGCTCCATCCCCGGCTTCCACCTGCGCGACGCGCTGGACCTGGTGTACAAGAAGGCGCCGTCGCTGATCGACAAATTCGGCGGCCACGCGATGGCCGCAGGCCTGACGCTGCGCGCCGACGCCTTCGACGCCTTCGCCGCCGCCTTCGAGGAAGTGGGCCGCGCGTGGCTGAGCAAGCAGCAGCTGGAGCGCGTGATCGAAACCGACGGCCCGCTGGAAGACGCCTACTACACCACCGCCTTCATCGACCTGATGGACGGCCAGGTGTGGGGCCAGGGTTTCGCGCCGCCGGTGTTCTGCGACGAGTTCCGCGTGGTGAGCCAGCGCATCCTGAAGGAGCGCCATCTCAAGCTGCTGCTGGAAAAGAACGGCGCCCGCTATGACGCCATCTGGTTCGGCCACGTCGACTCGCTGGGCGAGCGCGCCAAGGTCGCCTTCCGCCTCGACGCCAACGAATACAACGGCGTCACCAAGGTGCAGCTGATGGTGGAGCATGCCGAGCCGGCATAAAGTCGCGCGGCACAAGACGTTTGGTACTGCAAACCAGTGCGCCCTCGTTAGCCAGGGATAAACGCACATTCGGTGGAAGTAGTCTGCTAATGTGCGCGCTATCTTTTGAGAGGAACCTTGATGAGACTTCTGCTTGCTGCGCTGGCGCTTTCACTTCCGATGCTCGCCTCGGCGGAGCGAGCCGACAGGTTTCAGAAAACCGTTATTTCCTATGACGGCGAGATGCATTACGACACCATCAAGGGAGTCAGCAAATTCAACGACAATGTCGAGGCATCTAAAGGCAGCCTGCTCATTTCGTCCGATTATCTGACGGCAGCTCAGTCGCCGGAGGGCGACTACCTCTACACCGTCACTTCGCTGAAAGACAATGTCGCCAAATTCAAGCAAAAGCAGGATTCTGCGAATGACAAATGGGTGAACGGCGAAGGCAAAAGTATCGCGTACCGCGAGAAAGACGATCTGCTCACAATCGATGACAACGCAAAAGTCCGCATCATCGAGAACGGCAGCGTCACCGGTGAAGCGACAGGCGCAAAAATTACCTACGACGCCAAAACCGAACAGATAGTCGTGAAGAGCACTGGCGATACGGCAGGCGCCAAGAAAGTGCGCGCCATGTTAATCCTGATGCCCAAGGCCGACCCGCTAAAAGAATAGGCGCGCTCATTTATTTCCGCACACCTCGACACCCCCGTCGAACACGATGCGCCAGGTGTTGGGCGCCTCCAGCCGCCAGACCGAGCTGAATCGCGCGATCAGTTTGCCGTCCGGGCCATGCACCGGCCCCGAGGTCTTGGCCAGCGTACCGGAGGCCAGCACTTCGACCTCGTCCGGCTCCCAGGAAAATGGCGCATCCGGCTTGGCGAAGAACTTCTTCCACTCGTCCGCCACGGCCTTCTTGCCGCGCAAAGGCTGGGTGCCGCCGCTGAACACCGCCTCATCGGACAGAAACGCCACGAAAGCCGCATGATCCCTCGCCTTCATGGTCGCCGCGAAAGCCCGCTCGACGCTGGCCACCTGCTCCTGCACACCCGTAAATGCCGGCACGGCGCCAGCGGCGGCGGCGGCCATCGTCAATATCCCCAGCAGCGCCCAATTTGCCCATTTCATAGCCGACCTCCCCTGTTTTATAGACAAGACGATATTAATCCAGTTGATACTCGGTTGCTATCCATCCTAAAAAGGAGTATAACTACTCCATCAACGGAGGATTTATGAATCTGACCTACGCCTACCCACGTAGCCGCTTCGAACCAACCGTACTGATCGACCTGAACGCCAAGGCCGAGCGCGAGCGGCTCTCGAAGGCGGCCCTGAAGGGCTTTTTCAAGCTGGCCGCCGCCTGGAAACTGCGCGACGACGACGCCCGCGAACTGTTGGGCGGCATCTCCAGCAGCGCCTACTACGAATGGAAAAAGAACCCGGAGCGCACGCTGGAGGTGGACTGCATCACCCGCATCTCCTACCTGCTGGGCATCTACAAGGCACTGCACATCCTCTACGGCGACAAGCTCGCCGACGAATGGATGGGGCTCGCCAACACCAACATCATCTTCGGCGGCCGCACACCGCTGACCTACATCGCCGCCGGCGGCTTGCCCGCCATGCAGACCGTCCGCCAATTGCTGGACGCCCGCCGCGGAGGACTGTAAGTGCCGGTCAGCCTGATTCCGCCCCTCACCCCGCTGCGCCAGTTCGACACCTGCCGCCTGCTGCCATCGCGCTTCGCCGACATGGAAGACTCGGTACTGGCACCGCTGGCCGACAACGACCAGGATCTGCGCGACCTGTTCGAACTGGATAACGCCACCAACGCGCGCCTGCAGGCGCAGAACGGCGGCGCCCCCGGCATCACGATGGATGAACTGGTGTTCGGCGTGCCGAACTTCCGCATCGTGAACGCGGCCTATACCTACGCCCGCCCTGAAGGCAGCCGCTTCAACGGCGGCGACCGCGGCGCGTGGTACTGCGCCTTCAACGCCGAAACCGCGCTGGCCGAAATCACCTTCCACAAGACCGTCGAATACGCCGAGATCAACCGCTTCGACGACAGCGTCCAGTACCAGACCATGCTGGCCGACTTCACGGCCCAGTTCCACGACCTGCGCGGCCAGCCGCGCTACCTGGGCTGCCTGGCGCCGGACAGCTACATCGAATCGCAGATCCTGGCCGAGCGCCTGCTGGAAGGCGGCTCGCTGGGCATCATCTACCCGAGCGTGCGGCTGGCGGGCGGCATCAACCTGGCCTGCTTCCGGCCTGCGCTGGTGGGCAATGTTCGCAAAGGCGCGGCCTATCGGTTAACATGGCGGGGCAGCCCGCAACCGATCATCGAAATTATCTGAATCATGCAAACCAAACCTGAAAACGACACCGACCTGCGCCTCAAAGTGAACCGCGAAACCGCGCGCCTGCCGTGGACCGAACTGCTCAAGCATTTCGCCGCCGGCAATGTGGTGTGGATCGCCGATTCGCTGGACCTGGTCGATGTGGCCGTGCGCATCTCGCACGACGACAAGGCCAACATCGGCCGGTGGATGAACGCCGGCCTGCTCGCCAAAGTCAGCGACGAGCAGGCGGCGAAATGGCTGGAGACCAACGCCGAACTGTGGGCAGTCGTCGTCAGCCCCTTCATCCTCGTCCAGCAGGAAAAGGCTGTTCCAGCCAGCGTGCATTAAAACTTGAAGCTGCCCGCGTCGAGCGTGAGCGATCCGCCGCAAGCCGGCGTGGTCGCTTCGCGATTGCCGCTGGCGGTGGACTGGTTACTCTCCCACACGGTGCTCACGCCGTACTTCATGAACTTGTACTGGATCGCCGTCGACGGCGGCAGCTGGAAGGTGCGCGACCACGGCACGTTGGCGCCGCTGCCTTCGATGTTCAGCTGATCGCTGGTGCCCTGCACCCAGTTGCCCAGTTCCGCGCGGTTGCCCACCACGTAGACGTTCTGCCCCACCACCGTATTCGCGTTCGCCACGCGGAAGGTGACAGGCACCGTGGTGCAGCTGCCGCCGCCACCGCCGCCGATCTTCTGGTTGATGTGCAGCGCCACCGCAGGCACGGTCGCGCCGCCATTGGCCGGTATGCTCACGCTGATGACGCCATTGCTGCCGACGGTGACACTGTCGCTGGTGCAGGCCGTGCCGGCCGCATTCAGCTGGCCGTGCACCACATTGCAGTAAGTCCCGGCAGGCAGCAGCGTTTGCAGCGAGGCGTTCCACGCCGCGTACTCATTGTTGATCGCCACGAAGCCCTTGGCGCCGCGACCGAAAGCGATCTGGTTGGCGGTGCCGTTGGTGAAGTAGTCCACGCCCTGCCCCGACGTCGCCGCGCGGAACGCGACCATGTTCGAGATGTCGCTCCAGCGATGGATGAAGTCCCATTGCTGGTTGATCAGCGGATTGCCGCTGGCGTCGAACGGGCTGGCGCTCGGCGGGGCCTGGTCGAAACTGGTGAAGCGGAAGCCCGAGTGCAGTTGCGCCGAACCGTAAGGCCAGGCCAGCATGAAGATGTTGGCCAGGTCGTAGCGCTTGGTGCCCTGCGTATCGTTGGTGGAACCGGAGACGTAATTGCTGGCCACCAGTGAGCTGCCGTTGCGTTCCGTGTCCCAGTTGTTGACGAAGACGGTCGCCTTCTCGCTCGGCACGAAGCCCCAGGTGCCGCCCCAGTTGCCCGGCGTGCCCATGATGGCGCGCACCTGCGACAGGCTGGCGCCGTTCTCGTTGCGGAACATGGCCTTGATGGCGAAGGTGTACTGGAATTCGTTCAACGTTCCGACGCTGTAGTAGTCGGAGCGCACCACGTTACTGTCCGGGATCACCTCCTGCGTGATCCACAGCGCCTCGCCGGCCTTGGTGGTGTGCGTCACGCCGCTCATGATCGCCTGCAGGTCGCCAGGCTGCATATGCTTGGCGGCGTCGAAGCGCAAGCCGTCCACGCCCATGTTGATCAATTTGCCCAGGTAGGTCTTGACCTGGCCTTGCACGTAGGCGCCGTCGGTCTTCAGGTCCGGCAGGCCGCTCAGGCGGCAGAACATCACGTTATAGCGGTTGCCCGGCGAGCCGTAGTCGCCGCCGGCGATGTCGCAAGCGGGATGGAAATCGCTGGCGCTGAAGAAGGGATAGGCCAGCGTAGTCGAATTCCATGTCGAGCCGTCGGTGGCGGTGCCGGAACCGGCCGCCAGATGGTTGACCACCACGTCCGCATACACGCGCACCTTGGCGGTGTGGCAGGTGTTGATCATGGCCTGGAACTCGGCTTCGGTGCCCATATTGCTCTTCAGCGAAGCGAAGTTCACCGGCTGATACACGTCCCACCATGCCCCCAGGCTGGCCGAGGCCTGCGGCGGCGACACCTGCACCGCGCCAAAGCCCTGCGGCCCGAGCCAGTTGGTGCATTCCTTGGCGATGTCGTTCCACTTCCAGCGGAACATCTGCACCGAGGTGTCGGCGGCGTTGAATGCGGCATGCGCAGGCGCGAGGGCGCAACCGCCCAGCAGGCCGGCGGCCAGTAAGGTTTTCATCATTTTTATCTCCGTGTCGTTATATTTTGTATTTTGGGAAATGCTGCAGCCCGGATAAAATGTAGCAGAACTACAGTAAACAACAAGCGGAAATCGCTATCGTTTTCACAATTAGCTACGGGAATCGCTTCCACAAAACCATCGTCCGACACATATGTAATGCGATTACGCAGGGAATACTGCCACATAGTCAATCCCATGCAGCCGATGTATCATGGGACGAAAAAACGACACTACGATACCAACAGCCACTTCATGTCCAGCACACTCCCCGCCGAAAGCGCCAACGATATCGCCAACAACCTCGCCGAAGCCATCGCGGCGCGCAAGCTGCCGCCAGGGACCAAATTACGCGAAGAAGCGCTGTGCCGCCTGTATTCGGTCAGCCGCACCAAGATCCGCGCCGCGTTGCTGATACTGTCGAAGGACAAGTTGATCAACATGGTTCCCGACAAGGGCGCCGTAGTCAGCCAGCCCAGCGAGCAGGAGTCGCGTGAGATCTTCGCCGCGCGCCGCATCATCGAAGCGGCGCTGGCGCGCGAGTTCACCGCCAAGGCCAAGGCGGCCGATTACAAAATGCTGGAGAAGCACCTGAAGGAGGAACGCAACGCGCTGTCGCAAGTGCCGTCGAAGATGCGCCAGCAGTTGCTGGGCGACTTCCACGTGCTGCTGGCGGACGTGGTGGGCAACCAGGTGCTGAAGGAGATCGTGCGCGAACTGGTGGGCCGCAGCTCGCTGATCACCATGCTGTATCAGTCGGAGCGCGACGCCGCCTGCTCCTCCGACGAACATGCAGCCTTCCTGGCCGCCGCCCGCTCGGGCGATGCGGACAAGGCGGCGGAGCTGATGCTGCACCACCTGAGCCACGTGGAAGCAGCACTCAATTTCGACGTCAACGCCAGCCCGGCGAAGAAAGACCTGGTCTCCGCGCTGCTGATGTAGCGATACGGATCGCGGTATCAGTCCCCGATAAAAATTCATTGGACGCGTCCTCGCGCCTGTCGCAGCATGAAATCCTGCATCGGCAGACACAAAACCTATAACGCGAGACGACAAATGACTAAACAGCTACTCAAGCAATGGGCGGCGGCGACAGCTATCGCCTTCTGCGCCGCAGGCGCACAGGCGTCCACCTGGACGCTCACCGGCTCTCTCATCACGCACGACCCCAGCGTCTACAAGGAAAACAGTACCTGGTGGATCACCGAGACCAGCGACACCGGCATCGGCGTGAAGTACTCGCCTGACGGCCACGCATGGACGCAGGGCGTAAGCATCTTCGGCAGCGGCCTGTCGTGGTGGGGCCAGTACAACAACAACTCCAAGGTGGTGTGGGCGCCGGACATCCACGTCTGGAACGGCAAGGCGATCTTGTACTACGCGGTGTCCACGTTCGGCTCGCAAAAATCGGCCATCGGCCTGGCCACGGCCAGCAGCATCGCAGCGGGCAACTGGACCGACAAAGGCGCGGTGCTGACGTCCGCGCCGGGCAACAACTACAACGCCATCGATCCCAACTTCTTCGTCGATAAGGCAGGCCAGCCGTGGCTGTCCTTCGGCTCGTTCTGGACCGGGATCTACACCACGCGGGTCGATGCGAACACGCTCAAGCCCACCGGCAGCTGGTACCACCTGGCCGCCGACAGCACGGGCATCGAGAACTCCTTCATCATGAGCAACGGCTCGTACTACTACCTGTTTGTTTCCAAGGGCAAGTGCTGCGATGGCGCGAACAGCACCTACCACATTTCGTATGGCCGCTCGACCAGCGTGACCGGGCCTTACCTGGACAAGAACGGGGTCGACATGCTCAATGGCGGCGGCACCACGCTGGATGCGGGCGGTGGACGCTTCATCGCGCCGGGCGGGGAGTCGGTGGCGAATGGCGTGATGGTGCGGCATGAGCTGGATAGCCAGAACGGCTACAACGGCGTCCTGTTCATCAACGACCTGGCCTTCAGCGGCGGCTGGCCGACGTATTGATGAAGGCAGCTGCAGCACTCGCGGCGGTGATGTTGGCGGCGGCCCTGCTCACGGTGTGGGCACGGCATGCCGAAAACGCACCCGCGCCGACGCCGACGCCCAAGACCGGCCCTGCGCCCGCCGGGCAGCCAGCCGGAAGCCAGGCCGTCCGCGCCACCGCGAGCGCCGCAGCCTATCCCGCAGCAGCCGCCATCGCGCCCGACCTCTCGCTCACCGACAAACAAGAACTCATCGCAGACTTCGCGCTGCATCAGTTGATGGACAGTTTTCTACTCAACCGCAGCGAAGCCGAGCTTGAAGCCTACCTGCGCCGCGCACTGCCAGCCGGCGCGGCCAACGAAGCGATCCAGATCGCCGCCCGCTATCAACGCTACCTGGCCGCGCACGACGAACTGCTGGCAGCACAGCACTTCACCTCCGCCGACCCCGCATCGCAAGACCTGAACCGCATCATCAGCTGGCAGCAGCAACGCCGGCAGCTGCGCATCCGCATGCTCGGCGAGCGCATCGCACTGGAATGGTTCGGCAACGAAGACGCCTATCTTGGACAGGCGCTGGACGAATGGCGCCTACGCAGTGAAGGCCAGGCGCCCGCCACCGCAGGCGTTGCGCCGGAAGACCAGGCGGCCCACGAGCAGCACATGCAGCAGGCCCTGGGCCAGGCCATCGCCAGTTATCAGCGGGCAGCCAAAGCCAATTGATGCGCCAGCGCGTTGTGCCGCTCGATCACCACAGGCAGATCGATCGTGCCCAGCACACCGTCACGCACCACCACCTTGCCGTTGATGACGCTGTACGAGACGTTCGGCGGGGTACAGAACACCAGCGCCGCAACCGGATCGTGCAGCGCGCCGGCGAAACCTATCGTATCTAGCTTGAACATCACGATATCCGCCGCCATGCCCGGCTTGAGCGCGCCGATATCGTCGCGGTTCAATACCTTGGCGCCGCCGAGCGTCGCCATCTCCAACGCCTGCCGCGCCGTCATCGCATCCGGGCCGAAGCCCACGCGCTGAAGCAGCATCGCCTGCCGCACTTCGCCCATCATGTGGCCCGAATCGTTGGAGGCGCAACCATCCACGCCCAGGCCCACAGGCACGCCGCTGTCGATCATCTTGCGTATCGGCGCAATGCCGGATGCCAGCCGCATATTCGAACACGGGCAGTGCGCAATGCCCGTGCCGGTGCGGCCGAACATGTAGATGCCATCGTCGTCCAGTTGCACGCAGTGCGCGTGCCAGACGTCATGCCCCACCCAGCCGCAGTCCTCGGCGTATTCTGCGGGCGTCATATTGAATTTTTCGCGGCTGTAGGCGATGTCGTTCGCGTTCTCCGCCAGGTGCGTGTGCAGCGATACGCCGAAGCTGCGCGCCATCGTCGCCGCTTCCTTCATCAAATCGCGGGACACCGAGAACGGCGAGCAAGGCGCCACCACGATGCGCTGCATCGCATAGCGGCCTGCGTCGTGATAGGTCTCGATCAGGCGCTGGGTATCCTTGAGAATCGCCCCCTCCTCCTCCACCACACGGTCCGGCGGCAAGCCGCCCTTGGACTGTCCGACACTCATCGAGCCGCGCGCCGCATGGAAGCGCATGCCGATCTTGCCGGCCGCCTCGATACTGTCATCCAGCTTGCAGCCGTTGGGGTAGATGTACAGATGGTCGCTGCTGGTGGTACAGCCGGACAGGATCAGCTCCGACATCGCCGCCAGCGTCGATACGTTGACCATCTCGGGCGTAAGGTTGGCCCAGATTGGATACAAGTTCGTGAGCCAGTTGAACAACTCGCCGTTCTGCGCGGCGGGGATCACACGCGTCAGGCTCTGGTACATATGGTGGTGCGTGTTGACCAGGCCGGGCATCACCACATGGTTGGCGGCGTCGATGATCTCGTCCGCCTGCTGCGGCAGATCGGCGCTGCGGCCGACCTGTTCGATCACGTTGTCCCGGATGTAGACGGCGCCATCGGCGATTTCACGGCGCTCGTCGTCCATCGTCACCAGCACGCGCGCATTCTTGATCAGTAGGGTTTTAGTCATAATTTCTATGATGGTTAAACACTGCGGAAACAATGCGCGGGCACTGCGGAAACAGTAGGGTTGATATCGGACGTATTTTAAGCTGCTTCACGCTCCGAGGTTAAAAAAGCCTGCGGTACTTCCTCTTCTTCGTCATCGTCGTTCAGTTCGAGCGGACGTTCAGGCAGCACCAGGTTCAAGGCCACCGCGACCAGCGCGCCGACCGTGATGCCCGAGCCGAAGACTTCCTTGACGAAGGCCGGCAGCTTGGACAGCAGCTCCGGCCGCACCGTCACCGCCAGGCCGCAGCCGATGGCCACCGCCATGATGACGCCATTGCGCTTGGTGTGCTCGACATGGCTCAGCAACTGCACGCCGGCCGAGATAATCATCGCGAACATCATCAGGCCCGCTCCGCCCAGCACCGGCTGCGGTATCGTCACGACCACCGCTCCCAACACCGGGAACAAGCCGGCCAGGAACAGCATCGCGCCGGTCAGCGCAACCACGTGGCGACTGGCGACGCCGGTCAGCGAGACCACGCCGACGTTCTGCGCAAAGGTCGATACCGGAGGGCTGGATAACAGCGCGGCGAAAGCCGAACCGACGCCGTCGCACAGGATGCCGCGTGCCAGCGTCTTGCCGCGCATCTTGGTGTTGGTGGCGGCGCCCAGCGCCATGAAGGTGCCTGTGGTTTCGACCATCGTCACCAGGTAGGCGATCGCCATGGCGACGATGCCGGCCAGCGGGAAGGTCATGCCGTAATGGAGCGGCTGCGGCAGCGCAAATACCGGCGCATTCTGCACCTGCGAGAAGTCGATCATGCCGAGCGATACGCAGACCAGGTAGCCGATGAACATGCCGATCACCACTGCCGCAGCAGACACGATGCCCTTGCCGAATTGGACCAGCATGATGACCGTGACCAGCACGAACGCGGCGATGCCGAGGTTGAGCGGCGAGCCGTAGACGGCGCCCGGCGCATGGCCGCCCGCCGCCCAGTCCACCGCCACCGGCACCAGCGACAGGCCGATCATCGTCACCACCACGCCGGTGACGGCGTGCGGGAACAGCTTGCGGATCTTCGGCATGAAGCAGCTACCGACGATCATCACCACCGAGGCGGCGAGCGAGGAACCCAGTATCGCCGGGACGCCGTGCTCAAGACCCACGCTGATGGCCGCGCCGACAAAGGCGAAGCTGGTGCCCATCACGCAAGGAAGCCTGATGCCGACGGGGCCTATGCCTTTGCACTGGACCATGGTGACGATGCCGGAACCCAGCAAGGCGGCGTTGATCAGGGTGATGATCTGGTCGGCCGGCAGCTTGAGCGCCGCGCCCACCACCAGCGGCACGGCGATGATGCCGCCGAGGGCGGCGAGCATGTGCTGCGCCGCCAGCAATACGGTCGTGAATAGGGGGGGCCGATCCTCGACCTGAAATAACAAGTGATTCATAAACGCGTCTCCGTCTGTCTTTTTTATGGGCGTTACTTTGCAACGACTACCCACACGGGCTGCCCTTAACCGTGTGTAGAAATGGTGCTTAGCAACGCAACAGCTCGTGACCGACGCGTTTATTGACGACGATATTGCGCCTCGCCGGATACATTGTCAACGAATTTTGTATACAATTTTATCAGGCCAGTGCGTCGTCGCCACGCAGTGTGGCGATCGCCATATCCAGGAAGGCGCGCAGCTTGCGGGAGGAATGCCGGCCCTCGTGGTGCACCACGCTCACCGGCACAGGGGGCGTTTCGTAGCGGTTCAGGATAGTCTGCAAACGGCCGTCGGCCAGATACGGCGCCGCCATGTAGGACAGCACGCGCGTGATGCCGAAGCCGTCCAGCGCGGCGCGCAAGGCGGCGTCGTTGCTGGTGCTGCTCAGGCGCGGATGTACTTTCACCGCCTGAGGTTTGCCCTCGTATTCGAAGCGCCAGTCGTTGGTGGCGGTAACGGGGCTGGCGGCGATCAGATCGTGGCCGGCCAGATCCTGCGGCGTGGCAGGCGTGCCGCGCGCGGACAGATATTCCGGCGCGGCGCACAGCACCTGCCTCACCTGCCCCACGCGCACGGCCTGGTAGCTGGAATCGGGCAGCGTGCCGATGCGGATCGCCGCGTCCACGCCCTCGTCCATCATGTTGACCACGCGGTCGAGGAAGCGGCATTCGACATCGGTCTCCGGATAGCGGCGCAGGTATGCGGTGACGATTGGCGTGACGTACATCGCGCCGAACATCACCGAGGCAGTAATCACCAGGCGACCACGCGGCGCTCCGTGCGAGCCGGCGGCGGAGGTTTCGGTCTCCGCCACGTCGGCCAGGATGCGGCGGCAATCGGCGGCGTAGCGCGCCCCCACTTCGGTCAGCCGCACCACGCGGGTGGTGCGCAGCAGCAGGCGCACGCCCATGCTCTCCTCCAGCTCCGTGACGGCGCGCGTCACCACCGGCGGGGAGATCTTCAGCTTGCGGGCGGCAGCGGCAAATCCCCCTTCGTCGACGACGGCCACGAAGATCGCCATGGCGGAGAGCTTATCCATATTATTCCTGCTTTAGAAATAGTTAATTGCGAATTCATGGGATTCTCATTATCTCGATTATCGATGAAACTGCAAGTGTTCGCTGAACAAACAACCTCACTCAAGGAGAACCACCATGACCCGCATCGCCACCATCGAAAACGCCACCGCCAACGCCGAACAAAAAGCCCTGCTGGACGCCATCCAGGGCCAGCTGGGCATGGTGCCCAACTTCCTCAAGGTATTCGCCAACTCGCCGGTCGCGCTGCGCGCCTTCCTCGGCCTGCACGGCGTAGCCAACGACGGCACGCTGGACGCGTTGACCCGCGAGCGCATCGCACTGGCGCTGGCGCAGCAAAACAGCTGCGAATACTGCGTCTCCGCGCACACCGCCATCGGCCGCAAGACCGGCTTGAGCGGCGACGAGATGACCGCCGCCCGCAACGGCACCAGCGAGGACGCGCAAGCCGCGGTGGCGGTGAAGTTCGCGCAAAGCCTGATGGAGAAAAAGGGTGAGATCAGCGCCATCGAACTGGCCGAAGTTCGCAGCGCGGGCTACAGCGAGTCGGACATCGTGGAGATCATCACCCACGTCGGCATGAACTTCCTGACCAACATCCTGGGCAAGGCCAGCCGGGTGGAGATCGACTTCCCGAAAGTCGAACTGAAAATCGCAGCCTGATTTCATTCTGATCGAGGAGCACATCATGGGACGCGCCTATTCCGATATCACCTTCACGCCGAAAGTCCGCGAGGTTCAAGCCGGCATGGGGAGCCGTGACCAATATGCCTTCCTCGATCAGATGGAAAACCGCCAGGACAGCCTGGGACGCAGGGAAGCTGCCTTCGTCGAACGGATGGACCACTTCTTCCAGGCGACCGTCGGCGAAACCGGCTGGCCTTACGTGCAGCATCGCGGCGGGCCGCAGGGCTTCCTGCGCGTGCTCGACGCGAAGACGCTGGGCTTTGCGGACTTCAGCGGGAACGTGCAGTATCTCAGCGTGGGCAACCTGAAAACGGATGACCGAATTTCGCTGATACTGGTCGACTACGCCGAACAGGTACGGCTGAAGATCATCGGCCGCGCGCGCACGGTGGAAGCTGCCGACGATCCGGCGCTGATTGAGCAGCTGCGCATGCCGGGCTACAGCGCCCGCATCGAACGCGCCTTCATCATCACGGTGGAGGGCTACGACTGGAACTGCCCGCAGCACATCACGCCACGCTACACGGAGCAGGAAGTCGCCGCGATGACGGCGCCGCTGCACGCGCAGCTCAAACGATTGAAGGAGCAGGTTGCCAAGCTGGCGCAGGCCGCCTCGCAGCCAACCGCGCCAGCGCAGGCAGAACGGCTTGGCACCGGGCCACTGGCGTTGACCATCAGCGGCGTACGCCAGTTGACGCCGCGCGTGCGCGCCTATGCGCTGCGCAGCGCGGACGGCAAGCCTCTGCCGCCGGTACAGGCAGGCGCGCACATCGACGTGCCCGTAACTCTGCCCGGCGGCGCAATGGGCGCGGTGGGCACGCGCCGCTACTCTATCGCCTCCAATCCCGGCATCGCGAACACCTATGAAATCGCCGTCCTGCGCGAAGACGGCGGAAGCGGAGGATCGCAAGCCGTCCACGCAGACTACAAGCTTGGACTGACGCTGCATTGCGCCATGCCGGGCAACGACTTCGGACTCTCGCAAGGCGCCCTGCCCGCGCTGCTGATCGCAGGCGGCATCGGCATCACGCCGTTGAAGGCCATGGCACACACGCTGTCGGAACAAGGCCGCGCCTTCGTTCTGCACTACGCGGTGCGTTCGCGCGCCGAGGCGCCCTTCCTCGACGAACTGGCGGCAGCGTTCGGAGAGCGGCTGGTGGTCCACGCGGCCGACGAGAACAACCGCCTGGATATCGAGAGCCTGCTCACCAAGGCCGGGCGCGATACGGAGATCTACACCTGCGGACCGGAACGGCTGATCGCCGCCGTGCAGGCGGCCGCCCGCAATGCCGGCATCGCCGACAACCGCGTGCGGTCCGAACGATTTGCCAGCAACACGGCACGCAGCAGCGACCGGACTATCGCCGTAACGCTACGCCGTAGCGGCAAAGTGATCGAGGTTGCGGCAGACCGCAGCATCCTGGACGCCGTCCAGGCTGCGGGTGTGGCGGCGCCAGCCTCCTGCCGCATCGGCAACTGCGGCGCCTGCGCGGTCAATGTATTGGCCGGGGCGCCCGATCATCGCGACGATGCGCTCACGCCGGAGCAGCATGCGCAGGGCCGCATGTGCATCTGCGTCTCGCGTGCTGAAGGTGCTGCGTTGACGCTTGACCTTTAGTTAGCGGTCAGCAGACATCAACCCACTGCGCTTGCGTGACCGATGCCAGCATGTCCGGCGACATCCGCACCACGCTATTGACCGAACCGGCGGCCGGCAGCACCTCGTCGAAATTACGCAACGACTCATCGACATACACAGGCAGTGCCTGCGCCAGGCCGAAAGGACAGACGCCGCCAACCGGATGGCCCGTGGTTGCCGCGACTTCCTCGGGCGGCAGCATCTTGCCCTTGCCGAAAGCCTCGCGGAATTTACGGTTGTCGATGCGGGCGACGCCGCTTGCGACCAGCAGGATGACGCGTCCATCACGAACGCGGAAGGCCAAGGTCTTGGCGATGCGGCCCGGCTCGACGCCGTGCGCCTCCGCCGCCAGCGCGACGGTTGCGGTGCTGACGTCCAGCTCCACGATGGGAAGATGAAGATCTCGGGCGAGGAAAAACTCGCGAACGGATTGAAGGCTCATAGATGTTTGCAGGTCAGGTTGGCGTGTCGACTTCGTCCCAGTCGCGGTCTTCGAAATGCACCAGCCAGTTCAAGGCATGGTGGCGCTCTTGCAGCACGCCGTCATTCAGCCCCGCTGGCGCAGCGGCCTTCTTCAGAATCGCCTGGCGCGTGGTCCAGTGCTGGCGGTAGTGCAGATCCAGCGCATCCAGGATTTCCACCGCCGGACGCATGGCCAGCTGCTTGCGCAAGCCCTCGGTGCCGCGCTCGATGACGGTGCGCGAGATCGAGGCGACGTCGCAGATCGCGTCGGCAAACGGCAATTCCTCCTGCAGGCCGAGAACCCATTGCAGCACAAGGATGGCTTCGTAACGCCACAGGAACTGGGTGGTCTCCTGCTCCGTTGGCGCGTCCTTAGCGAGGAAGACCCGTTCCGCATCGGTCAAGCCGGCAAAGGCAGGTGGGAAGCGTTTCTTCAGATCGTCGACGGCAATGGCGTGGCCGCCCGACAGCGACTCCGCGCGGATCGCGACCACAAACAGCGCCAACATCCTGCGCAGTACATCTTCCGGCGTGCGCAAGCGCAGCTCCGGTTCGGAGACCAGGGGCGGCAGCGTCGCCGGCACCGAGATCTTGCGCGCGGCAAGCAGCTGCTCCGAGCGCGCCTTGCGCTGCCAGGCCTGCTGCGGGTATGGAACACCGGCTTTAGGATCGCCATCGTCACCGCTTGCGGGAAGCAGGATGCGCCCCTGCGGATCACGCACACTGCCATCCTCCATGAACGCAACCGCGTTTGCTGCCTCCGCCCATGCAGTGAAGCCGTCCATCGCACCAGCCTCGATGGACAGGCTGACGTGCTGGCGCACGCGCTGCACATGGCGGATCGTGTGGTAACGAACCTGCGTCATCTTCCCTCCGCCAGCCTGCGCCAGGTGATTCATGAAACCGTTGAGATGCGGCTGCAGCTCGGGATCGGACAGATCGCGCCGCGCATGCATAACATGCGGGAAGCCGGGCTTTGGAACCTCGGCGACCGTGCAATAGGCGTTGATCAGGATATGGTTGCTGGTGTCCCTGGACGAGAACAGCTGCTTGATTCGATTGAACATAACTTGTACTTGGAGCCTTACATGGACGCCGTCGAGAACTCGTACTCGATCAGCGATTCGTCATCCCAGCTGGTGTCGGCCACCGGCGGGGAAAACACATTCTTGTATTTGGGGATAAACGGCAGCGGCATGCGGCGTTCGCCGGAGACCAGCGTCACACCGGTCGCATTCAACGGCGCCTGGTAGCGTAGCTGGACGCTCTTGATGTGGCAAGCGCCACCTGCTACCGAAAGTCCGCTGCGGATCAGGAAAGGGATATCCTCCCGGTTGACGGCCCAGCCAATCTCGCACTCCATGCGCAGATCGCCCAGCCGGCGTGCATTCGCCGGCACGCCGGGGGTGTGGATGTCGCCGCGCCAGCGCACGACGCTCTTCTTCTTGTTCGTCACCAGATCCGCCTTGTCGTCGATGGCAGCCTGGATGCGCGGCAGGACGAACGTGCCATCCGCCGCGACAGGGACGTTTTCCGAGGTATTGTCGCCGGCGATGCGCAATGTGACGCCTTCCACCGAAGCTCCTGGCGTGGCGGAGACCAGCTTGAATTTCATCGGCGCGGCGGGCGCATACTTGCGGTTCGCCTCGAAAGCATCCACGCCTTTCAGCATCACCTTGTAGGATTTGAGTTCGGGATTCTTCACGCCGCCCACCTCCACTACTTGCGGCGCATCGGCGTCGGCATCAGGTACTTCCTGGGCCCATGCGCCGGCACTCGCCAGCAGCAGGCTTAAACAAAGCAGTTTATGTTTCATAGATCCTTTAACGCATGTCCAGCGCGCGGCGCCGGCGTGGGGGTGGGAATGCGTGATCCAGTGCGGCCAGATCCTGCGGGGAGAGTTTGATGTCGGCAGCGGTGCGGTTGGCGCGCACGTGAACGGGGTCGGTGGCTTTGGGGATGGCGATCACGCCATCCTGGTGCAGCACCCAAGCCAGCGCGATCTGCGCCGGCGTTACGCCGTGAGCCTGGGCGACGGCGTGCAGACCGGGATTGTCCAGCAATGCTGCTTGTTCGCGGCCGCTCGATTCCAGCGGCGAGTAGGCCATCACCGGCATGCCCTGCTGGCGGCACCACGGCAGCAGATCGAATTCGATGCCGCGCTTGATGAGGTTATACAGCACCTGGTCGGTGGCGACGGCGCCGCAATCGACGGCGTCCTGCATGCCTTCGAGATCGAAGTTGCTGACGCCGTAGTCCTTGATTTTACCGGCCTTCTTGAGTGCTTCGAAACCGTCGAAGGTCTCGTCGAGCGAGAAGCAGCCGGGCCAGTGCAGCAGATAGAGATCGATGCAATCCACCTTCAGACGGCGCAGGCTGCGTTCGCAGGCGGCCTGCGTGCCTTCAAGGTTGGCATTGTGCGGATAGACTTTGCTGACCAGATAGACCTCGTCGCGGCGGCCGGCGATGGCTTCGCCGACCACCTCCTCAGCACCGCCATCGCCGTACATTTCGGCGGTATCGATCAGGGTCATGCCGAGGTCGAGGCCCAGTTGCAGGGCGCGGACTTCATCGCGCTTGCGCGCGGCCTCCTCGCCCATATTCCACGTGCCCTGCCCCAGCACCGGCACGGACGCCCCCGAAGGGAAGTTCACAGTTTTCATTGCGGGGCCCACCAAAAAAAACGTATGGTAGCCCCATCACGCTAGCGAATCAATGCCCCTGCCCGCCGCCGAGGTAGGCGGCGATCACTTTCGGGTCGGTTTTGAGGCTTTCCGCGGGCCCGTGGACCGATATCGTGCCATTTTCCAGCACGTAGCCGTAGTCCGCCACGTTCAGCGCGGCGGCGGCGAACTGCTCCACCAGCAACATCGTCACGCCCTCGGATTTCAGGCGGCTGATGATCTTGAACACCTCTTCCACCAGGATAGGCGCCAGGCCCATCGACGGCTCGTCGAGCAGGATCACCTCCGGATTGAGCATGACGGCGCGCGCCATGGCCAGCATCTGCTGCTCGCCGCCGGAGAGCGTGCCGGCGAGCTGGTTCTGGCGCTCCTTCAGGCGCGGGAACAGCTCCAGCGCCTTTTCCAGGTCGTGCTTGATGTCACCCCGGGGCCGCGCCCGTGTGAAGCGCGGGAAGGCGCCCAGCAGCAGGTTGTCCGTCACCGTCATCGAGGCGAACACGCGACGGCCTTCCGGCGAATGCGCCAGGCCGGCGCGCGCGATCTTGTGCGAGTCGGCGCCGGTGATGTCCTTGCCGTCCAGCGTGACCGTACCGCCCTTCGGTTTGAGCATGCCGGAGATGGCGCGCATGGTGGTGGTCTTGCCGGCGCCGTTGGAGCCGATCAGCGTCACCAGCTTGCCCTTTGGGACATCGAGCGAGATGCCATGCAGGACTTCGACTTTGCCGTATGACGCTTGCAGATTGGAGATCGATAGCATGTGCTGTCCTCGTTAATGCGCCGCAGGCGCTTTGGTGCCGCCATGTTCTTCGCCACTGCCGCCCAGGTAGGCTTCGATCACCTTGGCGTCGCTTTGCACCGCTGCCGGCACGCCTTCGGCGATTTTCTGGCCGAAGTCCAGCACCGTCACCGTGTCGGACAAGGCCATCACCACGTCCATGTGGTGCTCGATCAGGATGATGGTGATGCCGTGATCGCGGATCTTGCGGATGATGGCCATCAGCTCCTTGATGTCCGGCGCGGTCAGGCCGGCCGCCGGCTCGTCGAGCAGCAGCAGGCGCGGACTCAGGCCCAGCGCACGGCCTATCTCCAGCAGGCGCTGTTTGCCGTACGGGAGATTGCGCGCCTCTTCGTCGGCCATCGCCGTCAGGCCGACGAACTCCAGGATGCTGGCGGCCCGCTCGCGCGCGGCGCGCTCTTCGCGCTTGTAGCGCGGCGTTTGCAGCATCACGTCCAGCACATTCGATTCGAAGGTGTTGTGCAGGCCGACCAGCACGTTTTCGGTGGCCGTCATCTCGCCGAACAGCTGCACGTTCTGGAAGGTGCGCGCCACGCCGCCCAGCGCGATCTCGGACGGCGTGCGGCCGGAGATCACCGCACCGGAGAACGACACCTGCCCGGCGGTGGGCTTGTAGATCCCGGTCAGCACGTTCATCATCGTGCTCTTGCCCGAGCCGTTAGGGCCGATCAATCCGTGCACCGATCCCTGCACCACGTTCAGGTCCACCTGGTTGAGCGCCTTCAGGCCGCCGAACTGCATCAGGATCTTGTCGACGCTGAGCAGCGTCTCGCCGGCGTTGCCGCCCTTGGCGCGAGAGAACGGCTCGACGCCGCCGGCCGCCACCGCCTTGGCGTGAACGGCGCCTTTGCCCATAAGGCTGAACAGGAAGCCGACGATGCCGTCCTGCAGATAGTAGACCACGAACAGCGTCATCAAGCCGAACACGGTCAGGCGCCAGTCGACGATGTTTTCCAGCTTGTACGAGAACGCCGCCATGCCGATGGTGGCGATCAGCGGCACCAGCACGCCGCGCAACGTCGAACGCTTTTTCGCCAGCATGAAGGCCGAGCCGATCACGCCCAGCACGGCGGCGGCGGTGGCGATCTTGCGGAACAGTTCAATGTCGGCCAGGAGACTGGGCAGCATCACCACGATCAACGCGCCGATCAGCGAACCGGAACGGGTCTTGCGGCCGCCCATGATCACCGCCAGCAGGAACAGGATGGTCAGCTCGAAGTTGTAGGTGTTCGGCGAGATGTACTCCTCCGAATACGCATACAGGCTGCCGGCCAGGCCCGCGAAGCCGGCGCTGATGATGAAGGCGTAGACCTTGTAGCGGTAGACCGAAACGCCCATGCAGTCGGAGGCGATCGGGCTGTCGCGCAGCGCTTCGAAGGCGCGGCCCAGGTTCGATTTCAGTATCCGGTGCACGACGATCAGCGACACCACCATCAGCGCCGCCACCATATAGTAGTAGCCGACTTCACTGAGCTTCTGGCCGACGATCATGGGCTTGGCGATCTTGATGCCCATCGGGCCTTCGGTCAGGAAGGTCATTTCGTTGATCAGGATCTGGATGATGGTGCCGAAGGCCAGCGTCACCATCGCCAGGTAAGGACCGGTGACGCGCAGGGCCGGCAGCGCGAGGATGGCGCCGAACACCGCGGCGCCGGCCACGCTGGCCGGTATCGCGATCCAGAACGGTGCGCCCAGCTTGAACACCATCACGCCGGTGGCGTAGGAGCCGATGCCGAACAGGCCCGCGTGGCCCAGCGACACCTGCCCTGTGTAGCCGACCACGATGTCCAGCCCGAACAGCAGGATCGCGTAGATCAATATCGTTTCAAACAAATGGATGTAGTACGGGTTGGGAATCAGCACCGGATACAGCACCAGCACCGCCAGCCCCACGATGCTCGCCGCGACGATTTTCTTGTTCATGGGTCAGACCTTTTTGATGGCGGCTTTGCCGAACAGGCCGGACGGCTTGATCGCCAGCACCAGCAGGAGCAGCAGCAATCCCGGCACTTCCTTGTAGCCGGTCGAGATGTAGTAGCCGGTGGTGGTCTCGGCGATGCCCAGTATCAGGCCGCCGACGATGGCGCCCACGCCCGAGGTCAGGCCGCCGATGATGGCCACCGCGAAGGCCTTCAGGCCCAGCGAGGCGCCCATGGTGGCGCCGGTCAGCGTCAGCGGCGCCACCAGCACGCCGGCGAAGGCCGCCGTGGCCGACGACAACGCGTACGAGAAGGTGATCACCATGCGGGTGTTGATGCCCATCAGCCCCGCCGCGTCTCGGTCGTTGGCGGTGGCCACCACGGCCTTGCCGTAGATCGATTTGCGGTTGAAGATCTCCACCGCCGCCATGATCGCCAGCGCGCCGACGATCACCGCCACCTGCATCGGCTGCACGTTCGCGCCCAGCACCTGGAACGGCGTGGAGCTCAGCGGCGACGGGAAGGTCAGGTCGTCCTTGCCCCAGATATTCTCGGCTACGTTCTTGAAGATGATGGCCAGCGCGATGGTCGACATGATCCAGCCGAATTCGGACTTGATCTTGATCGCCGGCCGCACGCCTATCCATTCGACGAACATGCCCTGCAACGCGCCGAACACGATCACCAGGGGGATCATCAGCAGGTAGCTCATGTAAGGGCCGCCGTGGATGGTGCCGACCAGGCTAAGCCCGACCAGCGCGCCGAGCATCAGCGACTCGCCCTGGCCGAAGTTGAGCGTGCCGGAAGTGGCGAAGGTGAGCTGATAGCCGAAGGCGATGACGGCGTAGATCATGCCGAGCGCGATGCCGCTGAATGCCAGTTGCAGGAAGATTTCCATGATAACCACCACTTTAGGACGACAAGAAAAAGGCCAGGCTTGAATCCTCAAGACTGGCCGGTACCCATGCGGCGCTGGCTTACTTGGCCGGCACTACTTTGCCGTCCTTGACTTCGCCGAAGACCGTGATGTCCGCGGTGATGGCTTCGTGGTTGTCTTTGCTGAACGGTTTGCTGTAGGTGGTGACGACGCCTTCAATCTTCTCGTTCAGGCCTTCCAGCGCGGCCTTGACTTTGGGGCCGTCGGTGGAACCGGCCTGCTTGATGGCGGCCGCCAGCAGGTAGATCGAATCGTAGCCCTGCGCCGCCGACACCGCCGACGGCATGCGGCCGCCCGGCGGATTGTAGGCTTTGACATAGGCGTCGATGAAGGCCTTGCGCTTGGGCGTGGTCGGGTCCTGGATGAAGGTCTGCGGCATGCGGGTGCCGTTGCCGTTCTTGCCGGCGTTGTCGATGAAGTTAGCCATCGACAGCGTCCAGCTGCCGATCAGCGGCACTTTCCAGCCCAGTTTTTCCATGCCGTTGGCGATCTGCGCCAGCTCGGGGCCGATACCGTAGGTCAGCACCACTTCGGCGCCGGCCTGCTTGGCCTTGAGCAGCTGGGCCGTCATGTCGACGTCCTTCAGGTTGTACTTCTCGGTGGCGACGGCCTTCAGGCCTTTTTTATCCAGCGCTTTTTCCAGGTCCTCGCGACCCAGCTGGCCGTAGTTGGTGGAATCGGCCAGGATGGCGACCTTCTTGAATTTGCGGTTCTCGACCGCTTCGTGCACGATCATGCCGGACTGGATCTGATCGTTGGCGGAATTGCGGAAGATGTAGTTCTCAGGCTGGTCGGCGAACTGCTTGGTGACGATGGAGCCGGTGGCGACGTTGTTCATGACCGGGATCTTGGCTTCCTGGTAGAAGCGCTGCGAGGCCAGGGCCACGCCGGTGTTGATGTAGCCGACGGTGGCGGCGACCTTCTCTTTGTTGATCAGTTCCTGGGCGATCTGCACGCCGCGTTCGTTCTTGGCTTCGTCGTCGCGTTCGACCAGCTGGATCTGGCGACCCAGCACGCCGCCCTTGGCGTTGATTTCCGCCACGGCCAGTTTGACGCCGTCGCGCATCGACACGCCCATCGGCGCGGAACCGCCGGTGAACGGACCGGCGACGCCGATCTTGATGGGGTCTGCCGCCATGGAAGAAGCCGAGAAACCGAGTGCAATGCCTGCTACGAGCAATTTCAACTTAAAGTTCATCTGTGATCTCCTGTTTACAACGTTTTTTATGGTAGTACCCCATCGATGGGCCATTGTAGGTGAGTCGATCCGCAGCAGCAACAGATAGATGTGCGGCATCGCAGCACGCCAGAAATGGCCTGCCGCGTGTAAGCAAGTAGTAAGGAAGATGTGGGTACGAGAGGCGGAATTACATGCCGGAAGTGCGCTGCGCCAGCGCGCGGTTGGCGAAGCGCATCTGCGTTTCGGACAGCGCCTCGTTGCGGTCGAAGCCCATGGAGCCGTCGCGCAGACCGATGGCCATCGCCATCACCGCTTCAGGATACTCCAGATCGGCGGCCTTTTCTATCAAATGGCGCGCGGCCTGCTCGTCGCGTTTGACGCCGTCGCCGCTGAGGTACAGGTTAGCCAGCGCGAACATCGCCGCCGGCATCTGGCGGCTGGCGGCGAACTTCAGCCAGCGCGCTGCGGCCTTGGCGTCGCGCGCGACGGCCATGCCGTTCCGGTACATCATGCCCAGGTAGTAGGCGGCCAGCGGATCGCCGGCCTTGGCGGCGCTGGTGAAGAGCGAGAATGCCTTCGGCAGGTCGACGGCCACGCCGGCGCCGCCGCGCAGGTACAGGCGCGCTTCGTCGACCGGCGCGACCGGTCCGGTCGGCCCGGCCGCAGCAAAGCCCGCGACACCGCCCACCGCAACCAGTACCAGCTTCGCCAGCATCTTCCGCACTTGCTTCATGCGCCCTCCGTTCATTTCGACAAATCGATGGCGTACAGGGCCAGGCCCTTGCCGCCGCCATCGTCCGTTTTAATCTGCGAGACCGACTTCAGGCCGGCCTCCCTTGCCAGGTCCAGCATGTCCGGCGCCGAGTGGAACACCACCGCGCCCTTGGTCGCCACCGGCGCGAAACGCCAGCTGCGGGTGGAGCCGTTGCGCGCGCGGGTGACGTTCTTCTGCTGCTGGATGTAGGCGATCAGCACATCGCGGCTGGCGTCCGGCGAAGCCAGGACGGTCTTGCTGCCGTCCAGCCCCGGGAAGGCCCCGCCGCCGCTGGCGCGGTAGTTATTGGTCGCGACCAGGAATTCCTGCGACGGCGATAGCGCCGCACCCCGGTACTGCAGCGCCGCGATGCGCTGGCCCACAGGCTTGGTGACATCGATCTGGTAGCTGACATCGGCGCTGCTGAGCACATCGAAGTTGAAGCCGGGGACGGCCGTGTTGACCAGTTCCTGCTGCGCGCTGTTGGCCGGGTCGATGCGGTTGAAGCGTTCAGCCGCCTTTTCCAGCCAGGCCTTCAGGCCCGCGCCGTCCACCTTCACCACGTGCAGCGCGTTCGGGTAAAGATACAGGTCGGCGACGTTGTTCAGCGCCAGGCCGCCGGACTTGACGTCCGTGTAGTCGCCCGCGCCGGCGGCGCCGGCCTTGAACGGCGACGCCATCGACAGCACCGGCAGCGCCGCGTACTGCGGCAGGTTGGCCTTGACGTAGCTCTGCACGTAGGCCGTCTGCGCCTGGGTCACCAGCTCGATGGCGCTGATGTCGCCGACGTCGGCGAAGTAAGTCGTCATGCGGAAGTCGCTGCTGCCGACCGGCGTCTTGACGTAGCCGATGGTGGCCTCGTGCTCGGCCGCCACCAGCGGCGCAACGGCCGGATCGGCGGCGACGTAGCTGCCGTCGGCGTTGCGGGTGGCGCGCACTTCGACCGTGGTGCGGCGCTTGTCCACCACCCAGGCCTTGCCGTCGTACTTCAGGCGCAGGCCGATCACGCCCAGGTGCTTGCCCCACAGGTTGGCCATCACGGCGGGCACGCCGAAGACGGTGCCCTTGGCCTTGTCCACGTTCGGCAGGCTGAATTCCGGCACCTTGCTGGCCGCATCAGGGAACGGCTGGTGGGCGTGGCCTATCATCATCGCGTCCACGCCCGGCACCTGGGCCAGGTAGTAGTTGGCGTTTTCCATTTCGGGCGCATACGGATCGCCATCGAGGCCGCCGTGCGAAATGGCCACCACCAGGTCCGCGCCCTGGGCGCGCATCTGCGGGATGTACTTCTGCGCCGTTTCGCGCACGCCTTCGGCGTAGACCTTCCCTTCCAGCCAGTGCTTATCCCAGGACATCACCACCGTCGGCGCGAAGCCGATGATGCCGATCTTGATCGTGGCCGTCAGCGGTTTGCCATCCGGCCCGGTGGCGCCGATCTGGCGTGTGAGGATGCGGTATGGCGCGAACAGGGGCTGCCTGGTTTTGGCGCTGTAGATATTCGCCAGCACGATGGGGAAGTCCGGTCCGGCGCAGCGCGGCGCGTCGGCGGCCACGCCGTCCACGTCGAAATGGCTGCCCGTCACCTGGTTCAGGTAGGCCAGGCCGAAGTTGAATTCGTGGTTGCCGATGCCGGCGCCGTCCACGCCCAGCAGGTTCATGGCCTTGTAGATCGCCAGCGGCTGGCCGCACGCGACCGGCGCCACCAGCGCCTGGTAGTCGGCCAGCGCTGTGCCCTGGATGGCGTCGCCGTTGTCGAGCAGCAGATTGTTGGGGAATTCGGCGCGGGCCTGCCTGATCAGCGTGGCCGTGCGTTCAAAGCCGATCGACGGATCGGCCTTGAGCTTGTAGTAATCGTAGCCGAGGACCGTCGCGTGCAGGTCGGTGGTTTCCAGCAGCGCCAGCGTGGCCTCGGCGCCCACGGGCGTCGGCGTGCCCTGCGGCAGACCGGCACAGCCGAGCAACAAGGAGGGCAACGCGATAGAGAGGCGACAAACTGCTGGGCGCATGAATGAACTATATTTGGGGTTGCGATTTTTAGGCAACGGAGCTATGCGCGACATCATACGCAGCGAATTTCCTTGCATCAAGCAACTTAAGCCTGGGGAGTCGCATTTTATGCTTTTTGTGGCAAAAGTGTCAGCATTGCGCGTCAATCGGGACGGGGGCCGGCCCGCCCGGACGGCCGCCGGCGCACCGTCGGCTATTTCGCTGGGAGGGAGCGGCGCCACTAGGGTATAATCGAAGGTTTGATTTCAGCCTTAGAGAAGAAGAAAACATGGAAGCCGAACGCATCAACGCCCTCTCCGCCCTGCTCGCCGATCTGACCTCGCGCGAAGCCGAACTACGGAGGTATCTTTGACTTCGATAAAAAGTCAGAGAAACTCGAACAAGTAAACGAAGAACTGGAAGATCCGACGGTCTGGAACGACCCGAAGAAGGCCCAGGATCTCGGCAAGGAAAAGAAATCGCTCGAAGCCATCGTCTTCGCGCTGACCAAGGCCGACACCGACCTCAAAGACATGGGCGACCTGTTCGCCATGGCCAAGGAAGAAGGCGACGACGACACGCTCGAAGCGCTGATCGTCGACGCCGAGGATGTGCGCCTGGTCATCGAGGGCATGGAGTTCCGCCGGATGTTCAACAATCCGATGGACCCGAACAACTGCTTCATCGACATCCAGGCCGGCGCCGGCGGCACCGAGGCCCAGGACTGGGCGTCCATGCTGCTGCGCCAGTACCTGCGCTACGCGGAACGCAAGGGCTTCAAGGTCGAAGTCATGGAACAATCCGACGGCGAGGTGGCCGGCATCAAGACCGCCACCATCAAGGTCGAAGGCGACTACGCCTACGGCTACCTGCGCACCGAAACCGGCGTGCACCGCCTGGTGCGCAAGTCGCCGTTCGACTCGGCCAACGGCCGCCATACCTCGTTCACGTCGCTGTTCGTGTACCCGGAAGTGGATGACTCGATCGACATCGAAATCAACCCCGCCGACCTGCGCATCGATACCTACCGCGCATCGGGCGCCGGTGGTCAGCACATTAACAAGACCGATTCCGCGGTGCGTCTGACGCACGGCCCGTCCGGCATCGTGGTCCAGTGCCAGAACGACCGCTCGCAGCACCGCAACAAGGCCGAAGCGATGGAAATGCTGAAGGCGAAGCTGTACGAGATGGAACTGCGCAAGCGCATGAGCGAGCAGCAGAAGCTGGAAGACTCCAAGACCGACGTCGGCTGGGGCCACCAGATCCGCTCCTACGTGCTGGACCAGTCCCGCATCAAGGACTTGCGCACCAACTTCGAGACCGGCAACACCAAGGGCGTGCTGGACGGCGACCTGGACGACTTCATCTCGGCGTCGCTGAAGCAAGGCGTCTAATGAGCATCTCGAATTCGCAGCGCGCGTTCATCTTCGACATGGACGGCACCATCGTCGACAACATGGCCTTCCACACCAAATCGTGGCTGGCCTTCTTCGCCCGTCGCGGTCACGACCTCGACGCGGACGAATTCTTCCGCGCCACGGCCGGACGCCAGGGTCATGAAATCATGAGCAAATACCTGGGCAAGCCGGTATCCAAGGAAGAAGGCGCCGCGCTCGACTTCGAGAAGGAATCGCTGTACCGCGAGCTGTACGCGCCGCACCTGGCGGCGGTGGACGGCTTCGAAGCCTTTATCGCCCGCGCCAAAAGCGCGGGCGTCAAGCTGGCCGTGGCCACCGCCGCGCCGAACGAGAATATCGACTTCACGCTGGACGGCCTGGACCTGCGCAAGCAGTTCGACGCCATCGCCGGCGCGGCCGACGTCGCGCATGGCAAGCCGGCGCCGGACGTATTCCTGCTTGCAGCGGAACGCAGCGGCGCCCTGCCCGCCAACAGCATCGTGTTCGAAGACGCGCCGCTGGGCGTGGAAGCGGCACGCCGCGCCGGCATGCGCGCGGTGGTGTTGACCACCACCCTGCCGGCCGACGCCTTCGCTGAATTCGACAACGTCATCGCCGTCGTGCGCGACTTCAGCGAGCTGGATGTGGAAGAGCTCTTCGCATCCGCCACCAACTAATCATCACCTCAACAAAAGAACAGACCATGACTACGGATCTTCAAGAACAAGCAGGCAACGCCACCCCGCCGGACGAAAACAAGATCATCGCCGAGCGCCGCGCCAAGCTGGCCGCCATCCGCGAACAAGGCGTCGCCTTCCCGAACGACTTCAAGCCCCAGCACAAAGCCGCCGACCTGCACGCGCAGTACGGCGAGAAGTCGCGCGAAGAGCTGGAAGCCGCCCCCGTTACCGTGGTGCTGGCAGGCCGCATGATGCTCAAGCGCGAAGCCGGCAAGAAGGCCGCCTTCGCCACGCTGCAGGATGCGTCGGGCCCTAAAGCCGATGGCCGCATCCAGATCTACGCCACGCTGGACCTGACCGGCGAAGCCGCCATGGCCGCGCTGCACCACTACGACCTGGGCGACATCCTGGGCGTGGTCGGCACGCTGTTCAAGACCAAGACCGACGAGCTGACGATCAAGGTGTCGGAACTGCGCCTGATCACCAAGTCGCTGCGCCCGCTGCCGGACAAATTCCACGGCCTGGCCGACCAGGAAACCAAGTACCGCCAGCGCTACGTCGATCTGATCATGAACGAAGAAACGCGCCGCACCTTCAAGGCGCGTACCGCCGCGATCTCGTCGATGCGCCGCTTCATGGAGAAGAACGAATTCATGGAAGTGGAAACGCCGATGCTGCACGCCATTCCAGGCGGCGCCGCGGCCAAGCCATTCATCACCCACCACAACGCGCTGGACATGCAGATGTTCCTGCGTATCGCGCCTGAGCTGTACCTGAAGCGCCTGGTGGTCGGTGGTTTCGACCGCGTGTTCGAGATCAACCGCAACTTCCGCAACGAAGGCGTGTCGGTCCGTCACAATCCTGAATTCACGATGATGGAATTCTACGCGGCCTACACCGATTACCACTGGCTGATGGACTTCACCGAAGCGATCATCCGCCAGGCTGCGATCGACGCGCACGGCACTGCGACGCTGACCTACGGCGGCCGCGAGCTGGATCTGGCCAAGCCATTCCATCGCCTGACCATCGTCGAGGCGATCAACAAGTATGCGCCGGGCTACACGCCGGAGCAGCTGACCGACGCTGAGTTCATCAAGAAGGAACTGCTGAAGTTCGGCGTCAAGCCGTTCGCCACCGCAGGCCTGGGCGCGCTGCAACTGGCGCTGTTCGAGGAAACCGCTGAAGCGCAGCTGTGGGAACCGACCTACATCATCGACTATCCGGTCGAAGTGTCGCCGCTGGCCCGTGCTTCGGATACCCGCGAAGGCATCACCGAGCGCTTCGAGCTGTTCATGGTCGGCCGCGAGATCGCCAACGGCTTCTCCGAGTTGAACGATGCGGAAGACCAGTCGGCCCGTTTCCTGTCGCAGGTGGCGGCCAAGGATGCAGGCGATGAAGAGGCGATGTTCTACGACGCCGACTACATCCGCGCGCTGGAATACGGCATGCCGCCAGCCGGCGGTTGCGGCATCGGCATCGATCGCCTGATGATGATCATCACCGACTCGCCGAACATCCGCGACGTGCTGCTGTTCCCGCACTTGCGCCGCGAAGAGTAATCAAGCAAAAAGCCGCTCACTGAGCGGCTTTTTTTCGTTCTGTTGCAATGTGGCGCCAGTAGATAATCTCACATGCTGGTTTAGGCCTGAATCTTATCGGGCAGCTGTTAAAAGCTGAACAGATTGAATTTTCCAGACACCGTCCTCTCTTGCGAGGGTAACGGAAAACTTCCGGAGGGTATCGCTCTTCGCACCAAGTTGCAGCACCACCGACGCCGTTCCACCGCCTGGTATTGCCTTGTCAGCGACAACGCTCCGCTCCCAATCATCCAGATAATCCTGAGCTTTAATAAAGTAATCCTCATCCAACCCTTCGTCGCTGCGCATGCGCTTCCGGATTTCTCGAATCAGGGAATTGGAGACGTACTTCGATATCTCCGCTCGGTCATCCGAAAGCGGCTCACGACCAGCGGCCAGAGAGTGCAAGTACCATTTATAAAATGCCGATACAGTCTGCTCTGCGGCCTGCGGGGTGGCAGCCATCACCTGGCTCCAACAGATTAGCAGTACCAGGACTATGGAGAACGAAACGACCTGGATTTTCCTGAGGCGGGTAAATGGCGTTTTCATGGATGACGATAGATCGTAAATGTCCACCGGCTTCGATTGCCTTTCTGACGTATTGAGCACATTTTCCATGACTAGATGAGCGGGCATGTTTATCGAGATAAGCCACCGCTACCTTCGTATCCCACATAGATCCTCCTCGTCACAAACACCGCCCGCCCTAACCCGAAGAGCAAACGACAACTGGGAAGTCCAATCTAACTGCGTGTGTGATTTCCGCCATGAAGTTGCTCAACGTCACGAACCGCAAGGCATTATTTTTGCTCGACCGGCTTCGATAAACCGAGTAATCTTCAGCAGAATATCCAATCAAAAGGAAGAAAATGGCTGGCCGCTCGCTGCTGCGCCTGAGTGCAGTGCTGTTGACGATTGCATGCTTCGCCGCGCGCGCTTCAGAGCCATTGGTACTTTATACCGAAGAGTACCCGCCCTTCAATTGGGCCGACAAAACGACAGGGGCCGCCACAGGCCTCTCCACCGACATCATCCTGGAGTTAATGCGACGGGCAGAAGTTCCAGTCACCATACCAGCCTTGATGCCCTGGGCGCGCGCCATGGCGCTGACCAGCAAGAAGGCCAACACCTGCCTGTTCTCCATGGCCCGCACGCCGGAACGCGAAACCAGCTTTGCCTGGGTCGGCCCAGTCGGGCGCAACGAGTGGGTGATGTATGCGCGTACCGAAGATCATATCCGGCTCACCAGCCTGGCCGACGCCCGCCCCTACACCGTAGGCACCATCATCGACGATGCGATGATCCCGCTGCTGCGCGCCAACCAGCTCCAACTGAGCATCGTCCCCTACAACCGCACCAACGGCCAAAAGTTGAAGATGCAGCGCATCCAACTATGGTCGGAGGGGCGCTTGCCCGGGTTGTACATGATGGAGCAAATGGGCATCACCGGCATCGAAGCGGTGCTGACCTTCGCCCATTACGATATGTACCTGGCCTGTAACAAGACGATGGATGCACACGAAGTCGCGCGGCTCAACACGCTGCTGCGCGCCATGTATCGCGAAGGCGCCGTCAGGCGCATCTACGCCAGCTACGGCTTCGACAACTACGCGCCTCGCGCGGAGCAGTTGGCGAAATAAGTCAGTTCCCGGAGCCGGGCTTGCTCCTGTTCCGGCGTAACGCAGACACGCATGCCAACATGATTGCCAATCCACTCAGCGTGACAACGGAGAGCACACGCAAGTCAAGAGCGAGAATGCGCGCGGTGACAACCCCTCCAAATCGCGTAGTGCCAAAAACAAGCAGCACAACGATTCCGAACGATAGGACTGCCACAGCTACTTTTTTGACCCACATAGTTTGGCCTCCTCAAATACCATGTCGTGAAAGGACTCCATCCTAGACCATCGTAGACCTCAGGTACTGAGAAGTATCACGTAGGCAGGAACTCCGGACCATCCCATCCGTCCAGGTACTTGATCAGCCGATCATCGACATCAAGGACACGGTGGCGATAAAACAGGTGCATCGTCGGTTCGAGGCTCGCGGGGAGATCGCCGCAGCTGGCACGGGCCGCAAGGCTGTTCGCTACGACACGCATATCCAGGCGGTTGACGCCGAACATGGTCTCGCCGCAGCCGGCGCAAAATGCGCGCGACATCTGCTTGGCAGGATGCGTGAACGTGGCGATCTGCCCCTTCGCAACGCGCACGGCCGATGCGGGCCACGCCGTCGCCGACAGCATCGGCGTTCCGTAGAAATCGCGGCATGAGCCGCAATGGCAGTTCGCCCGCGCTGCCGGCTCGCCGCTCAACTCAATATGCACAGCACCACACAGGCACTGTATGGAAATTGGTTCAGTCGTCATCGGAATATGCCCGGCGTCCGCACAGGGCTGCGCGGACGCCGGTTAGGGTTACTGGATCACCCGATAGCAAGGCGTGTACTGCTTGCCCGCCAGCTTCATGCGATGCTGTGACACGAAGGACGCCAGCAGCGCATCCATCGGTCCCATGATCCCCTTGTCGCCGTGGATCTCGAAGTGGCCGAACTTCTCGATGGCGCGTATACCCTCGTCCTTGACGTTACCCGCCACCACACCCGAAAACGCCCGGCGCAGATTCGCCGCAAGCAGGTGCACTTCCTGGTTCTTGTGCAGGCTCAGGTTGCGCATGTTCTCGTGCGTCGGCGCGAACGGATGCTGGAACTCCTGGTCGATCTTCAGGCCCCAATTGTAGTAGTAGGCGTCGCTGCGGGATTTGCGGAACTCGCGCACCTGCTTGATCCCGGCCTGCATCTCGCGCGCCACCAGCTCAGGGTCGTCGATGATGATCTTGTAGCGCTGCTGCGCCTCGGGGCCCAGCGTATCGTGGATGAACTGGTTGATCTGCACGAAGTACTCGCGCGACGTCTCCGGCCCGGTGAACACCAGCGGGAACGGAATGTCCGCATTATCGGGATGCAGCAGGATGCCCAGTATATAAAGGATCTCCTCGGCCGTCCCCGCGCCGCCCGGGAACACGACGATGCCATGGCCGGTGCGCACGAACGCCTCCAGGCGCTTCTCGATATCCGGCATGATCACCAGCTCGTTGACGATGGGGTTGGGCGATTCCGCCGCGATGATGCCCGGCTCCGTGATCCCCAGGTAGCGCCCCTTGTGCAAGCGCTGCTTGGCGTGGCCGATGGTGGCGCCCTTCATCGGGCCCTTCATCGCGCCCGGGCCGCAGCCGGTACAGATGTCCAGGTCGCGCAAGCCCATTTGATAGCCGACTTCCTTCGAGTAGTTATACTCGGCGCGGTTGATCGAGTGGCCGCCCCAGCACACCACCAGGTTCGGATTGAGCATGGGTTTGAGCACCCCGGCATTGCGCAGGATGTGGAACACCGAGTCGGTAATGCCTTCGGTGCTGTCCATGTCGAACTTCGGATTGTCGCTCACCTCATTACTGACGAAGACGATATCGCGCAGCACCGCGAACAGGTGCTCGTGGATCCCCTTGATCATTTTGCCGTCGACGAAAGCGATCGCCGGCGCACCCTTGATATCGAGCTTGATGCCACGCTCGCGCTGCACAATGCTGATCTCAAACGACTTGTATCGCTCCAGCAGTTCCTTTCCATCGTCGATCGTGCTGCCGCAGTTGAGCACCGCCAGTGCGCAATTGCGGAAGATGTTATAGAGGCCGCCCTGGCTTGTGTCGAGCAGCTTGTTCACTTCAGCCTTCGAAAGCACTTCCAGATGGCCTTCGGGTGAAATCAGGGTATCGACAACGTCATGTTCCATGATGCGTAAATCCTTATTCAAATTCGATGCATTTCGATGCACTACAGGTAAGCCTGCAGTGCCAATATACGACAAACCGGCAGGTTTTGGGGCGGAGATTGCCATAGCAGGAAAGTACATATTTATTAGCACAAAAGACATATCTTTGCAGGCAGGCCATCAAAATGTACGGCCGGAGCGATTTGTAGATTAAAATGGCGCCCAATTTGGCTCCCCACGAGGGAACCTGAGACACTTTTCATAGATCATAAAATTAGGAGAAGCCGCATGAGCGGTGCTACCACCACCAATACGGAAGTCGCTATTCCCGAATTCAAGCAGATCATGGGCCACCCTGCTCCGCTGTGGATGTTGTTCATGACCGAGTTCTGGGAGCGTTTCGCGTTCTACGGCATACGTTGGGCCCTGGTGCTCTACGTCGTGGCGCAGTTCTACAATGGCGACCCTTCCGGTGAGGCCCCTGCCAACCTGATTTACGGCTCCTATCTGGCCGTGGTCTACGCCGCTGCGCTGTTCGGCGGCTATATCGCCGACCGCGTGTTGGGCTATCAGCGCTCCATCCTGGTCGGCGCCTCGTTCATGGCGGCCGGCCTGTTCATGATCGCCCTCCCCAATCAGACCGTGTTCCAACTCGGCCTGGCCACCATCATCGTCGGCAACGGCATGTTCAAACCGAACATCTCGACCATGGTCGGCAAGCTGTATAGCGCAGCCGATACCCGCCGCGATTCCGGCTTCACCATTTTCTACATGGGCATCAACTCCGGTGCGATGGTCGCACCGGTGCTGACCGAGTGGCTGGCGACCGCCATCTTCGGCTCCAATGGCATGCCTGCTTATAAAGTGGTGTTCATGTCGGCCGGCGTCGGCATGCTGATCTCGCTGGTGTGGTTCTTCATCGGCCGCCGCAAGCTGCAAGGCATAGGCGCTCCGGATGCATCGAACTCCGATCCGAAACGCGTGCTGTACGTGGTCCTGGGCTCGCTGTGCGTGATCCCTGTGGTCTACTTCCTGCTGGCTGCCGGCGCGCAAAACCTGCAGATCGTGCTGTCGGCGCTGTTCATCCTGCTGTCGATCATGCTGCTGGTCGAAGGCATCAAGAACGGCAAGGTCGCTCGCGACAAGGTCATCGCCATGCTGCTGATCTTCTTCTTCAACATCATGTTCTGGATGTTCTTCGAACAGGCAGGCAGCTCGTTCACCTTCCTGGCTGACAAGATCGTCGACCGCCAGATGTTCAACTGGACCTTCCCGGTTGCCTGGTTCCAGACCGTGAACTCGCTGGCCATCATCACCTGCGCACCGATCATCGCCTTCATCTGGGTCGCCATGCGCAACAAGAACCCGTCGATCCCGCGTAAGTTCGGCCTGGGCCTGCTGTTCAACGGCGCCGCTTTCGGCCTGCTGATGTTCGCGCTGTCGTCGCTGGTCAGCATCGACAACCACATCCCGTTCTGGACCCTGTTCATGGTCTATGTGCTGCAATCGGTCGGTGAGCTGTGCCTGTCGCCTATCGGCCTGTCGATGGTGACTAAGCTGGCGCCTACCCGCCTGGTTGGCCTGGGCATGGGCGGCTGGTTCCTGTCTACCGGTATCGGCAACAACCTGTCGGGCATCTTCGCTTCGGCGGTCAGCGGCGAGAGCGGCATGTCGGTGACGTCGGCGCTGTCCGGCTACACCTTCGGCTTCTGGTCGCTGATGGCTGGCGGCGCGCTGCTGTTCCTGATCGCACCGCTGATCCAGAAGCTGATGCACGGCGTGAAGTAAACGCACCCAGTACCAAGAAAAATACCACCGGCACAGAGCGCGATCTTGAGCGCGTTCTGGCTGGTGGTATTTTTTTATGCTGCTTGTTTGTACTGGAACGGGTTCGCCGCCAACCAAGCCTGCAGTTTGTCGCCGGTGTCCGGCGGCAGGTGCAGGCCAAGCTTGGAGCGCCGCCACAGGATGTCCTGCGCGGTGCGCGCCCATTCGTAGCGGCGCAGGTATTCCACTTCCGCCGCGTACAGGCCCGGCGCGATCTCCTCGCCCATCGCGGCGATATCGTCCTTCTTCCCGAGCAGCGTGTGGATGCGGGTGCCGTAGGCGCGGGCGTAGCGTGCCACCAGCAGCTGCGGCAGCCAGCTGTAGCGGCCCTGCACATTGCGCACCCAGGTGTCGAACTCCAGCACCGAGCGGTTCTGCGGCTCGGCGCCGAACAGGTCCCCGCCAGGCAGGCAGGCGTTGTGGGTCCAGGCGCCGTGGCGGTTGCCCAGCGCCTTGGCGATCTGGTCGACCGCCTCCTCGGCCAGTTTGCGGAAGGTGGTGATCTTGCCGCCGAAGACGCTCAGCATCGGCGGGCCTTCGCTGTCGACTTCCAGCCGGTAGTCGCGCGTGACCGCCTTGGCGTCGGCGCCATCCTCCACCAATGGCCGCACGCCGGAATAGGTCCACACCACGTCGGCAGGCACGATGGGCTTGACGAAGTACTGGCTGGCCAGCCCGCACAGGTAGGCGATTTCGTCCTCGCTGATGGCGACCTGGCCGGCGTCGCCCTGGTAATCGAGGTCGGTGGTGCCGATCAGCGTGAAATCGCGCTCGTACGGGATCGCGAACACGATGCGGCCGTCCGGGTGCTGGAAGATGTAGGCATTGTCATGCTCGAAGATGCGCTTGACGATGATATGGCTGCCCTTGATCAGCCGCAGCTTGCCCCGGCCCTCTTTCGGCAGCGCCGAGTGGAGGAAGTCCGCCGTCCACGGCCCGGCGGCGTTGACCACGTAGCGCGCGTTGACCCGGAAGTCGCCGCAGCCGCTCTTGTGCAGCGACGCCTCCCAGCCGTCCGCCTTGCGCGCCAGCGCGCTGCACACGGTCTGGGTCAGGATGGTGGCGCCTTTTTCGCAGGCGTCGATGGCGTTCAGCACCACCAGCCGCGCATCGTCGACCCAGCCGTCCGAATAAATAAAGCCGCGCTGGAACTCCGGCTTGAGCGGCTTGCCCGCCGCGTGCGTGCGCAGGTTGATGCCGGCCGACGCGGGTAGCAGCTCGCGCTTGGCCAGCAGGTCGTAAAGCATCAGGCCGGCCCGTATCATCAGCGCGGGACGCTGGCCGGGCGCGTGCGGCATCACGAAGCGCAGCGGCCACATGATGTGCGGCGCGGCGCGCAGCAGCACCTCGCGCTCGATCAGCGCCTTGCGCACCAGATTGAATTCGTAGTACTCCAGATAGCGCAGGCCGCCGTGTATCAGCTTGGTGGACGCCGACGAGGTGTGCGACGCCAGGTCGTCTTTCTCGCACAGCACCACCGACAGCCCCCGCCCCGCCGCGTCGCGCGCGATGCCCGCGCCGTTGATGCCGCCCCCTACGATGAGGACGTCGCAATCGAGAGTGTGCTGCGGTTCCGCCATGTCTTCCCCGGTAGTAAAGCGTGAGTAAAGCGTCGTTGAGTCGAATATCTGTTACGTTACGACAAAATCACCAATAGTCATAGGGCTGAGTGACCAATTTTGCATAAAAAACCACTTTTCCGGTCCAATTGATTTAAGAGTGCCCAAATTGTGTTGGTCTATAATCGCGCCTACCAATGCTACCGTGAGACCACGCCTTGACTGCTTCCCCCACTGTTATGTCCAAATGGCTGACCCGCCGCAACGCCATCCGCGGCTTCGTCCTGGCCGGCGTCGCCGCGCTGATCGCCGGCGGCCTGCTGCTGGCCTACATGCTGCTGTACGTGGCGCCCAACCTGCCGTCGCTGGAAGTCATCACGGATTACCGGCCCAAGATCCCGCTGCGCATCTACACGGCCGACAACGCCCTGATCGGCGAATTCGGCGAGGAGCACCGCGATTTCGTGCCGATCAAGGACATTCCGGAGATGATGAAGAAGTCCGTGCTGGCCATCGAGGACAAGCGCTTCTACGATCATAACGGCATCGACTGGCGCCGCGCCCTGGGCGCCGCGCGCGCCAACCTGGGCGGCGCCATGCGCCAGGGCGGTTCCACCATCACCATGCAGGTGGCCCGCAACTTCTTCCTCACGCGCGAGAAATTCTACGGCCGCAAACTCAATGAGGTCATGCTGGCCTTTAAGATCGAGGCGGCGCTCAGCAAGGAACAGATCCTTGAGCTGTATATGAACCAGATCTACCTCGGCCAGCGCTCCTTCGGTTTCGGGGCGGCGTCGCAGGTCTACTTCGGCAAGTCGCTGAAGGATCTGGATATCGCCGAGATGGCGATGCTGGCAGGCCTGCCGCAGAATCCGGCCCGCCACAACCCGGCCGTCAATCCCAAGCGCGCCAAGCAACGCCAGCACGTGGTGCTGAAGTCGATGCGCGACCTGGACTACATCACCGAAGAGCAGTACCAGAAGGCGCTGCATGAAACCCTGCACGTCAGCCATCGCGGCCAGGAGTTCGACACCCACGCCGAGTACGTGGCCGAACTGGCGCGCCAGGTGGTCTACGCCCAGTTCAAAGAGGACTCGTACACCAAGGGCATCAGCGTCTACACCACGATCCTGAAGGCCGATCAGAACGCGGCCTACGAATCGGTGCGTCGCAATGTGCTGAACTACGACCAGCGCCACGGCTATCGCGGCCCGGAAGCCTTCATCACGCTGCCGGCCGGCGAGGAAGAACGCGACGACGCCATCGAGGAAGCGCTGCAGCGCCGCCCGAGCAGCGACCGCCTGATCCCGGCCGTGGTGCTGGATGTCGGCGCCAAGTCGGTGAAGGTGCAGAACCCGTCGGGCGAAGAGATCACCATCAGCGGCGACGGCCTGCGCCTGGCCGCCAGCGCGCTGACCGACAAGGCCAAGGACAGCGTGCGCCTGCGCCCCGGCGCGGTGATCCGCATCATGCAGGAGAAGAACGGCTGGAGCATCTCGCAAGTGCCGCAGGTGGCTGCGGCCTTCGTGTCCATCGATTCGGTCACGGGCGGCTATCACGCCATGGTCGGCGGTTTCGACTACAACCTGCAGAAGTTCAACCACGTGACGCAGGCCTGGCGCCAGCCGGGTTCCTCGATCAAGCCGTTCGTGTACTCGGCGGCGCTGGAAAAAGGCTTCTCGCCGGCGACGCTGATCAACGACGTGCCGCTGGACCTGACCGGCGCCGAAACGGGCAACGAAGCATGGAGCCCTAAAAACGACGACGGCAAATTCGACGGTCCGATCACCATGCGCACCGCGCTGGCGGAATCGAAGAACGTAGCGTCGGTGCGCATCCTGCGTTCGATCACGGTGCCGTACGCACACAACTACCTGGGCAAGTTCGGCTTCGACCTGGCCAAGCATCCGAAGAACCTGACCATGGCGCTGGGCACCGGCTCGGTGACGCCGGCGCAGCTGGTGGGCGCGTACTCGGTGTTCGCCAACGGCGGCTACACCGTCGAGCCTTACCTGATCGCGAAGATCGTCGACGGCAGCGGCAAGATCATCTCCGAAGCCAAGCCGCGCACCACGCTGCCGGACGACGCCCGCGTGATCGATCCGCGCAACGCCTTCGTCACCGACAGCATGCTGCGCCAGGTCACGCGCACCGGCACCGGCGCCGCCGTGGCCCGCCTGGGCCGTCCTGACCTGGCCGGCAAGACCGGCACCTCCAGCGACGCGGTGGACGGCTGGTTCGCCGGCTACGGCGGCGGCATCGTCGCGGTGTCGTGGATGGGCTACGACGATTCGAAATCGTTGGGCGGCAAGGAGTTCGGCTCCAGCGTGGCGCTGCCGATCTGGATCGACTACATGAAGGTGGCGCTGCAAGGCCGCCCGGCGCAGGAGCGCCAGGTGCCGGCGGGATTGACGCAGGTGGACGGCGAGTGGCTGTTTGACGAATTCACCGGCGACGCCGCGCGCCACACGCTGGACATGGACGACGCCGCGCCGGGCGCGGAGAACGTGGCGCCGCAACCGGCCGGCACGCCGCCGAACAACTAGCCAGCCGCCGGGCTGGTTGGTGCGGCCAGGTAGCCGCGCATCATGCGCACGGCGCTATCGGCAAACTGGTCCGGGCTGATATCCGCAGCCCGGTACTTCCAGCGTTTGACATACCAGTCCTGGAACATCGCCATGACGTGGGCGGCCAGCAGTTCCGGCCTGCCTTCGGGACGCTGCGGGATCTGCGCGATCACCTCGGCGAACAAGGCCTGCACATACAGCTCCGACTCCTTGGCCGTGGTGCGCTGCGCCGCCTGCAGCACGCGCGAATCCATGAACACGAAATAAAACCACGGCTGCAGAATCTCGGACACGTAGATCGACGCGCGCATCAGCGCTTCCAGCTTGTCCAGCGGTTCGGCGATCTCGCTGAACAGGCGAGGCATCTCCAGCGTGGCGTGGCGCACCACGTCTTCTATCATCTCCGCCAGTTGGTCCTTGCCGCTGATGTAGCCGTACAGCCCACCCATCGACAGGCCGGTCTCCTGGCACAGGTCGCGCAGGTTCATGGCACGGAAACCGACGTCATTGGCCAGCTTGAAGGTGGCGCGGAAGATGCGCTCCAGGTTTTCCAGCGCCGGCTTGCGGCGCTTGACGGTGATGCGTTCAGCGTTGTGGTCGAGCAGATACGCCCAGATATTGACACCGTCCAGCGGCGTCATCGCCTGAAATTGTTGGAAGTCGAATCGCGCCTGCAAGATAGTCTCTTTGTATGATTTTTGTAACCGATTATAGCCCAGGAAAACAACTGGCATCAGCGCCGCCGCAGATTGGCTCCCCAGGCCTAGCGTGCGGACTGCAAGGCCAACGCCTCGGTGCTACATTTTGCTGACCGGGGAAATACCCGGACCTCAAAATATAATCGGAGACTTCAATGAAAACACGCTTCTGGAAGTATCTGGCGGTCTGCCTGATCGCCCTCGCCTCCCTGCCCTCGCCCTCATGGGCCGCCGGCTACACCCAAACCAAATACCCTATCGTGCTGGTGCACGGGCTGTTCGGCTTCGACAGCGTCGGCCCGGTCGACTACTTCTACGGCATCGCCCCGGCGCTGCGCAGCGGCGGCGCCAATGTGTATGTGACGTCGGTGTCGGCCGCCAACAGCACCGAGGTGCGCGGCGAGCAGCTGCTGGTGCAGGTCAAGCAGATCCTGGCCGCCACCGGCGCCGCCAAGGTCAACCTGATCGGCCATAGCCATGGCGGCCCCACCGCGCGCTATGTGGCCTCGGTGCGGCCCGACCTGGTGGCCTCGGTCAGCAGCGTCGGTGGCGTCAACAAGGGTTCGAAGGTGGCCGATGTGCTGATCGGTGCGGTGCCCAACGTGACCTACAGCCTGGCGAACGCGGTGTCCGGACTGATCAGCTTCCTGTCCGGCAGCCCGACCTTGCCGCAGAACGCGCGCGCGGCGGCGGCATCGCTGAGCACCGCCGGCACGCTGGCCTTCAACAGCCGCCATCCGGAAGGCGTGCCGACGTCGGCCTGCGGCGAAGGCGACTACCAGGTGCGCGGCGTGTACTACTTCTCGTGGAGCGGCGCGCAGCCCTACACCAATGTGCTGGACGTCAGCGATCCGGTGCTGGCATTGACCGCCATCGCTTTTGAAGGCGCCAAGAACGATGGCCTGGTCAGCAGCTGCTCCAGCCACCTGGGCCGCGTGATCCGCGACGACTATGCGCTGAACCATCTGGACGAAGTCAATCAGCTGGTGGGCATCACCAACCTGTTCGAGACCAGCCCTGTCACCATCTTCCGCCAGCAGGCCAACCGCCTGCAGGGACTGGGACTGTAAGGAGCGCGCAATGGACACGAACGCAAAACTGCTGGGCGTCGGCGCGCTGGCCGCAGTCGCCGGCATAGGCCTGTATTTCGCGCTGACGCGTGGCGAGGCGCCGGCGGCGCAGGCCAAGCCCGCCGATCCCGACTACTTTGCGTTCGTGCCGTCGATGACAGGCACGCGGCCGGACGGCGACGTGCGGCAGACGGCGGCCGACAAGCTCGCCGTCAACGCGGAACTGGCCTACCTGTTCGACTACTATCTGGCGGGGCTGGGCGAAAAGCCGCTGGAGGCGATCCGCGCGGAGATAGGCCGCGAGCTGGATCGCCGCCTGAGCGCCGCGCCGGCGACCGAGGCAAGGCGCTTGCTGGATGCGTACCTGGCCTACAAGCGCGCGCTGGTCAATGTGGAGCGCGGGTTGCCGGCCACGCAGGATCTGGCGCAGGGTGCGCGCCAGCGGCTGGAAGCCATGCAGCGCCTGCGCCGCTCCTACTTCAGCGATGCGGAAGCCGAAGGCCTGTTCAGCGCCAGCGACGCCTACGATCTGGATGCGGTGGCGCGGCTGGAGATCAACGCCGACCAGCGTTTGAACGATACGCAACGCAAGGAACGCATCGCGGCGCTCGATGCACGGCTGCCGCAGCAGGTGCGCGATGAGCGCGACGCGCCGGCCAGGGTGCTGAAGCTGGAGGAAGCGGTGGCGAAGGCGCGCGCGCAAGGCCAGGGCGACAACGAAATCTACCGCATGCGCGCGGCGGCGCTATCGCCGGAAGCGGCGGCCCGCCTGGCCGACGTCGACCGGGAGGAAGCCGACTGGCAGCGCCGCATCACCAGTTATCAGGCGCAGCGCCAGCAACTGGCGGGCGCCTCCGATCCGGCGTCGCTGCAAAAACTGCGCGACACCATCTTCTCGGCCGATGAGCAAAAGCGCCTGGGCGCTTATGAGCAGTGATGTTTAAATCATGACGGTCAGCTCCACCCCGGACTCGAAGTCCAGGGTGATGGACGAGTAGGCCGGATTGCCGCTCAAGTACCGTTTGAACGCGCGCACTTCTTCCTCGGCGGTGTACATATTGTCCGTGATGACGACCGAGCCAGGCTTCAGAAAAGGCTCTATCTTCCGGAAGAGATCAAGGTACAAGCTCGCCCATACATCCATGAAGATCATGTCGAACGTTCCTTCAAGCTGGCCGACCGCGTCGAAGACATCGCCTTCGCGCAGGTCGACCCAGGACTGGACGCCGGCAGCGCGCAGGTTCTCCAGCAGTGCTTTGCATTTGAGGGCATCGAGCTCCGTGGCGATGATTTCTCCCTTGCCGATCTGGCGCAGCGCACTGGCGAAATACAGCGTCGAAACGCCGTAGGAGCTGCCGAGTTCCAGTATCCGCGCGGGGCGCTGCATCAGCGCCAGGCTGTACAAGAAGCGCCCCATCTCAGGCGATACGGCCAGGGACATGGGCGTTCCCTGCGATGTTTGCGTGTCGCCTGTCGACAGGCCATATCGCTTCAGGAATTTTCCTTTTTGGCTGGGGGCCAGTAACATGTACTCGCCCAGAAGGCGGGTGAAGTCCTCATCGCCGCCCGCAAACTGCATACGCGCACGCGCTATCGATTGCTGTTGGCTTTGCTCATGCAAAGGCCGCAAAATTTCGTCCGTAGAAAAATTCATGCCATCTCCCTTTGGTTATCCAATGGTGATGACGTTTGAACTCGAAGGAAATTGTGCGGCCCGCTGGCGATCTAATGCACATAACGGGCGATGTAATACACGCCGGCGATCAGCAACGAAGCCAGGCTGTAGATTTTCCAGGCATGACTTGCCAGGGTTTTGTGCAACTCGATGGATTGCATGGCCAATGCAGCATGGAAGTCCTCCCGTTGTTTGGCCAACGCATCGTAGAGCTCCTCACGTTGCTTGCCCAATGCAACGTTGAACTCTTCACGATGCTTGGCCAATGCATCGTAGAGCTCCTCTCGTTGCTTGGCCAACGCAACGTTGAACTCCTCACGATGCTTGGCCAGCGCGTCGTAGACATCTTGACGTTGCTTGGCCAAGGCGTTATTGAAGTCGATCCGTTGATTCGCCAGTGCGGCAATGACCTCCTCGCGTAACTTGTTGATTTCCGACTTAACATCAAGCTTGTGGCTGTTGAACGCCGCAGTAACGCGCTCGAAACCAGCGTGCATTTCCTCTCGCAACGCTTGCAAGTCATCCTTGGTGGCAAAGTTGTTTTGCTTAACAGCCACTTCCGTCTCCAGTGCCGTCAATCGGGCCACGATGCTTTCATCATAGGGCCGGTGCGCGACATTTTCAACTTGACTTCCTTCAACGTTCGCTGACATGACAGATCCTCCCAGGCAGGCAATCCTCCACACTAGCGCCTGTGTCTCCCGCACGGTTTGCGCCAGATCACAGATAAAAAAAGGCAGCCCGAAGGCTGCCTTACTGTGCTGCTGCGCCAGATAGTGGCTTACTTTATTGTTAGAACTCTTCCCAGTCGTCGGAGGCTACGGCGGCCATCTGGCGCGCCGGCGTTTTGGCCGGAGCGGCTTTCGCCACGGGCCGCACAAGCGCCGGTGCAGCCACCGCAAGGCGCTCGCGCACCGGCGCGGCCGCGACGCGCGTCTGCCGCTGCGCCATCGCCTGCGGACGCGGCGCCGCCGCCTGGTCCATCTTGAACACGCTGACCACTTCCGCCAACCCCGCCGCCTGCTCCTGCAGCGAGGCCGCCGCAGCAGCCGCTTCCTCCACCAGCGCGGCGTTCTGCTGCGTCACCGTGTCCATCTGCCCGACCGCCATATTGATCTGATCGATGCCCACGCTTTGCTCCTGCGTCGCCAGCGAGATCTCGGCCATGATGTCGGTCACGCGCTGCACGCTGGTGACGATCTCGCTCATCGTTTCACCCGCCTCGGCCACCAGCTTGCTACCGGTGCCGACCTTGCCGACCGAATCGCCGATCAATTCCTTGATCTCCTTGGCCGCCGCCGCCGAGCGATGCGCCAGCGTGCGCACCTCACCCGCCACCACCGCGAAACCACGTCCCTGCTCGCCGGCGCGCGCCGCCTCCACCGCCGCATTCAACGCCAGGATATTGGTCTGGAAAGCGATGCCGTCGATGACGCTGATGATGTCGACGATCTTCGACGACGAAGCATTGATCGACTCCATGGTATCGACCACGCGCGACACCACGTCGCCGCCGCGCAGCGCCACGCCGGATGCCGATACCGCCAGCTGGTTGGCCTGACGCGCATTGTCCGCATTCTGCCGCACGGTCGAGGTCAGCTCCTCCATCGACGACGCGGTCTCCTCCAGCGAACTGGCCTGCTCCTCGGTGCGCGACGACAGGTCCAGGTTGCCGGTGGCGATCTGCGACGACGCCGTGGCGATCGTCTCCGTGCCGCTGCGCACCTGTCCGACGATGCGTATCAGGCTGCCGTTCATGTCCTTCAAGGCCTGCAGCAGCTGGCCGGTCTCCTCGGTGGTCTTGACCTCGATGCGGCTGGTCAGGTCGCCCGACGCCACCGTCTGCGCCACCTGCACCGCCTCGTTGATCGGCGTGGTGATCGCCGCCGTGATGTAGGCCGCGCAGCCGATCGCCACCAGGGCCGACAGCACCGCCGCGATCACCATCGCCCACTGGGCGCTCTTCACCGCCGCCGTGCCCTCTTCCACGCTGGTGTTGGAGATATCCTCGTTCAGCTTCTCGATCTTCATCAGCGTCGTCTCGGCCTTCTGGAACAGCGGCCGCGACAACTGGTACTGGGCGTAGAAATCGACAAACAAATCCTTCTGCTTCTGTTCGTCCTTGTTGGCGGCCATGGCGCCGATGATGGCGCCGAGCTTGTCGTCCACCGCCTTCCACGCTGCCCACTCGCCGGTGAACTGTTTCCACATCACCGCCTCGTCGGCCGTCTGCGGCAGCGGCTCGTAGCGCTTCCAGCCGCGATCGATATTGGCCCAGGCTTTCTTGCGCAGCTCCTGCGCTTCGGCGAATTTGTCCTGCGAGTGATAGTCGTTCTCGTAGACCGCCGTGTACAGCGTGGCCGACGCCACCGCCGTCTGGCCCTCGCTCATGGCCAGCAGCCCCTGGATCGATGGCAGCCGCACCACGCCGATTTCCTCGACGGCGCCGCCGACCTTGACGATGCCGCGATAGCCGGCCGCGCCGACGATCGCCAAAGCAACCATCATGATAGCCACCAGAACGGCAAGCTTCCACTTGATGAGTAAATTCTTGAACATGCTGTACCTCGTGAAGTGGTTAGTCTGCGTGAGTATTCGTGATATTTCCCCACATAACTAAATATGCTGCCCGACCCCGGCAGCGTCAATCACATTCGTACAGTGTGTGGCTCAGCGCTCACAGTTGTAGGTTAAGCTTGAGGTTTTTACACTGAGAATCAAGATACATGGAACCATTGGACCTCGTCGACACGCAGAGCGACGCGCCGGCCTCCGGCAAGAAGCTCAATGCCACCGTCGCCATCACCGTGGCGCTTCTGGCCACCTTCATGGGCATCTGCAAGGTCAAGGACGATAACATCAACCAGGGCATGCAGCAGGCGCAGGCCAACCGCGTCGACCACTGGGCCTTCTACCAGGCCCGTAACGTGCGCGAGGAAGTGGCCAAGTCCACCGTGGTGCAGCTGCGCCTGGCCGCGGCGGGCAAGCCGGCCGCCGAGCAGGCGGCGTATGGCGTAGCGATACAGCAGTACGAAAAGATCGCGCAGGACCAGGCCGCCAAAAAGGCCGACGCCAAGGCCCAGGCCGAGCAAGACCAGCAGACCTACGACGCCGCCAATTTCAAGGACGACCAGTTCGACCTGTCCGACGCGCTGCTGGCGATCGCCATCTCGCTGCTGGCCATCACCGCGCTGACGCAGCTGTGGGCGCTGTACTTCACGGCGCTGGTGCCGACGGCGTTCGGCGTGTTGATGGGCTTGTCGGGCCTGGCCGGCTGGGGCCTGCATCCGCAGGCGCTGATCGCGCTGCTGTCCTGACGCGGCACGCCGCCCGGTGGCCGGCTAGCCGCCGATGACGCGGTTGCGGCCGGAGCGCTTGGCCTCGTACATGGCGGCGTCGCCGGCGGAGATCAGGCGTATCAGGTCGTAGCCGTGCTCGTCCGACGACACCACGCCGACGCTGGCCGTGTAGCGCACCGACAGCGCGTCGATCTCCACCAGTTCCAGCTCGATGCGCGCGCGCAGGCGCTCGGCGACCTTGATCGCGGCATCGCGGTTCAAGCCGTCCAGCATCAGCACGAACTCCTCGCCGCCGAAGCGCGCCAGCAGATCGTAGGGCCGCAGCTCCAGCCGCAGGATGCGCGCCATGTGGCGCAGCACCTCGTCGCCGACCGGATGGCCGTAGGTATCGTTGATGGTCTTGAAGAAGTCGACGTCGATCATGATCACGGCCAGGCTGCGCCGCCCGCGCTGCGCCCGCAGGCCCACGCGCTTGCCCTGGATCTCCAGGCCGGCCCGGTTCAAGGCGCCAGTCAGCGCGTCCAGCGTCGACAGCTTGCGCAAGCGTTCCGCATAGCGCCACATCACCATCAGGATCAGGCCGAAGGCGATGCAGACCTGGGCCAGCGGGATCGCCAGCATGCTGGCCCCCATCACCAGGGAGCCCGGCACGTCGGCCGGATCGCTGTGGAATACCATGTTCATGCCGCGCGCGAACAGCGCCAGCCCCAGCACGGTGAAGCCGGCCACGCTGATGACGATGCCGCGCCAGCCCCCATGGCGCGCGAGCGTCAGGGCGCACTGCCAGTTCAGCAGGGCGAAATAGAAACCGCTGTAGCACAGCCGCGCGCGCAGGCTGGGCACGATGAAGGTGAAGTAGGCCGGGATCAGCAGCGCCACCGCCGTCACGACGATCACCTCGCGCCAGCGCGGCACCTCGGAGCAGTAGACGCGCAGGCCGCGCAGCACCAGGCCCATGCCGAAGGCGATCATGCCGTAGCCCAGGATGGCGCTGAAGATGTCCGGCACGCCGTACATATTGGCCATCGCCAGTCCGAGCGACACCACCAGGTTGCCCGCCGCCCACCAGCGCTGCTCGGACGGGCTGCCGGTGTAACAGGCGGAGGCAACCAGCAGCGCCGTCGTCAACAGCGTGATGCAGACCTGAACCAGTAAGAGAGTGTCGAGATTGAGCACGCCGGAGTCCGTCCTGAGGATGCCCCAATGTATCGCAGCCCACGGCCAGTGGCAATCGTCCATGCAAGAAAGAAACAAAAAAAGCTGCCGAGGCAGCTTTTTTTTAACGACGAAGCGCCAAATCAGACGGCGCGACGGCGACGTGCGACCACGCCCATCAGCGCCAGGCCGCCCAGCAGCATGGCATAGGTTTCCGGCTCCGGGACCGGCGTGGCGACGTAGCCTTTGAAAGGCTCGTAGCCGATCTCGACCGCGCTGACGATGGACTTGGCGACAATGCTGCCTTCCAGGTGGCCGGCGCCCGACAGCACCGCGTCGTTGGCCAGTACCGAGCCCCAGACGAAGGTGTTGACCTTGACCACGTTGGCGTCGTTCAGGTTGAACAGCACGTTGGCGCGCAGCTTTTCCAGCAAGCCGTCCTGGCCGCCGCCGAAGACCACGTCGCCGCTGCCGGTCACGTTGATGACCACGGTGGCGCCGTCTTTCACGTTGCTCAGCGTCAGGTTGCTCAGGTTGCGGGTGTTGACGTTGAACACTTGCAGGCCGGCGGTGTTGTTGCCGACCAGCTCGATGCCGCCGTTGGCGAAGTTGACCGTGCCGTTGCCGGCTTGGCTGTTCAGCGTGCTCGACAGGCCGGTCAGCTGGGTCTTGGCCGCGCTGAAGTCGGTATAGCTGGAGATGTTGGCCTTGCTCAGGTTCAGGTAGGACGACGACGTGTTGTTGCCGCCGTAGACGCCGTAGCCGTTGTAGTTCTTGGTGTACTCGGTGATCGGGCCGATCGACGCGTTGGTGTTCACATTGGTCAGCGGGGCGGCATAGATGTCGCCGCTGCTCAGTTTGACGTTGCCGCCGACCACCACGGTAGGCGCGGTCACGCCGTACGGGGTGCGGTAGCCGATCGAGGCGCCGTTGGCCGACAGGTTGCCGCCGACGGCCAGGCGGCCTTCGACGTCGGTGAAGTTACTGGCGTTGCCATAGAAATAGCCGCTGTAGCCGGAAGCGAGGCCCAGGTCGAAACTCGGCGCTGCGGCCTGGGCGCTGCACACGGCAGCGACGCCCAGCACCAGCGGCAAAATGCGGTGCATCAGAGTGGAAATGGTCATGGTATGTAATTGGTATGTTCGTTGAGAAACAAGGGAAACCCGCAAGCAAGGGCTGAATTATATCTCATTAACAACATCAATAATATTCTTGATAAGAAAAATATTTTATCTATATAACCAATGCAATACCAATAATATGCCGCGCATGATGATGGCGTATCGGTTAAAGTGATGCTTATAGCAATCCACCGACTAGACCATGGCCTACCCTATCGAGCACAAACTGGTGATCGGCATCGCTTCGAGCGCGCTGTTTGACCTGACCGAATCGCACAAGATCTACCTGGAAGGCGGCGCCGAGGAATACCGCAAGTACCAGGAGCAGCATATCGACGTCATCCTGGGCAAGGGCGTGGCCTTCCCCTTCATCCGCCGCTTCCTGGGCATCAACAAGCACTACGCGCAGTCGGCGCCGGTGGAAGTGGTGCTGATGTCGCGCAATTCGCCGGAAACCGGGCTACGGGTGATGAATTCCATCGCCCACTACGGGCTGGACATCTCGCGCGCCTGCTTCGTCACGGGCAAGTCGCCGTACAGCTACCTGCCAGCCTTCAATACCTCCTTGTTCCTGAGCGCCAACGAAGAGGACGTCCGCAACGCGCTGGAGGCCAATTATCCGGCCGGCCTGGTGCTGCCGTCGCGCACCGAGGACGACGACGACGAGGAATTGCGGGTCGCTTTCGACTTCGACGGCGTGATCGCCGACGACGAATCGGAAACCGTCTTCAAGCGCAACAACGATGTCGACGAGTTCCACGCGCACGAGCGCGAGCGGGTCGCCATCCCCCACCAGCCCGGGCCGCTGGCCGACCTGTTCCAGAAGCTGTCGCTGATGCAGCGCCTGGAAGAGCGCGCCCAGCGCCGCGACCCTTCGTACAAGCGCATCCTGCGCATCGCCATCATCACCGCCCGCAGCGCGCCGTCGCACGAGCGCGTCGTCACCACGCTCAAGAGCTGGGGCGTGTCCGCCAACGAGACCTTCTTCCTGGGCGGCATGGAAAAAGCACGGGTGCTGGGCATCTTCAAGCCGCACATCTTCTTCGACGACCAGCTCAGCCACCTGAAGTCGGCCGACGGCAACATACCGATGGTCCATGTGCCCTTCGGCATAGCGAACCGGCCGCGCTGACCCCGCACGGCGGCGCCGGGGGGTCGGACCCCGCATGGGGTCCGACCCCGGTCTCCCGGGGTTGCAGCGGCGCTCACTCGAACACTAGGCTTCGTCTATAATGTCGGCAGCGGCATTGCCCCTGCGGCGGTGCATCGAGGTCTCCCTAACCGTTGAATGTGTGTTGTGTCCCTGGTCTTAAAAAACTCCCTACCAAAACCCGGCACCCGCTACGCCCTGCCTGCGCTGCACGGCTCGTCGGACGCCTACGCACTGGCGCTCACCGCGCTCGAACTCAAATCCCAGGGCCAGATGCTGGCCGTGATCGTCGCCAACGCCAGCGACGGCCAGCGCCTGCTGGACGAGATCCCGTGGTTCGGCGGCGACCAGCTGCGCTGCCACCTGCTGCCGGACTGGGAAACCCTGCCCTACGACGCCTTTTCGCCGCACCAGGACCTGGTGTCCGAACGCCTGGCGACGCTGCACGAGATCACCAGCGGCCAGTGCGACGTGATGCTGGTGCCGGCCACCACGGCGCTGGTGCGCATGGCGCCGCCGTCGTTCCTGGCGGCCTACACCTTCTTCTTCAAAAAAGGCGAGTCGCTCGACGAGGCGCGCCTGAAATCGCAGCTGACGCTGGCCGGCTACACCCACGTGGCGCAGGTGATGTCGCCCGGCGAGTACTCGGTGCGTGGCGGCCTGATCGACCTGTTCCCGATGGGCTCCGCCCTGCCCTACCGGCTCGACCTGTTCGGCGACACCATTGAAACCATCCGCACCTTCGACGCCGACACCCAGCGCTCGCTGTACCCGGTCAACGAGGTGCGGCTGCTGCCGGGCCGCGAGTTCCCGATGGACGAAGCGGCGCGCACCACCTTCCGCAACCGCTGGCGCGAACAGTTCGAAGGCGATCCTTCGCGCTCCGTGGTGTACAAGGACATCAAGAGCGGCATCGCCTCGGCCGGTATCGAGTACTACCTGCCGTTGTTCTTCGACGAGACGGCCACGCTGTTCGATTACCTGCCACAAGGCGCGGCGCTGGCCCTGGTCGGCGACATCGACGCCGCCATCAAGCGCTTCTGGACCGACACCGGCTCGCGCTACCGCTTCCTGAAGGCCGACCGCGAGCGCCCCATCCTGGCGCCGGAAGCGCTGTTCCTGTCGGACGAGCAGTTCTTCACGCTGGCCAAGCCCTACGGCCGGCTGGTGGTGTCCAAGGATGCCGACAGCGGCGCCTCCGAGCTGTCGGCGCCGGTGCCCAACATCGCCGTCAACCGCCACAGCGAAGACCCGCTGACCAATCTGCGCGCCTACCTGCTGCAGGCGGGCCGCCGCGTGATGATCTGCGCCGAAACCAACGGCCGCCGCGAAACGCTGCAGCAGTACTTCAACGAATACGACCTGGCGCTGACGCCGGTCGAAGGCTACGAAGGCTTCGCCACCTCCAGCGAGAAGCTGATGCTGGGCGTGGCGCCGCTGCACGCCGGCTTCGAGCTGTCCACGCCAGATGAGAACCTGATCTTCATCACCGAGACCGAGCTGTATGCCGGCTCCGGCCGCCGCGTCGGCAAGAAGAAGCAGGAAGCCGTCACCCAGGTCGAGTCGATGGTGCGCGACCTGTCGGAGCTGAAGATCGGCGATCCGGTGGTGCACATCAACCACGGCATCGGGCGCTACATGGGCTTGACCAGCATGGACCTGGGCGAAGGCGAGACCGAGTTCCTGCACCTGGAGTACGCCAAGGACACCAAGCTGTACGTGCCGGTATCGCAGCTGCACGTGATCTCGCGCTACTCCGGCGCCTCGCCGGAAGACGCGCCGCTGCACGCGCTGGGTTCCGGCGCCTGGGAAAAAGCCAAGCGCAAGGCCGCCGAGCAGGTGCGCGACACCGCCGCCGAGCTGCTCAACCTGTACGCCCGCCGCGCGCTGCGCCAGGGCCACGCGTTCGAATACTCGGCGCACGACTACGAACGCTTCGCCGACAGCTTCGGCTTCGACGAAACGCCGGACCAGCAGGAAGCGATCAACAACGTCATCAAGGATATGACCTCCGGCAAGCCGATGGACCGGCTGGTGTGCGGCGACGTCGGCTTCGGCAAGACCGAGGTGGCGCTGCGCGCGGCCTTCATCGCCGTCATGGGCGGCAAGCAGGTGGCGATCCTGGCGCCGACCACGCTGCTGGCCGAGCAGCATGCGCAGACCTTCGCCGACCGCTTCGCCGACTGGCCGGTGCGCATCGCCGAAATGTCGCGCTTCCGCACCGGCAAGGAGATCACGCAGGCGATCAAGGGCATGGCCGACGGCACGCTGGACATCGTCATCGGCACCCACAAGCTGCTGTCGGACGACGTCAAGTTCACCCGCCTCGGCCTGGTCATCATCGACGAGGAGCACCGCTTCGGCGTGCGCCAGAAGGAGACCCTGAAATCGCTGCGCGCCGAAGTCGACGTGCTGACGCTGACCGCCACGCCCATCCCGCGCACGCTGGGCATGGCGCTGGAAGGCCTGCGCGACTTCTCGGTGATCGCCACCGCGCCGCAAAAGCGCCTCGCGATCAAGACCTTCGTGCGCAGCGAGGGCGAGTCCATCATCCGCGAAGCCTGCCTGCGCGAATTGAAGCGCGGCGGCCAGGTCTACTTCCTGCACAACGAGGTCGAGACCATCCAGAACCGCATGGCGATGCTGACCGAGCTGCTGCCGGAGGCGCGCATCGCCGTGGCCCACGGCCAGATGCACGAACGCGACCTGGAAAAAGTGATGCGCGACTTCGTGGCGCAGCGCTACAACATCCTGCTGTGCACCACGATTATCGAAACCGGCATCGACGTGCCGACCGCGAACACCATCATCATGCACCGCGCCGACAAGTTCGGCCTGGCGCAGCTGCACCAGCTGCGCGGGCGCGTCGGCCGTTCGCACCACCAGGCCTACGCCTACTTGCTGGTGACGGACGTGCAGGGACTGACCAAGCAGGCGCAGCGCCGCCTGGACGCGATCCAGCAGATGGAGGAACTGGGCAGCGGCTTCTATCTCGCCATGCACGACCTGGAGATCCGCGGCGCCGGCGAAGTCCTCGGCGACAACCAGTCCGGCGAGATGACCGAGATCGGCTTCCAGCTGTATTCGGACATGCTCAACGAGGCGGTGCGTTCGCTCAAGGCCGGCAAGGAGCCCGACCTGGCGGCGCCACTGGCCACCACCACCGAGATCAACCTGCACGTGCCGGCGCTGCTGCCGGCCGATTTCTGCGGCGATGTGCACGAACGGCTATCTATTTACAAGCGCATGGCCAACTGCAACGTCCAGGACAAGATCGACGACATGCAGGAAGAGATGATCGACCGTTTCGGCAAACTGCCCGACGCCGTCAAGGCCCTGATCGAGACGCACCGCCTGCGCATCGCCGCCAAGACCGTGGGCATCATCAAGATCGACGCCCATGGCGAGGCGGCCACGCTGCAATTCATGGCCAAGCCGCCGATCGACCCGATGCGCATCATCGACCTGATACAGAAGAACCGCCAGATCAAGCTCAATGGCCAGGACAAATTGAAGATCACCGCCGCCATGCCCGACCTGGCCGCGCGTGTCGCCCAAATCAAAGGTGCGATCAAACAGTTGACCGCGTGAGCCTAAACACGTAACTTGGGCGCTTAGCCCAAAAAACGCTATATGGATTTATGAAGACCGCAAAAAATACTATGAACCTTGTGCTGCAAGGGTTGGACGATTGCAAAGCCCGGCTGGAACGCATCGCGGCGCTGACGGCGCCGAAAAACATCACCTGGCTGAGCGACCGCGCGCTGCGCTGCGAAGGCATCACCTTCTCGCCCGCGCTGCGCCAGACCATCGAAGTGGCGGCCCAGGCGGCGCAGCTGGACGCCACCTACTCGATCGGCATGCACAAGATGAGCGAGTTCAAGCTGGTCGCCATGGACATGGATTCGACGCTGATCACCATCGAGTGCATCGACGAAATCGCCGACATGCAGGGTCTCAAGCCGCAAGTGTCGGAAATCACCGAGGCGGCGATGCGCGGCGAGCTCGATTTCTCCGAAAGCCTGAAGCGCCGCGTGGCGCTGCTGGAAGGCCTGGAGGCGTCGGCGCTGGAGCGCGTGTACGAGGAACGCCTGCAGCTGTCGCCGGGCGCCGAGGCCATGCTCAAGGCGGTGCAGCAGGCCGGTCTGAAAACGCTGCTGGTGTCGGGCGGCTTCACCTACTTCACCTCGCGGCTGAAAGAGCGCCTGGGCCTGGACTACACCCACGCCAACGAACTGGAAATCGTCGACGGCCGGCTGACCGGCCGCGTGGTCGGCGGCATCGTCGATGCGGAAGAGAAGAAGCGCACGGTGGAGCGCGTGTGCGCGGAGTTGGACATCGCGCCGTCGCAGGCCATCGTCATGGGCGACGGCGCCAACGACCTGAAGATGATGAGCATCTCCGGCATGTCGGTGGCCTTCCGCGCCAAGCCGGTGGTGCGCGAGCAGGCCAACGTCGCGCTCAACTTCGTCGGCCTGGACGGCATCCTTCCCCTGCTGACCTGAGTTCAGGCGCTTATTCCTGACGGCGCGCGACCTGCTCGGCGCCGAACAGGCGCACGCCGGCCACGCTGCCGTTGTCGCGCTGGTCGAACTCCACCCGCAGGCCGCCCCAGCGCGTGATGAACGCGCCCTTCCCCGCGGCCTCCAGCTCAATCGCCGGACCGCCGTTCATCTGCGCATACAGTTTCTTGCGGCGCTCGGTCACGGTCAGCGTGCGGCCGTCCGCCAGGTCGTACTGTCCCTTGAAGTCTTGCAGCTCGATAGTTTGTGCCGGTTTCTCGGCCGCGCCGGCGGCGCATGGAGCGCAGCAGCACAAGGCCAAAGCCCACATAAAAGTACGCATGATATTTTCCCGTCCAGGTAGTATCGCCATCGCTCTGGATGTGGATGGCAATGACTCACTGTAGGCAAAATAACCATGACCCGTGCGCGGCATCCGACCAAGCCGCGATTTGCGGTGACGGATGGTCGTTATCTGGGGTTAAACGGGAGGCCCGGACTAGGCGATCAGCACGCCGCTGCGCGCCACCGAGTAGATGACCTTGCCGACGCGTTCATAGTCGATGCTGCTCTCTACCTGCAAGTCTATCCGCTCGATCTTTTGCTCGAACAGCAGCCTGACCAGTTCCTCGGCGGTACTCACATTGGTGCCCAGCACCTGGATCTGCTCCTTGCCGACGATAACCAGCGTCGGCGGCGCAGGCGATGCAGTCCAGGCGGGAGGTAGTTTATTCATCGAGATATCAAACACAGAATTTGATTAAAATGATAACATCAAAGCCCGCCTGTCGCCGCCTTTATGCCGCCTTTATTCATGATCCGCCACCTCCTGCTCTGCGCGCCGCTGCTGGCCGCCGGCGCCAGCCACGCCGCCGCCGAATGCCGCTACACCGAACTCGCCACGCTGACCATCGGCGCCGACGACAGATGGGGCCATCCCTACACCGATGCGCAGATCAACGGCAAGCCAGTGCGCATGCTGATCGACACCGGCGCCTATAAAACGCTGCTGACGCGTGCGGAAATCGACCGCCAGCAGCTGATGCTCACGCCCTCCCGGGACAAGGCCTACGGCGTGGGCGGACAGGCGCAGATGTTCGCCGCCCGTCCCGACGAAGTGATCATCGGACCGGCGCGGGTGCGCCAGGCCTTGTTCCCCGTGATCGAAGGCTTCGACTATCCAGGCTACGGCGGCATCGTCGGCGCCGACTATCTGCTGCAGGCCGATCTCGAAATCGCGCTGGCGGACAAACAGCTGAAGTTCTTCCGCGCCGAGGGCTGCGACGACAAGTCCCTGGCCTATTGGGACGTCAACGCGCTGGACGTGCCGCTGAAGATACCCGCCTACGACAGCCGCGCCACGGTCCAGGTGGAGCTCAACGGCAGCAAGCTGACGGCGCTGATCGACACCGGCGCCGCCGTCTCGACGGTCACTCAGCACGCTGCCGAACGCCTGGGCTTCGCGCCCGCCGCCGCCGATGCCCAACCGGGCGCCCGGCTGGTCGGCGTCAACGGCAAATCCAGACGCTCATGGATCGCCACCTTCGACAGCTTCGCGATCGGCGAGGAGAAGATCGACCACCCGCGCCTCACCGTGATGGAAGACGGGGAGGAAGTCGATACCCGAAGCCACCAGATGATACTGGGCCGCGACTTCCTGCGCGCCCACCATGTGCTGCTGTCGAATCGGCAGCACCGCTTCTACTATTCCTACCTTGGCGGACCGGTGTTCGCCGCCTCGCACCGACTGGAGACGCGATGAACGAATACATCATCCTCATGCTCGACGACGCCCCCGGCGGCGCCAACGGCGACTGGGACGGCTACATCGCCCGCCTGCGCCAGACCGGCCAGTTCGACGGCGGCAGCGCCATCGGCAGCGGCCAACGCCTGAAGAAAGGCCAGCCGGAACAGGCGGCCGGCTTGGGCGTCACCGGCTTCATCCGCGTGCGCGCCGCCAGCATAGCCGACGCCAAGCTCCTGCTGGCCGGGAATCCCGACTACGAAGCCGGCGGCAGCGTGGAAATCCGCGAACTGCCGCCCGGCTGAGCGGACTGCGGCATCACTGTGGTTTGGGCGGGCGTATGCCGGTGTACTGGGCCGACGCCAGCTTCCACTTGCCGCCCTCGTTCACCGCGACATAACCGACGCGCAGGGAGAAGCTGCGCTTCTCGGCATTGGGCACGGCCACCGTGCCGGACAGCTTGACCAGGATGGTGCCGGTGTTGCCGTGCATCTGGATGGACGGCTCGGACACTTCCATCGTCGGCGCTTCGCGCTTGTTGGCCGGCAGGTAGAAGCCCAGCACCTTCTCGCGCGGATCCACCTCGCCCAGCGGCGACACTTCGTAAAAATCGCGCGTGACGATGGCGTCGATCTTCGACGGTTCGAAATCGCGCTGGGCTTCGGTATAGGCCTGCACCAGCTTGAGCAGCTGCTGCGGCGCGGCTTCCTGCGCATGCACCTGGGCCGCGGCCAAGGCCAGGACGGTCGCCGACAGCAAGACGGATTTAAATTTCATGCGGACTCCTTATTCAGTTTCAGGCGCCGAAGCGCCAGGGGTTTCGATGGCGGGCGGCGCTTCGGCCACGCGCGGCAGGCGCATATTGCGGCCGCCCTGCTGCAGCGTCACCGCCTCCACCTGGCCTGCCGCGTCGCGGTTCAATTCGAGCTGCGCATCGACCCGGCGCAGGAACAGCAGGTTCGCCGACTCGGCATAGATGGGCAGCACGCCCTGGCCTTGCAGCTGCGACGTCATGCCGCCGCCGTCCACGCGCAGCCACAGGCGGCGCCCGTCCGGCATCGTGTAGGTGCCGGCGATGGCGGCCATCTGCGCGGCCGACAGCGCGACATCCTTGCGCTCGGACGGCAGCACATATTTGGCGTTGCGCGCGGCCGCCGTCAGGCCTGCGGTCAACGACTCCAGCTGGCTGCCTTCGACGTTACTGAGCACGATCACGCTGATCTTGTCGCCCATGCGGTAGCGCACCTCGGTGGCGAAGCCTTCGATGCCGCCGCCGTGGCCGACCTCCTTGCCGCCGTCCTTCTGCTGGATGCCCAGCCCGAAGCCATAGCCGGAGTGATACGCCGTGGTCATCGCCTCCAGCGACGCCGGCGACAGCAGCTTGCCTTCATACAGGCCGCGCTGCCAGCGCAGCAGATCGCCAGTGGTGGAGTACAGCGCGCCGGCGGCGTGCGGGATGCTCATGTTGATAAAGCCGGCATTGCTCACGCCTTTCTTGCCGCGCGCATAACCGGCGGCGCGGTTCGGCAGCACGGTGGCGTTCCAGTCGTAGCCGCTGTCCTTCATGCCCAGCGGCTCGAAGATGTTCTTGCGCACGAAGACGTCGTAGCCCTGGCCGCTGACCCTCTCGATCAGGGCGCCCAGCAGCACGTAGCCGGTATTGCTGTAGCTGAAGCGCGAGCCGGACTCGAACTCCAGCGGCTTGTCGCGCACCAGCGCGATGGATTCTTCCGGCTTCTTGGCGAACGGCTCGATCGACTGATATTCCTTGGTCGACGTGAAGTTGGCGATGCCGGAGGTGTGGTTCAGCAGCTGGAATATCGTCACCTTGCTCCACGCCGCAGGCAGGCCGCCCACGTATTTGCTGACCGGTTCGGAGACCTTGAGCTGGCCGCGCTCCTGCAACAGCAGCACGCTGGCGGCAGTGAACTGCTTGGTGACGGAACCGAGGCGGTACTTGGTGCTCGGCGCGTTGGGGATGTTCCATTCCAGGTTGGCAGAGCCGTAGCCCTTGTCCAGCAAGACCTGGTCGCCTTTGGCCACCAGCACGGCGCCGGAAAAATGGTCGTTGGCGGCGGCCGAATCGACCAGCGCCTCGATGCGTTTCAGATCCTGCGCCTGCCCTGTTCCGCCGGCCAGCATGGCCGTAGCCAGGCCTGCGGACAGCATCCACTTGCGATATTGCGACATGTTTGTCTCCTGATGCGGATCGCTCCAGAATGGCGATCAACGGGCGTATGCTGCCATCATCTTATGGTTTTCGCAATTGCTTTATCAAGCCATCGGAGGCGTCTTCGACATAGTCGAGCACCAGATCGAAACCGCGCCCGCCGCCGTAGTACGGGTCGGGCACCACATCCGATCCGCTGCGGCTGGCGTGCGCCATGAACAGGCCCAGTTTGTGCCGGTGCTGCGGCGGACAGGCCGCTTCCAGCAGACTTAGATTGTCGTGGTCCATGGCCAGCACGAGGTCGAACTCTTCGAAGTCGCTGGCCGCCACCTTGCGCGCGCGCTGCGCCGACAGGTCGTAGCCGCGCCGGGCCGCATGCTCCATCGAGCGCGCGTCGGGCGGCTCGCCGACGTGGTAGCCGTGGGTGCCGGCCGAATCGATGCGGAACTGGTCGGACAAGCCGGCCGCCTCCACGCGATGGCGGAACACCCCTTCCGCCGTCGGAGAGCGGCAGATATTCCCCATGCAGACGAACAGCACCGAAGTTTTCGCCATGTGAGCAAGCCACTTATATAATCAACATGTTTATATTTTATAGATTAAATCGGCGCCTCGCGACACGCCCGCAAAATAAATGAACCTGCCCAACGACCAGTCTCCCCGTGCCGAATACGCGCGCCGCATGAACCGTGTGCTGAACTACATCGACGCCCATCTGGACCAGCCGCTGGAGCTGGCGCAGCTGGCCGATATCGCCAATTTCTCGCGCTTCCACTTCCACCGCATCTTCCAATCGTGGATGGGCGAAACGCTGGGCGACTACGCGCGGCGGCGGCGGCTGGAGAAAGCCGCCTTCCGCCTGAGCTGCACGCCGCCCGAGTCGGTGTTGGAGACGGCGCTGGCCACCGGCTTCGGTTCCGGCGAAGCGTTCGCGCGCGCCTTCAAGCTCAGGTTCGGCTGCACGCCGACCGAGTGGCGGCGCGACACGCGCGAGCGCCTGGCCTCGCAGGCGCTCGGCGGCGACCGGCGCGCGCAGAGCAATCTGGATCAGGTACTGAGCAAGTACGATCAGACGCCGCAAACCGGCATCGGCGACGATGACATCTCCAACAACCCATCAGGAGATTTCAATATGGACGTTAAAGTGATCGACTTGCCCGCGGCCCGCGTCGCCTACCACCGCCACATCGGCCCTTATGGTCCGGGCATCGGCGCCTTCTGGCGCGGCACCGTCGCGCCCTGGGTGCAGTCGCACGGCCTGGGCCAGGCGCTGTGCTACGGCGTCGGCTACGACGACCCGAGCATCACGCCGCCCGACAAATGCCGCTACGACGCCTGCGTGACGGTGCCGGAGAGCTTCACCGCCACCGGCTCGGCCGACATCACCACCCTGCCCGGCGGCCGCTACGCCGTCGCCCGTTTCGAAGGCCAGCCCGCCGCCATCGCCGACGCCTGGACCTGGATGACGCGCAACTGGCTGCCATCCAGCGGCCTGCAATGCGACGACCGCCCCTGCTTCGAAATGTTCACGCCCGACCTGGCGTTCGATCCGCAGACCGGCGCCATGAGCTGCGACATCTGCATTCCGGTGCGGCCGCTGTAGCGCAGATTCTTGCTGCTGTCGCTGGGCATCGCCGGGGAAGTGTGATATTTTTCGCAATGCACACAACACGGAAGGGCGACAGCATGCGACAGGATTTGAGTTTCTTGAGCTTGGGGCACGGCCGCAACACGCGCGGTTCCAGCCTGGCGTTGATCGTCGCGCTGCACTTGCTGATCGTCTGGTTCATGCTGCAAAAGACCGGCAAGATCACGCTGTTCACCTATGAGGCGCCGAGCCGGATCACGCAGGTCGCGATGCTCAGTTCCGGCGCCGGCTCCAGCGCGGCGCCGGCTGCGGACATCGCCGTCGGCAGCATGTCCGCGCCGGCGATGCCACGGCTGGATTTCGGTCCGTCGTTCGCCATCAAGGCCGCAGCCACCACGGAAGATGCGGCGACTGTGCACGCCAGCTCCCATACCTCAATACAGACCGCAACGCAGGCCCGCAACGAGCCGGCGACGCCGCCACTGTCGCCGCCACTATCGTCACCGGACCGCGCAACGGCTGCCACGGCCGCCACGGCGTCGAACGCCGGCTCGGCGGCCGACCGCTCGGCCGGGCCGGGCCTCGGCGCCGGCACGTTGGCGGGCAAAGGCGCGGGCAGCAGCGTGGGGCCGGACGCATTCGAATCGCTGCCGGCGGCGGTGCTGGCGGTCGAATGCGACACGCCGGCCTACCCGCTCGACGCCAAGATGAAAGGCCAGGAAGGCGTGGCCCGCATGGCGCTGCTGATCGACGCGCAAGGCCGCGTTGCCGAGTCGCGCATCATCAAATCGAGCCGCTCGTTTTCGTTGGACCGCGCCTCGCGCGACGCCATCGCCCTGTGCCGCTTCGTGCCGCCGATGCAGAACGGCGTTGCGGTCGGCGGCTGGGTATCGCTCAAGTACACCTGGAGGCTGCGCGAAACCATGGGCGTGTTCCGCGACGGACCTTGACGACACTGTGCGCCGCCTGAAGCAAGGCGTCGCTATACTGCCAACCACCATCTCACAAAGGAGCGATCATGTCACAAGAACTGGTACTGGATAATCGCCTCGAATCGGCCAAGAGCACCGCCTGGTGGCTCTACATTATCCATGCAGTGAGCTTCATCTTTTCGCTCGGCCTGTTTTCCGTGCTGCCGCTGGCGGTCAACTACCTGCAGCGGCCCAGCACCGAAGGCACTTTCGTCCACACCCACCACAGCTGGATGATCCGCTCGTTCTGGTGGTACGTGGTGTTCGTCGCGATCGGCGCCGTGCTGTTCGTCACCATCATCGGCATACCGCTGGCCTACCTGGTCTGGCTGGGCGCCTGGCTGTGGAAGGCTTATCGCCTGATCAGCGGCATCCTGCGCCTGAACCGCAACGAACCCGCCAACGTTTAAACGGCTGGCAGCAGCGCCTTGAGCGCGTCGACCAGTTATGCGCATGCGCCGTCGTGCGGATGGAGATGGCGCGAAACCATGGGCGTGTTCCGCAACGGGCCCTGACGACGCCGCACGAAACTTCGCTCGCCATGGATGGAAATTTTTGACAATACCGGTTATCGAAAATACCTTGGGGCATGACCATGACTTATTGCGGAAAATGTCGCACCACATTTACCACGTCCAAGTGCCCCACCTGCGTACCGAAAAAAACGAAACGGCGGCTGTCCGTCGGAAACATGGTTGTCGCCAGCAGCAGCAGCAGCGCGGCGGCGTCCTCGTCGAGCTCGGCCGCCGCGGCGGCCGGGAGGCAGCGCCTCGTGGCGCCGGGATACGCACTGATCCATACGCTGGGTCGCTGCCGGATCGACGCCCATGGCGGCGACGGCGCTTATGCCAATTGGCTGCAACGCTATTTCCAGGCCGTGATCGGCGGCGGGCAAACCAATTGCAGATATATCGATCGCCTGAGCTACACCGGCCCGGTCGGCAACGCCAACGCCAGAAAACTAGCCAGCGATACCAATCCCCGCATACTGAGTGAGTTCAAGCGGGTACTCGAGTCGCCGGCCCTCGCGACGATAGACACGATCATTCTGAACTGGCACATACGCTATACCGGCACGCCCAACGGCTACACCGGGCGCGGCCTCAGCCAGACACTGCTGGGAAAATTGCACGCGGCGGCCGACGCCGCAGGCAAGCGGCTGTTAATCGTGTACACGGTGCATGAAAACAGCAATGTCAATGCGATCGCCCGTGTCACCGAACAGCCCACCGGGCTCATTACGCTCAATCCAAGCGTCCACAGTCATATGCAAGGACAATTCCCGGCCGACGCCGTCCAGGGCATGCAGTCGCAAGTGCCCGGATTGATGACATCGGTCCATACCACTGTGCTGAGCCACATCTATCAGTACCTGGGTTTTCTAGACCCACCGACCCTGCCTGGCATTGCCCGCCCCAGCAATCCCACGCCGGTGCCGACGCTGAAAAGCGATGGCGACGACAATCTGAATCTGGCCATCATGGTGCAGGAATTTAGACTGCGCATCAGCCAGGCCAGGCAGATACAGGTTGCCACGCCCACCGTCAGGAGCGGCATCGTCCTGTTCGGCATGATCTCCGCACGACACGGCACCACGGTTGCGAACGTCAGTAATTTATGCGCGGCGCTGACGAGGGCGGGCATAGACAACACCTTCCATGTGATCGTCGCCGGCAAGGAGGAAGAGGAGGATCTGGTCACGGCGCTGCGCGATCTCGCCAAAAGCACGCCACGATTGAAAGTACCAGGTTTGCTGGGTTCCTTCGATGAGCTGGCCCACTGCCAATATGCGCTGTCATTTGACCCGCACGGCTTTCGCAGCAACGCCTCGGCAATGATCAACGTGATACGCGCCGGCCATCTGCTGTTCAGCCGCAACAGCGGCGAGAGCGACGAGCAGCTCGTCATCCGCGCCGTGCAAGCCATCGCCAACAAGAAAAAAGACTTCAACCTCACCCGGGCGCTGGCGGACCAGATTCCCCGGTGCATAGAGAGCGAAGAGCACGTTGTTGGACGAAAGCTCGAACAATTTTTCGACAGCATCGCGGCGCGCAGCGGCCCGGCCTTCGTGGACACGAGCCTGCATAAAGTGCTGGGGGAGCCGGAAGAGGACGAAGCGATGGCATCGTCCGACGAACAAGCGATGATACTCAACTTCCAGGCAAACGAGTTTCCGCTCCACAATCGACCGAATATCCGTTTGCGCGTAAGCCGCTGGACCGAACCCGACGGCGACTGCGGCATACACGCGCTGGGGCTATTGGCCGGACAGCCCTTCACCAGGGCGTCGCTGGCGGCGCACCTGCGCAGCCTGGGCACAGCGGAAGCCAATGCTGCGGCAGCCAGCTTCACCGGTCCGTATCAGACTCGCTGGCTAAGCCTGCAGCAGATGTCCATCATCGGCAGGCTGCTCGGTTTCGCGGATATCGCACTGGTCGGTTTCAACACCCATCTGGCCAACACCTGGTCCGAGCTGGAGGGAAATGCCGCCACTTCGCAGCACATCATCGCCCATGTGCCGGCGGCGCTGGGTGCTGGGAACAACCACTGGGTGGTGATGGTGCGCCGGTGACGCCACGGCTCAGCCCAGCAGCGTAATCGGCATACCGCTGGCCTACCTGGTCTGGCTGGGCGCCTGGCTGTGGAAGGCCTATCGCCTGATCAGCGGCATCCTGCGCCTGAACCGCAACGAACCTGCCGCGGTCTAGCCGTCCACCAGACGCAGCGCCTGGCGCAAGCCGTCGACGATGACCTGATAGGCGGCACGCCGGCTGGCCTCGTCCGGGGCCCGCAGCACATACGAGGGGTGATACACCACCACCAGCCATCGCCCCTCGTGCCGGACCGGCGCATCCATCGCCGGCGCCATCGTGGCGCTGCCGTCTTGCAGCACCGACTTCAGCGCCGTGCCGCCGAGCGCCACCACCACGTCCGGCCGCACGCGCGCCAGTTCTTCCTCCAGCCACAGATGGCAGGCGCTGATTTCCTTTTGCGCCGGCGTCTTGTGCAGGCGGCGCTTGCCGCGCAACTCCCATTTGAAATGCTTGACGGCGTTGGTCAGGTAGATGCTGCCGCGGTCCATGCCCGCTTCCGCCATGGCCTTGTCCAGCACCGCCCCGGCCGGGCCGACGAAAGGCAAGCCCTCGAGATCCTCCTGGTCGCCCGGCTGTTCGCCCACCAGCATGATGCGCGCGCGCTGCGGGCCGGCGCCAGGCACGGCCTGCGTGGCGTTCTTCCATAGCTCGCAGCGGCGGCACTGGTCCAGCGTGGTCGGGTGCCCGCGCTGCGGCTGGGCGTCCGCGGCGGCAACGGCAATCGCGCTGCCGCCGCGCCGGCCGACGGTTTCCGCCTGGCCGGTGCGCCGTTCGCCGTTGGCGGCGGCGCTGATCATGGCCGGCACGATGGCGCCCTCCGGCAAATTCTTCCAGAAGCGCGATGGTATATGGCTACGCAGCAGGTCCGCGTTCAGCCGGGCTGGATTGAAGATGCTGCGATAGTAGGTCAGCCACAGTGCTTCGCCGGCATCCTCGATGTCGGCCGCGCTGCGCAGCAACGATGGCGCTTCGTGCAGCGCTTCACCATCCCACAGCACGGCCGCCTGCGGCGTGGCGATCATCCACGTGACGTTGCCCATGCGGCGCGCGAAATGGACGGCGACCTGCGGCAGCACATGGTGCGTCGGCTCGAACCAGGCGACGAAGCGCGGCGCTCCGTCCGCCTCCTTGCGCTCCCTGAAACGTAGATAGGCGTGCATATCGTGCTCCTCCCGGCGGACCGCCTTCACCATGCCGTGCAGGCGCGCGCCGTCGGCGTCGGCCGGCGACACGACGTCGCGCTCGCCACGCTGCCAGCGCCACACCCCAACCTTGCTGTACAAAAAGGCCCAGCGGTCGTCGGCGCTGTGGCAGGACGCCGCCTCCAGCAATGCCATCAGCTGGCGCGGCAAGCGGGTGCCGGCCTGGCCTCCGGACTCCTCCGTCGTTGCCGCTGCCGGAGCCGACGCGCCCGACAGCAAATCGCCAGCGCCGGCACTCGATAGCCATTCTATGGTTTCCGGGGCCACGCGGCGCGCGATAAAACCACGCGCTGCGATGCGCCACTCGTCAAACGACCGGACCAGCGGCGCAGCCTGCGCGCTCATGCCGCCTGCAGCTCCGGCCACAGGTTCATCTGCTGCGGCGCATCGGCCATCGCCCGCCGCAGATGCTCGGAGGGCGTGGTATCGCTCGCAGGCCTGTAATCGGCGGTGATGATGAACGGCGCGATCTTCTTCATGCTGCAACGCAGCCGTGACAGATCGGCATAACGGATTTGCCGCAGGCGCCGCAGATCGGCCAGCCGCTGCGCGTTGCGCAAGCCGATGCCGGGTACGCGCGCAATCATGTGGGGCTCGGCACGGTTCAGGTCCAGCGGAAAATGTTCGCGGTGCGCCAGCGCCCAGGCCAGCTTGGGATCGATGTCCAGCGCCAGGTTGCCGGCGGCGGGCAGCAGTTCGCCGGCCTTGAAGCCGTAGCTGCGCAGCAGGAAGTCGGCCTGGTACAGGCGGTGCTCGCGCAGCATCGGCGGCGGCGCCAGCGGCACGCTCTTCGGGCTTTGCGGAATCGGGCTGAAAGCCGAGTAGTACACCCGTTTGAGCTTGTAGCTGCCGTACAGCGTTTCGGCGGTGGACAGGATCTGCTGGTCATCGCTGGCATCGGCGCCGACGATCATCTGCGTGCTTTGTCCGGCCGGCGCGAAGCGCGGCGCCTTCGGCTCTCCCGCCTTCTCGTCGAGCTTGAGGCGGATCGCGCCCATCGCCAGCTTGATGGTGTGGACGCTCTTTTCCGGCGCCAGCTTCTGCACGCTGTCCTGCGTCGGCAGTTCGATATTGACGCTGAGGCGGTCGGCATAGCGGCCGGCCGCCGCGATCAGCGCCGGATCGGCGTCGGGGATGGTCTTCAAGTGGATGTAGCCGCGGAACTGATGCACTTCCCGCAGTTCGCGCGCGACCTGCACCAGCTGCTCCATCGTGTAGTCGGCCGAGCGGATGATGCCGGAACTGAGGAACAGTCCATCGATGTAGTTGCGGAGATAGAAATCGGTGGTCAGCTTGACCACCTCCGCCACCGAAAAACGCGCGCGCGGCACATTGGAGCTGCGCCGGTTGACGCAATACTGGCAGTCGTACAGGCAGTAGTTGGTCAGCAGGACCTTCAGCAGCGAGACGCAGCGCCCGTCCGGCGTGTAGCTGTGGCAGATGCCCATGCCGGTGGTAGCGCCAAAACCGTCCTTGCCGATGGAGTGGCGCTTGGGCGCCCCGCTGCTGGCGCAGGAGGCGTCATATTTGGCCGCATCCGCCAGGATTTCCAGCTTGTCCGTCAATTCCATCGCCGCCCTCGATATACTGTGTTTTTATACAGTATATCAGAAGGAGTTACGAAAGTATCGCTTTCAGCGCATCGACCAGCTTCGCGCACTCATCGCCGGTGCCAATGGAGATGCGCAGGAACTGGTCGATGCGCGCCTGCTTGAAGTGGCGCACCAGGATCGCCCGCTCCCGCAGCCCCGCCGCCAGTTGCGCGGCGTCGTGCCCCGGATGGCGGGCGAAGATGAAGTTGGCCTGCGATGGCAGCACGTCGAAGCCCAAGGCCTGCATCTGCGCAGTCAGCCATGCGCGGGTGGCGATGATGGCTTGCGAAGTCCGCTCCATGTAGGCCGCGTCGTCGAGCGCCGCCACCGCGCCCGCCTGGGCGACCTGCCCCAGTGGATAGCAATTGAAGCTGTTCTTCACACGCTCCAGTCCCGCGATCAAGTCGGGATGGCCGACCGCGTAGCCCACCCGCAGCCCGGCCAGCGAACGTGACTTGGACAGCGTATGGATCACCAGCAGATTGTCATAGCGGCCAAGCAGCGCAATCGCGCTATGGCCGCCGAAGTCCACATAGGCTTCGTCGATCGCCACCACCTGGTCGGGATGCGCGGCCACCAGCGCCTCGATGCGCTCCAGCGGCAGCCCGATGCCGGTCGGCGCATTCGGATTGGCGACGATGATCGCGCCGCACGGCAGGTTGTAGTCCGCCACGTCGATCTCGTAACGCTCGTTCAGCGGCAGCTGCACCGCCTCGATGCCGTACAAGCTGCAATAAGTCGGATAAAAACTGTAGCTGATGTCCGGACAAAGCAGCGGCAAAGCGTGCTTGAGCAAGGCCTGGAAGGTATGCGCCAGCACCTCGTCCGAGCTGTTGCCGACGAAGACCTGCTCGCGCGCGAGGCCGTAGCGGCGGGCCACGGCGTCCTTCACGGCGGCGTTGCCGGGGTCCGGGTACTTGCGCAACTGGTCGCCGACGGCGGCCTGCATCGCTGCCACCACCCTGGGCGACGGGCCATAGGGATTCTCGTTGGTGTTCAGCTTGACCAGGCCGGGCATCTGCACCTGCTCGCCCGGCGTGTACGGCGTCAGGCCGTGGACCACGTCGCTCCAGTAGCGGCTCATTGCAGCTCCCCCAGCGCGCGTTCGATGTCGGCGATCAGGTCGTTGATGTCCTCCAGGCCGACGTTGAAACGCACCAGGATGCCCTTGTCCCGCCAGTCGTTGCGCATGCGCTGGATACGGTAAGGCATGACCAGGCTGTTGGCCCCGCCCCAGCTGTAGCCGATCTTGAAGAACTTGAGCGCGTCGACAAAACGGTCGGTCTGGGCCTCGGTATAGCGCTCGTCGAACACCACCGAGAACAAACCGCCGGCGCCGCTGAAGTCGCGCTTCCAGATTTCGTGGCCGGGGCAGTCGGTAAAGGCCGGGTGCAGCACCCGGGTGATTTCCGGGCGGGCCTGCAGCCACGCGGCCAGCTTGCGGGCGGCCGCGTCGTGCGCGTCGAAGCGCAGGCGCATGGTCGGCAGTCCGCGCGCGACCAGGTAGGCGTCGTCCGCGCCCACGCCCATGCCGAGCCGCATGTGCGCAAGGCTCAGGCGTTCGTGCAGCGCCGGGTCGCGCGTGATGACGGCGCCCATCAGCACATCCGACCCGCCGGACTGGTACTTGGTCAGCGCCTGCATGATGATGTCGACGCCCAGCTCGAAGCCGCGCAGCGCCAGGCCGGCCGACCACGTATTGTCCAGCGCGACCACCACGCCGCGCTCATGCGCCGCCTTGCAGATGGCCGGCAGGTCAGGCACCTCCATCGATACCGAGCCGGGAGCCTCGGTCCAGATCAGCTTGGTGTTCGGCTGGATCAGCGCGGCGATGCCCTCGCCGATCAGCGGATCGTAGTAGCGCGCGGTGACGCCGAAATCGGCCGACAGCCAGCTCCCCAGCTCGCGGTTGGGGTTGTAGACATTGTCGGGCAACAGCACATCGTCGCCGGCCTTGAGCAGCGCGAAGTCGACCATCGCGATGGCCGCCAGCCCGCTCGGCGCCAGCAGGCAGTGCTTGCCGTCCTCGATCTCGGCCAGGCGCGCTTCCAGCGTGAAGGTGGTCGGCGTGCCGTGCAGGCCGTAGGTATAGGCGTTCTTCTCTTTCCATTCGCCCGAGCGCATGGCCGCCACGTTCTTGAACAGCACCGTCGAGGCATGGTGAATGGCGCCAGGGAAGGCCGCGAAGCCTTCCGGCGCCTGGTAGTCGGTATGGACGAGCGTGGTCTGGAGAGATTTTTTGGTAGTCATGGCTTGATTATAAACGCATTGCACGGCCGGCCTGGCGCAGCCCCACACCTTTGACAAAGCTCAAACGTCAATTGGCGTCGATCGTTAAGTTAGTACTCATGTCCCCCACCACCAACCGTTCAAGGAGAACGCCATGTCGCAGCCGACCGCATGCCAGGATCAAGAGTTGAAACTGAATCTCACCGAGGAACAACGCAAGGAACTCACGCACTTTATCGCCAGCAGCGGACGCGTCAAGCTGGATATCGACCTGCTGTTCGAAGGGGATGTTTCGGTGAAGGCCGTCGCCCCCGTTGCCGTATTGGTCGGCAACGCCATCTGAGCGCAGCGAGGCGAGCATGGTCCCGGACGTCCGCATTCGTCAGGAAGACTTCGGTTTCATCCTGGCGTTCGGTACCGGCGAGATCGGCCTGTACAACCATGCAGTCGCAGGCGCGCTGTTGCATGGTACGACGCGGGAGGCGCTGGAGCCGTACCGCCTGCCATCCGTTCCGGTCAGGGACGAGTTTCACCTGAGCGCGCCGCTCATCGTCTGGTTCGAGATCACCCGCGCCTGCAACCTGACTTGCAGGCACTGCTATATCGAGGCCGGCAAGCCGCGGGAGCAGGAACTCTCGACACCCGAGATCTTCGACGCCCTCGAACAGATGAAGGCGGCCGGCGTGTTTGCCCTGGTGCTGGTTGGCGGCGAGCCGATGATGCATCCGGATTTCCTGGCCATCGTCAACCACGCCCACCAGCTTGGCTTCGTCATCTCCATCGCGACCAACGGCGCCTATATCACGCAAGACCTGATCGACCGCCTGCCGCGCAAGGAATGCGTGGTCAGCGTCAGCGTGGACGGCACAGCCAAGCACAAGGAATTGCGCATCCGCTCCACATGGGACGACGTGCGCGAACGCATACTGCTGCTGCGCCGGAACGGCATCCCAACCGCGATCATGTCGACGCAGACGGCAGGCAATGTGCATGAGTTGCAGACGCTGCTGGACTTCGCCCGCGAGCACCAATGCTTCTTCGGATCGACGCCGATGAGCCCTATCGGGCGCGGCAGGTTTTTCCCGCAGTATCAACCGCAGACGGACATCGTCGAGGAAACGGCTCGGCTGTATATCGCCGACAAGCTCCACGACCAGGTCATGAACGATACCGTCGGGCTGTGCGTGGCCAAGTTCCTGGACGAGTGCCATAACATCGCCAAGGCCACCGGTCGCGAATTCTGCGGCGTGGCGATGGCCTACCTGATGAGCGACGGCTCTCTGTATCCATGCTCGATTTGCGCGTCGAACGACAAGTTCCGCGCCGGCAGCCTGCGCGAGCATACGTTCCAGGAACTGTGGCGGGATTCGTTCAAGGATATCCGTCAGTTCACTTACGACAAATTCAAGGAGTGCCCCAACTGCGAGCTGTCGCGCGACCCCTACTACTGCACGTCACGCTGCGCCGTGATGGCCGAACGCTATACCGGCGACCCGCTCGGCTGCGGCTCCACGCCCTTCGTCAAGGCCAGCCTCAAGCGACGCACCGAACTGCTGCAGACCGAGTTCCCCGGCGCACCGGGGTCGACATGAGCGGCGGTGGCACGAGGCGGATCATCCCCGTCATCACCGGCATCGGCCACGGACAGACGGAGCTGTCCGCCTACGACGACGCGCTCTGGAAAACCGGCATCGGCAATTTCAACGTGATCGCGCTCTCCAGCGTGATCCCGCCCGGATGGGAGCCGGCGCCACAGTCGGAGCCGGACCTGCGCCGTACATGGGGCAACCGCCTCTACGTGGTACAGGCGGCAGCGTCGTCCAGCGGACAGCGCGACACCGGCCTGGCGGCAGGCATAGGCTGGGCCATCTTCGACCATGGCGGCGGCGTATTCGTGGAGCATCACGGGACAGCGGCAGATGCCGCCAGCGCCTTGCAGGCAGTCGAACGCGACATCGAGCTATCCATCGCCGACTTGTGCCAGCGCCGCGCCGCAGTGCCGGCAACGCGGGGCAAGGCGACCATCTCTGCCACGGCATGCAAGCCTTGCTGCGTGCTGGCCGTTGCCGTGTTCCAGCAAGAAGACTGGTGAAAGGACGCCACATGTCCATCGCGCATTTCCGCAATCAACCGATCGCATACGATGACCATGGCGACATTCCGCTCGACGTGCCGTTTCGTTCGCTGCGGCCCGGGGACATCAGCCTCTATCTGCAACTCGACACCACCGTCGGCCGGAAAACCTGCCGCCAGGCGTGCGCGCACTGCTTCTACATCAACCAGCCGGCGGCCGCCAACCGCTCCATCGACCTGGTCGAAGGCCGCCGCATCATGGACTGCCTGGCCGCACAGGGCTACCGCGTCTTCCCCATGATTTCCGACAGCTTCGGCAGGGATGGCATGTTCCTGCGCCTGTTCGGCGATACGCACAACCGGGATTTTCACCAGGAAGAAAACCGCAGGCCAACCAAGACCATGGAGCGCGGCGATATGTGGACCAGCGGCGCGCCCCTGCTCGATGCGCAATGGAAGGAGTATTTGTGGAGCGGCGTAGAAAACGGCTTCGGCAATGTCACTATCACCTTTCACGGCATACTGGACAGCGATCTGAAGCTGTTGCCGCAGGAAGACTATCCGATCAAGGGTGTGTTCGCGGGGCGAGACTGCGAGCGTGTCATTGCGCGCATCCACTCGTTCAACAGCGAGGCGCAGCCGGCGGCACCGCTGGACATCAATATCGGTGTGACGATCGGCAAGCATAACCACACCAGGGAGCACCTGCTGCGCTACACCGCCTACTTTGCGAGGCTGGGGATTTCAGTACTGCGCTTCAACGCCTTCCACGATCATGGAGGCAGGCTGCCGCAGCTGCCGCTGACGACAGCGGAACGAGCACAATGGTATCGCGACCTGAAATGGGTACATGAAAATGTCCCGCTGGATTTTCAGCTCGGCGTGGATGAGGATTTCGGCAGCAGCGGCATAGAGGCCATGGGCTTCCCAACGCATGTGGGATGGTGCCGCGCCGGCCAGCAGTTGTTCGCCATCGTTCCCGATCCGCCGCAAACCATCGCGTCCGGAGACTTCGGCAGTATCGAGCACATCGGATCGATAGCCGCCTGCGTCGACGCTTTCCAGCCCGTCGTCGGCAAACTGCTACGCGCTACGCCGGCCGACGGCGGGCAGCCAACGTACAAGCTTGAGTTTTACGACGAAGTTATCGAGGACTTGCAGCGCAAGCGCCTGGACGGCACTTACCGCGATGGCTGCTTTGCGCCGGAAATGCTGGCGAAGCGATCGATTGCGATCGCCCCGGCGCATTAGCCCGGCACAACAGCAACAGGCTTACTGCGCCTCGCCCCACAGGTCGTGGGCGTCGGACGTGGTGATCTTCACGTCGACGAACTGGCCGACAGCCAGCTTCTTGTGCGGCTCGTACGGCGGCTTGACGTACACCACGCCGTCGATTTCCGGCGCATCGGCGCTGGAGCGGCCGACGCCGCCGGTGCGGTTGACTTCATCGATCAGCACGCGCACGGTCTTGCCGACCTTGGCCTTCAGGCGCGCTTTCGAGATCTCTTCCTGCAGCAGCATCACGCGGCCGCGACGCTCTTCGCGCACTTCTTCCGGCACCGGATTGGCCAGCTCGTTGGCGGTCGCGCCTTCGACCGGCGAGTAGGCGAAGCAGCCCAGACGGTCGATCTGCGCTTCCTTCAGGAAGTCCAGCAGGTATTCGAATTCCGCCTCGGTCTCGCCGGGGAAGCCGGCGATGAAGGTCGAACGGATGGTCAGGTTCGGATTCATCGCGCGCCAGGCCAGGATGCGGTCCAGGTTCTTCTCGCCGCTGGCCGGACGCTTCATGCGCTTCAGCACATCGGGATGCGCGTGCTGCATCGGGATGTCGAGGTAAGGCAGAATGTGCTCGCCCATCATCGGGATCACCTGGTCGACGTGCGGGTATGGATACACGTAGTGCATGCGCACCCAGGCGCCGTAGGACTTGGCCAGCTCGCCCAGCGCTTCCATCAGCTGCGTCATGTGGGTCTTGATCGGACGGCCGTTCCAGAAGCCGGTGCGGAACTTGACGTCCACGCCGTAGGCCGAGGTGTCCTGCGAGATCACCAGCAGCTCCTTGACGCCGGACTTGAACAGGTTCTCCGCTTCCAGCATCAGCTCACCGATAGGACGGGAGACCAGGTCGCCGCGCATCGACGGGATGATGCAGAACGAGCAGCGGTGGTTGCAGCCCTCGGAGATTTTCAGGTAGGCGTAGTGCTTGGGCGTCAGCTTGATGCCCTGCGCCGGTATCAGGTCGAGGAAAGGCTCGTGCGGCTTCGGCAGGTGCAGGTGGACCGAGTCCATCACTTCGGCCAGCGCGTGCGGGCCGGTGACGGCCAGCACCTTCGGGTGCACCTTCATGATGATGTCGTCGCCGGCGGCGTCTTTTTTCGCGCCCAGGCAGCCAGTCACGATCACCTTGCCGTTTTCGGCCAGCGCTTCGCCGATGGCGTCCAGCGATTCCTGCACCGCGGCGTCGATGAAGCCGCAGGTGTTGACGATGACCAGATCGGCGCCGTCGTAGGACTTGGCCGTCTCGTAGCCTTCGGCACGCAGCTGGGTCAGGATCTGTTCGGAGTCGACCAGCGCCTTAGGGCAGCCGAGCGAGACGAAGCCGACCTTCGGGGCGGCACCCGTCACGGTGGTGCTTGCGGCGGCGGGCTTGGTGATGCGGGAGAGTGGTTGCGATTGCATGATAGGTTGCTTTAAACGCCATGAAAATTACGAGCAATCGAGCATTATACCCCATTCCCCATAGGGAGATCATGTTAGGATAGAGGCTAACCCAGTGGCCGCATCCGCGCGCGCCGCATCACCCAGTTCAGGAGAATTAGTGGCAACGCTGAAAGACGTCGCATTGCTCGCCGGTGTAGGCATGTCGACAGCATCGCGCGCCATTTCCGGCGCCGGTCCGGTATCGGCCGAGGCGATGAAAAAAGTCCAGGCCGCGATTGAGCAACTCAACTTCCGCCCCTCCTCCATCGGCCGCTCGCTGTCCGCGCAGTCGCTGGGCATGATAGGGATCTTCGCCCCCTCGTTCTTCGGCGCCTACTACGGCACCATCCTCAAGCAGACCGACATCGAACTGCGCGCCATGCGCCGCCATGTGGTCGTGGCCACCGGCTGCGGCGACGGCACGCCGCGCGACGAGGCGATCGAAGCGGTCAAGTTCCTGATCGGCCGCGATTGCGACGGCATCGTCGTGCTGGGCCACGACCTGTACGACGAGGATCTGATCTCGCTGCAGAAAATGCATCCGAAGATGGCCTTCCTCAACCGCCGCAGCCCGCAGCTGCCGGAGGCGTCGTTCTGCCCCGACCACTATCACGGCGGCGAACTGGCGGCGCAGACCTTGCTGCAGGCGGGCCACCGCGAACTGGCGGTGATCTCCGGCCCGTCCGCGACGTCGGACAACAAGGAGCGCCTGGACGGCTTCTTCGCCGAGCTGCAGCGCAACGGCATTGCGCGTTCGACGGTGCAGCTGATCGAATCGGACTTCTCGCGCGAAGGCGGCTTCGGCGCCACGCAGCGGCTGATCGGCGACGGCCACAAGTTCACCGGCCTGTTTTGCGCCAACGATGAGATGGCGGTCGGCGCGCTGTCGTGCTTCCACCGCGCCGGCATCAGCGTGCCGGGCGACGTCTCCATCGTCGGCTACGACGACGACTACTCGGCCGAGTTCTCGTCGCCAGGCCTGACGTCGGTGCACATCCCGATGCAGCAGCTGACGCAGAACGCCGTGCGCTGGCTGCTCAACCAGTGCTACGGCACGCAGCACGAAATCGTCCGCGACTTCCCGGTCACGGTGACGATGCGCGGCTCGGTTGCTGCGCGCAAGTCGTAAAAAAAAAGGCCGGCATCGCTGCCGGCCCAAAACCACTAGTCACTTCCCTGGATCAGAACTTCATCGACACCCGGCCACCGAAGGTGCGCGGGTTGTTGTAGTACGCGGCCCAGATCTGCTGCGTCGGCTGGCATGGAGCGCCGGTCTGCGTGCAGATTTCGATGGCGTCGTACTTCACTGCCTTGTCGGTCGCGTTGTTGACGAACAGCTCCGCCGTGTAAGCCTTGTTCAGCGGCTCATAGCGCACGCTCAGGTCCAGCGTGGTGTAAGCCTTCTGCTGCTTCACGCCCGGATGGCCCGGCACGTCGGTATTGAACGCGCCCGATCCGACGAACGATTCCGACTCGTAGTGCGCCGAAGCGCGCGGCGTGATGCGGCCCTTGCCGGTGTCGAAATCATGCTCATACATCAGCGTCGCGGCAAACGTCGGCGCATGCTTCAGCGTGGCGCCGCCAACGTTGACGGTCGGCGCGGTGGTGCCGCAGGACTGGTTGTTGGCGCGCGCCGCGTCGACATCGCAGGACAGGAAGTCGTCATAGCGCGCCTTCAGCCAGGTGGCGTTGCCGCTGAAGCGGTCGGCGCTGGTCGGACGATAACTCCACTCAGCCTCGACACCTTTCACCGAAGCGCCGGCCGCGTTGAAGTTCTGCAGCGTGTTGTTCACCACCTGCGATTCCAGCTTGTCCTTGTACTTCATCCAGAACGCGTCCAGGTTCAGCGACAGCTTGCGGTCGAACAGGTCCGACTTGAAGCCGACTTCATAGCTGGTCAGCTTCTCCGGCTTGGTGGTGGCGCCGCCGTCGCCGATGGCCGGCGAGTGGAAACCGGTCGTCACCGAAGCGAAGGTTAGGATGTCCTTGGTCGGCTTGTACTCGACACGTCCCAGCCAGGTGGACTGGCCGTATTTCAGGTCTGCCGTGTTGTCGCCATAGGTATTGCCGCAGGTCTGCTGGTTCACCACGCCGCCAGGGCCGATGTTGTGGGTGTTGATGGTGCCCACGCCCGGCGTGACCAGCTGCGCGATCTGGCTAGGCGTCAGGTTGACGGTGCCGCGCGGCGCGTTGTCCGGCCAGTTCGGGCAGGCCCAGTTCTGGCCGCCGATGTCGAACTTGTGGTCCTTGGTGTAGCGGGCGCCGCCCGTCACCTTCCACATTGGATCGATGTCGTAGCTGGCCTGCGCGAACACGGCTTTCGAATGCAGCTCGCGGTCGCCCTGGATGAAGGACATCGCCGACGCATACTGGCCCACGGTAGGCTGCACGAAGATCACGCTGCCGCTGGCGATATCCTGGTCCAGCATCGCCTGCGAAATCTGGCTGCGGTCGATGTCGAAGCGGATCTTGTTTTTCTCGCGGAAGAAGAACAGGCCGCCCACCCATTGCAGCGGCGATTCGGAGTCCGAACGCAGTTGCACTTCGTTGGAGACGCTGTCGAACTGGCTCCACTCTGTGCGGTTCTCGGCCTTGAAGCCCGGGTAGAAACCGGCGTCGGCATCGCTGCCGTTGGTGCGTTTCAGGCGGCTCCACGAACCCAGGTACTGCGTCGCCAGGCCATCCATCGGACGCCATTCGACCTTGCTCTTGGCGGTGATGATAGACTGGTCCAGCGTACCCGGCGTGTCGATCAGCGCCGAGCGCAGGTTCTGGCCCGGCTTCGGTTCGGCCGCCAGGTAGATGTTGCCCGCGCCGGTATCGCTGTAGTAGTCGGCGATGAAGGTGGCCTTCAGGTCGGGCGTGAACTTCCACAGCAGCGAAGCCCGCGCGCCCTGCTGGTCGCCGGCGCCGTACTTCTTGGTGCCCGGCTGGACGTTCGAGCCTTTGAGGAAGTCGACGTAGCCGTCATGCTGGTCCTTGATGGCGGCGATGCGCAGCGCGATGTCTTCGCTCAGCGGAATGTTGATCATCCCCTGCGTCTGGATGTGGTGGTAGTCGCCCAGCGTGATGCTGGCGGAGCCGAAGGTCTTGGCGGTGCTGGGCGCGCCGGAAACCAGGTTGACCGCGCCGGCGGTGGAGTTACGACCGTTCAGCGTGCCCTGCGGACCGCGCGCGACTTCGACGTGGTTCAGGTCATACATCAGCGCCGTCGCGCCCTGGGGGCGAGGCACGTAGATGCCGTCGACATAGAATGCCACCGCCGGGTCGCCTAACTCGGTGTGGTTGGCCGAACCGACGCCGCGCATGTACACGTGCACGCCGCCCGAATCGCTGTGCGGCTCCACCACCAGGCTGGGCACCATGGCGGTCATCGTCGCCAGGTCCTTGACCTGGTTGTTGGCCAGCGTGTCCTGCGTGTAGGCGGTGATCGCCAGCGGCGTGTCCTGCACCAGCGTGTCGCGGCGGGTCGCCGTGACGATGATCTTCTCCATGTCGCCGCCCGCCTGGGCCGCCTGCTGCTGCGCCATGGCGCCGCCGGCAAATGCGAACTGCGCGATCTGCGCGATGCTCAAGGCTAAAATCGTTTTCTTCATTTTGTCTGTCCTCGCTTCTTCCATCAGTTTAGTTTGCGTGCCCCGTTCTGTGTGACGGCTTATGCACGTGTGGAACCGGTACCACCGCAAGACGCGCCGACGCGGCGGGCCATGCCGTGGCGGCCCGGTCTTACAGCACAACTACTGCTACGGTGTTAGAGCCGCTGTTCGCTGGCCCCGTCAAAAAGAGAAATGCGCTTGGTACGTATCGAGAAGCTGATGTCCTTCTCGGTTTCGATGTTCTGCTGGTCCTGCACGATGCCCGCGATCTGGGTGCCGTGGAAGTCCAGCCACAACACGCGATGCGCGCCCATGGCCTCGACCAGCGAGACCGATGCGCACACCACGTTATCGGCGCCGTCGCAATTGCCGACGTCGATGTCTTCAGGCCGCACGCCCAACACGCATTCGTGCTTGCCGGACGGCTGCTGCTTGAATGGATAGCCCGTCACGTCGACGGACATGTGATCGTTGCGGAACAGCGTGCGGCCGCCCTCCTGTTCCAGCCAGCCCTTGAACAGGTTCATGCCCGGCGAGCCGAGGAAGGTGGCGACGAACAGGTTGGCCGGCTCGTTGTAGATATTGGCCGGCGTGTCGAACTGCTGCACCACGCCGCCCTTCATCACCGCCATGCGCTGCGCCAGCGTCATCGCCTCGACCTGGTCGTGGGTCACGTAGATCATGGTGGCGCCGAGCTGCTTGTGCAGCTGTTTCAATTCGCGCCGCAGTTCGGTGCGCAGCTTGGCGTCCAGGTTGGACAGCGGCTCGTCGAACAGCATCACGTCCGCCTCGCGCACAATGGCGCGGCCGATCGCCACGCGCTGGCGCTGGCCGCCGGACAGGTTGGCAGGTTTGCGCTTCAACAGCGGGCCCAGTTGCAGCATGTCCGAAGCGCGCGAGACGCGGCGGGCGATTTCCGCTTTCGGCGTGCCGTTGATGCGCAGGCCGAAGGACATATTGGCTTCCACATTCATCGTCGGATACAGCGCATACGACTGGAACACCAGCGCGATGCCGCGGTCCTTCGGGTCGGCCCAGGTCATGTCCTTGCCGCCGATTTCGATCTGGCCGGAAGTGGTGTCGATCAAGCCGGCGATGGAATGCAGCAGCGTCGATTTGCCGCAGCCCGAAGGGCCCAGCAGCACCACGAACTCCCCTGCTTTCACGTCCAGGTTCAGCGACTCGATGACCTTGTTGCCGCCCAGCTGAATCTGCAGATTACGAATAGCTACGTTAGACATTGTTTAACCCCAAGTTAACCTTTAACCGCGCCAGAGGCGATGCCGCGCACGAACCAGCGGCCGGAAATGAAATAGAGAGCCAGCGGTACGACCGACGTCAGGATGGTCGCGGCCATGTTGACGTTGTACAGGCGCTCGCCGGTGGTGGTGTTGATGATGTTGTTCAGCTGGACCGTCATCGGCAGATGCTCGGAACCCGCGAACACCAGGCCAAGCAGGAAGTCGTTCCAGATGCCCGTGACCTGCATGATGACCGCGACCACGATCACCGGCGTCGACATCGGCAGCATCAGCTGCAGGAAGATGCGCCAGAAACCGCCGCCGTCGATGCGGGCCGCCTTGAACAGCTCCATCGGCAGCGCCGCGTAGTAGTTGCGGAACAGGAGCGTCATCACCGGCATGCCGAAGATGGTGTGGATCAGCACAATGCCTGGCAATGAGCTGAACAGGTTCACCGCCGCCAGCACGCGCACCAGCGGATACACCATCACCTGCACCGGAATGAAGGCGCCCATCATCAGGATGGCGAACAACAGCCCGGCGCCGCGTGGACGCCAGAACGACAGCGCATAGCCGTTGACCGCGCCGATGGCGATCGACAGGATGGTGCTCGGCACGACGATGGCGACCGAGTTCCAGAAACCGCCGCGTATGCCGTTGCATTCAAGCCCGGTGCACGCGGACTGCCACGCTTGCAGCCACGGCTCCAGCGTCGCGTGCACCGGCAGCGCGAACAGCGTGCCGAGGCGGATCTCCTCCATCGGCTTGACCGACGTCACCAGCATCACGTACAGCGGCAGCAGGAAGAACAGCGCCGCCACAATCAGGAAGCCGTAGACGCCGATGCGGGCCGGGGTCCACGCCAGCGTGCGGCGCGGTTTGATGGCCGGCGGCGCCACGGCGATGGAACTGTCGTTGGCCGCGCCGCCCGGCGCCAGCCCTGCTGCTTTATTGTCCACTGCTGCCTTTTCGAGTTTGACGACCTGTCCCATCACGCCCCCTTCGCTGCGCGGCGGTTGCGCACATAGTACAGCGGCGCGACGATGGCCAGCACGGTCGTCAGCAGCACGATGGACGCCGCCGACGCGAGGCCGATGTTGGCGCGGCCGAACAGGTAATCCATGATGAACTTTGCCGGCACTTCGCTGGCCGTGCCCGGGCCGCCCTGCGTCATCCCGACCACCGAATCGAACACCTTCACCACCATCACAAACAGCAGCACGAAGGCGGTGGAGACGGAAGGCCCGAGCATCGGCAGCACGATGCTGACGTAGACGCGCCAGCGCGGGATGCCGTCGATGCGGGCGGCCTTCCACAATTCCTCGTCCACGCCGCGCAGGCCGGACAGCATCAGCGCCATCACCAGCCCGGAAGCCTGCCAAACGGTGGCGATGACGATGGTGTAGATCGCCATGTCCTGGTCGACGATCCAGTCGAACTTGGCCTCGGCAAAGCCCAGCTTGTGCAGTACTTCCTGGATGCCCAGTTCGGGATTGAGTATCCACTGCCAGATCAGGCCCGTGGCCACGAACGACATCGCATACGGATACAGGAAGATGGTGCGCAGCGCGCCTTCGGCCATCACCTTCTGGTCGATGAACACGGCCAGCAGGAAGCCGATGACCAGGCAGGCGGCGATGAACAGCACGCCGTACACGGCGACGTTTTGCAGCGACAGCAGCCAGCGCTCGTTGTTAAACAGGCGGATGTACTGCGATGCGCCGACAAAATCGCTGGCCGGGAAAGTACGCGAGCTGCTGACCGATACGCGGGCGGTCCACAACATCGTGCCCAGATAGGCCAGCAGCACCGTCAGCGCCATCGGTATCAAGGCGACGTAGGCGGCGAAGGAAACGCTTTGACGCTTCTTGGCCATGGCTTATTGGTCCTTCAGCGCGCGGGCAAAGGCTTTTTGCGCGTCTTCCGGCGACTGGTTCTTGTTCCAGTAGCTGGTCAGCACGTCCTGCAGGGCGCCGGTGGTGTCGGGCGACGCCAGCATCTCGGCGTTCGGCAGCTGGCGGCTCTTGTCCTTGATGATGGCCAGGCCCTGCTTGGCGCAGATGTCCAGCGTCGACTCATCGACGTCGCCGCGTATCGGGATCGCGCCCTTGCGCGAGTTGAAGGCCACCTGCGCGGCCGGCGATGTCACCACCGTCGCCAGCAGCTTCTGCGCCTTGACGGCGTTGGCGTCCGTGGTTTTCGGGAACACGAAAGCATCGCCGGCGACGATGTACGGCGCCTTCGGGCCGAAGCCCGGGAAGCAGCCGAAGTCCTTGCCCGCCACCTGCTTGGCCGACGAGAACTCGCCCTTGGCCCAGTCGCCCATGATCTGCACGCCGGCCTTGCCGCTGACGACCATGGCCGTCGCGTCGTTCCAGTTGCGGCCCGGCGAGCCGGCATCCACAAAGGCTTTCAGCTTCTTGAAGTCCACCAGCACCTGCTTGAAGGCCGGCGACATCACGGCTTTCTGGTCGCGGTCGCGATACACCTTGAGGTACAGGTCGGAGCCGCCCACCATCGCGAAAATGGCGTCGAAGGTGATCTTCTCCTGCCACACCTGGCCACCGAAGGCCAGCGGCACCAGGCCTGCGGCCTTGAGCTTGGCCAGCTGCGCCAGGAACTCGTCCCAGGTCTGCGGCTCGTTGGCGATGCCGGCTTTTTTATACGCGGCCTTCGAATAGAAGAACCAGGCCGGCATGTGGATGTCCACCGGCGCGGCGTAGAAATGGCCGTTGATCTTGATCGCCGCCAGTATCGATGGCGGCATGATCTGGTCCCACTTGCCGGCGGCGGCGACATCGTCGACGTTATTGAGCAAGCCCTGTTCGACGAAATCGCGGAACTGCTTGGAGGTGTTGAACTGCGCGGCCGTCGGCGCATTGCCGCCTACGATGCGATTGATGGTGGTGGCGCGCGACTGGTCGGCGCCGGCGATGGCGTTGTCGACCCACTGGCCGCCGGCCTTGTTATAGGCGTCAGCAAACTGCTTGACCGCCTGCGATTCGCCGCCCGAGGTCCACCAATGGATCACGGTCGCCTTCAGCGGCGCCGATGCGGGCGCCGGCGCCTGCGCCCGCGCGGTCGTGGACCAGCCCGCGCATGCCGCCAGGGCGAGCGCGATGGCGCTTCCCAGCTTTGTAGCCTTAATCATTCTGTCTCCTGTGGGCGTCGAGCGCCCATTTTATTCGGATGCCTGCGGGAAGTTCAATTATTTGGCGTCCCGTTTAGCGAGGAAGTCCGCAACCAGCCTGGCGCTGCGCTTCAAGGTGCGCTTCTGGGTCGCATAATCCACATGGATGATACCGAAACGGCGCACATAACCGAAGGCCCATTCGAAATTGTCCATCAGCGACCAGATAAAGTAGCCCCGCACATCGACGCCCGCCTTCACCGCTTGATCCACCGCAGCCAAATGGCGGTTCAAAAAGGAGATACGGTTTTTATCGTTTACTTCATTGTCGACGACCTTGTCGTCCGAGGCGGTGCCGTTCTCGGTGATGTAGATCGGCGGCAGGTTCGGGTAGTCGCGGTGGAAGCCGACCAGCAGGTGGCGCAGGCCGTCCGGGTACACCTCCCATCCCATCTGGGTGCGCTCGACGTTTTCCAGGTCCACTTCGATGTAACCGTGCTTGCCGTCGCTGACCACATTGGTGCGGAAGTAGTAATTGATGCCCAGGAAATCGAGCTGGCGGCCGATGATCTCCATGTCGCCGTCCAGTATCGCCGGCTGCGCGCCCGGCCACAGCTCCCACAGCGCCGACGGATAGGACTTCTTCAGCAGCGGATCGAGGATCCAGTTATTGTGCTGCAGCTCGAACAGCCAGGCGGCGCGCTGGTCGGCGTCGCCGGTGCCGGTGCTGGTGCCGCGGCCGACGTTGGTGACGATGCCCACTTGCGCCGCCGGATCATTGGCGCGCAGGTGCGCCACCGCCAGGCCGTGGCCCAGCAGCAGGTGGTGCATGGCCAGGGTGGCGAACACCACGTCCTGCTTGCCCGGCGCGTGGTGGCCGGTGCCGTAGCCGTGCATGGCCGAGCACCAGGGCTCGTTCAGCGTGGCCCAGGAATCGACCAGGCCGGCCAGCTCGCGGCTGATCATGTCGGCGTATTCGGCGAAACGGTAGGCGGTGTCGCGGTTGACCCAGCCGCCCTTGTCTTCCAGGTGCTGCGGCAGATCCCAGTGGTACAGCGTGACGAAGGTTTTCAGGCCCTTGGCGCGCAGCGCCGTCAGCAGCTTGCGGTAGAAGGCGATGCCCTTTTGATTCGGCTGGCCGTCGGCCGTCATCACGCGCGGCCAGGAAATCGACAGGCGGTAGGCGCCGACGTTCAGGCTGGCCAGCAGCTCGACGTCCTGTTCCCAGCGGTGATAGTGGTCGCAGGCGATGGCGCCGGTGTCGCCGGACAGGGTCTTGCCCGGCGTGGCCGAGAAGGTGTCCCAGATCGAAGGGATGCGGCCGTCTTCGGCGACAGCGCCTTCGATCTGGTAGGCCGCGGTGGCGGCGCCCATCAGGAAATCCTTGTTCCACAGGACCGAATCGGCCGGCGGGGAGAACGTCTCTTCCAGTGCAATTGATGCTTCGACTACCACAGCAACTCCTTCGTTTGATCGTGAAGTGGAAGCGCTTCCACTGATGTTGTCGATAGTACTACTGAAGAAATTCTGGTGTCAACGGGTTTCTGGGAGTTTTTGTAACTTACCTACAAAAACGGCACAGCGACCGAAGTGGCTGTGCCGTTTGCCGTGTGGCGGAGCGCGAAGGATTACTTCTTGTCGGTCGGCGGCACGCCCGGAACGAACGGGAAAGTGCCGAAGATGTTCTTGCTCTGGCTTTGCATCTGTTCCTGCATCTGCACGAACAGGCTCTTGCTCTGGTCGATGTAGTTATTCATCATGCCCTGCATCATCGGGCCCTGCACGTTCATGAACTGGGTCCACATTTCCGGGCTGAAGGGCTTGCCTTCCAGGCCGCCGACGGCGGTGCCGGTGAACTTGCGCTGGATGTCGGTGAAGGCCTGAACGTTCTTCTCCAGGTAGGAGCCCATCATGCCCTGCATGGCGTGGCCGTAGAAGCGGATGATCTGCGCCAGCACGTCGCTGGAGAACATCGGTGCGCCGCTGGCCTCTTCTTCCAGGATGATCTGCAGCAGGATGCTGCGGCTCAGGTCTTCGTTGGTCTTGGCGTCGACCACGGTGAATTCTTCATTGTCCAGCACCAGCTGCTTGACGTCGGTCAGCGTGATGTAGGAACTGGTCTGCGTGTCGTACAGACGGCGATTCGGGTATTTTTTGATCAGACGGTCAGCATTTTTTTTCGCACTACTCATCACAAGTCCACTTATTGCGCCGCAGCGCGTACTCTAACAATTCGAAAAAAAAGCGAACTTCGGTCCGCTTTCCCACTAGCCTACTTTACCTATTATAGAGGGGAAAAAGCATATCTTGCACAATCTGATATAACTTTTAGGTTTTATTGCAACGCAACCAAATTTACAGATCGACAATAAGACGCCTTTCCCCCACCGCTTCTAGTCGGCGCGCACCTTCACGTAGCGGCCCGGCGCCGGCTCGATCGCCGCGTAACGGGCATTGCCCGGCTTGGCCTTGGGCTTGACGTCCTTGCCGCCGTGCTCGGCCAGGAAGGCGGCCCACTCCGGCCACCAGCTGCCCGGGTGCTCGGTGGCGCCGGCCATCCAGGCCTCGGCATCCTGCGGCTTGGCGGCGGCGCGGCCCAGCGGCTTGTCGTTGGTCCAGTAGCTGCGCTTGTTCTTCACCGGCGAGTTGATCACGCCGGCGATGTGGCCGGACGCGCCCAGGATGAAACGGTTGGCCTTGACCTTGCCCGGATTGAGGATGTTCATCGAACCGAAGGCCGACATCCACGGCACGATGTGGTCTTCCCGCGAGCCGTAGATGAAGGCCGGCGCGTCGATGCTGGCCAGGTCGACCTTCTGCCCCGCCACCTTCAGCTTGCCGGTCTTCAGTTTGTTTTCCAGGTAGGTGTTGCGCAGGTACCAGCAGAACATCGGGCCCGGCAGGTTGGTGCTGTCCGAGTTCCAGTACAGCAGGTCGAACGGCGGCGGTTCGTTGCCCTTCAGGTAGTTGGACTGCACGTAGTTCCACACCAGGTCGTTCGGACGCAGGCTGGAGAAGGTGCTGGCCAGGTCGCGGCCCGGCATCAGGCCGCCGCCCTTGAGCTGCTGCTCGCGCATCGCCACCTGGGCTTCGTCGACGAACACGTCCAGCACGCCGGTATCGCTGAAGTCGAGGAAGGTGGTCAGCAGGGTCAGGCTGGAGGCCGGCTTCTCGCCGCGCGCCGCCAGCACCGCCAGCGCGGTCGACACCAGCGTGCCGCCGACGCAGAAGCCCAGCAGGTTCATATGCTCCTGGCCGCTGATGTCCTGCACCACGTGGATGGCTTCGATCACGCCCTGGTCGACATAATCGTCCCAGGTGGTGCCGGCCAGCGATTGGTCCGGATTGCTCCACGAGATCAGGAACACGCTGTTGCCCTGCTCCACCGCATAGCGCACCAGCGAGTTTTCCGGCTGCAGGTCGAGGATGTAGAACTTGTTGATGCAAGGCGGCACCATCAGCAGCGGGCGCTGGTGCACGGTGGCCGTCGCCGGCGTGTACTGGATCAGCTGGAACAGCGGGTTCTCATACACCACCGTGCCTTCGGTCGTGGCCAGGTTGCGGCCGACCTCGAACGCCGATTCGTCGGACAGCGAGATATGGCCCTTGTTCATGTCGGCCAGCATATTGGCCAGGCCCTTGGTCAGGCTCTCGCCCTTGGTTTCGATCAGCTTTTGCTGCGCTTCGGGATTGGTGGCCAGGAAGTTGGCCGGCGACATGGCGTCGATGATCTGCTGCACGGCAAAGCGGATCTTCTGCTTTTGCTGGCCCGAGGTGTCCACCGTATCGACCATCGCATTCAGGAATTTGGCGTTCAGCAGGTATGATGCCGCATTGAATGACGACATGGGATTGCCCTGCCAGGCGGACGAGGTGAAGCGGCGGTCGCCCACTTCCGGCGTTTTACCGGACAAAAACTCTTGCCACAACTCGACAAAATCTTGCATGTACTGGTTTTTCAGCTGCTCCATGGCCTCCGGCTTCACCGAGGCGCCCACGTCCTGCATCATGGCGGCCAGCGGGTTGGCCTCCGTGGTGGGGGCCATGTTGAACCAGGATTGCCACTGTCCGGGGTCGCTCATCTGCGACATCCAGGCATTGGCAATGGCTTGAGGATCTGGCAAATTCATGTTTGATTCCCTAAAAATAGTTAAATATCTTTACCTGGGCTGCTGATGCTGATTGTTGCTATTGCTTGGATATACGTGGTCGGACTGATGGCGCTGACCGAGCCCTCCGTCGTTGCGGGAATTGTAACGTTTTTGTTCTACTGCGTGCTGCCCCTGGGCACTTTGATCTACATCGCCGGCACCGGCAAGCGCAAAGCGCGCCGCCGCGCCGCCGAATTGGCCGCGCACGAGGCCCGCCAGGCCGCCGCCACTACCGACGGCGAAGCCTAACCCCGCGCCGGCCCGATTCATTTGATCCAGATCAGGGCTGCCTGCCGGCCGGTGACGCCGTCGCGGCGGTAGGAATAGAAGCGGCCGGAATTGGAGACGGTGCAGAATTCGCCGCCATGCACCTGCTGCACGCCGGCCCGGTGCAGCAGATAGCGCGCCAGGCCGTAGATATCGGCCAGGAGCTTGCCGGGCTTGCCCTCGATGGGCGAAAACGCCGCCTCGACGTGGCGCACGCCGGATGCGTCGCGCGCGCCGTTCAGGAAGGCTGCACGCACCTCCGGCCCGACCTCGAACTGGTAGGCGCCGATGGCCGGGCCCATCCAGGCCATCAACTCGCCGGCGCCGGCCGCGCGCATCGATTCCACCGTGTTCTCCAGCACGCCGGCGGCCAGCCCGCGCCAGCCGGCATGCGCCGCCGCCACGGTCTTGCCCTCGACATCGCAGAACAGCACCGGCAGGCAGTCGGCCGTCATGATGACGCACACCTTGCCCGGCGCGGTCGTCAGGCTGGCGTCCGCTTCCGGCACCTCCTGCGGCCCCAGCCTGGACAGATTGACTACCGCCGTGCCATGCACCTGCGTCAGCCAGCCCGGATCGCCCGGCAGCATGGAACGCAGGATTTCGCGGTTGCGGGCGACATTGTGCGGCTGGTCGCCGACATGGGTGCCCAGGTTCAGGCCGCCCTGGCCCATGCCGTCGTCATACGGCACGGGGCTGACGCCGCCGCGCCGCGTGGTCGACAGTACACCGACGCCGTCGGGCAAGCCCGGCCAGTGCGGCACCAACCATTGCTGCTGTAGTGTAGACATCAACTCTGTTCCGGTTCCGTTTCCTCGATGCCGGCCCGGGCCAGCAGTTCGGCAAAATCATCGGCCAGCGGCACCGTCCATTCGCATTGCTCGCCGGTGGCCGGATGCACCAGGCCCAGGCGGCGCGCCTGCAGCGCCTGGCGCGGGAAATAATCGGCCAGGTGCTGCTTGCCGTAGGTCGTGTCGCCGACCAGCGGGAAACCGATCGACATCATGTGCACGCGGATCTGGTGGGTGCGGCCCGTTTCCAGGCGGCACTGCACCAGCGTCACGGGGCGGCCTTCGCCCAGCTTGCCGCCGCCCAGCACCTGGTAGTGGGTGATGGCCGGCTTGGAGCCCATGCCGGTCGACACCGCCATCTTGATGCGGTCTTTCGGGTGACGGCCCATCGACGCATCGATAGTACCGCTAATGCGCGGCATGCCCCACACGACTGCATAGTACTCGCGCTTGACGGTGCGGGCGGCCAGCTGGCGCACCAGGTCGGTCTGGGACGGCAGCGTCTTGCCGACCACCATCAGGCCGCTGGTATCCTTGTCCAGGCGGTGGACGATGCCGGCGCGCGGCACGCCGGCCAGCTGCGGGCAGTGGTGCAGCAGGCCGTTGAGCAGCGTGCCGGACCAGTTGCCGGCGCCCGGATGGACCACCAGGCCGGCCGGCTTGTTGATGACCATCAGGTGCTCATCTTCGTAAACGATGTTAAGTTCCATCGGTTCCGGTTTAAAAGCCTCGTCTTCCGGCGCCGGTTGGGGCAGAATGACGATCTTCTCGTCGCCATAGACGGTGTCCTTGGTGCTTTTGGCCGGTTTGCCATCGACGGTGACGAAGCCGTCGGTGATCCACATTTGCAGGCGGCCGCGCGAGAATTGCGGCACCAGGTGGGAAATCACCTTGTCCAGGCGTTCGCCGCAGACTTCCGGGGTCAGTTCCAGATGGATCGGAGCCAGGCCGTCGTCGTCGCCAAAATCGCCGTCGTGCTCGACCAGCAGGTCGGCGTCGGAGTCATGATCGGAGGAAGATTCGGCCAAATTCGGCTTTGGAGTTAATATCACAGCATTCCCATCGGCTATAATCAGCCTATTGTAAAACTTTGGTTAAACAGCTTCTTGCAAAACATATGCAAAAAAAATTGAAAGTAGTCGCAGCAACGTTGGTTCTGCTTAGTTTGTCCGCTTGCGGTTTGTTCTCGGAGAAAATCGACGAGACTAAAGGTTGGAGCGCTACGAAATTATACTCGGAGGCGAGCGAAGAGCTGGAAGGACAGCACTACGAACGCGCAATTCAGTTGTACGAGAAGCTGGAATCGAGCTATCCGTTCGGCACTTACGCCCAGCAGGCGCAGATGCAGATCGCTTACGCCTACTACAAATCGCAGGACCAGGCCCAGGCGCTGGCAGCCGTGGAGCGCTTCATCAAGCTGCACCCGAACCACGCCAACGTCGATTATATGTACTACCTGCGCGGCCTGATCAACTTCAACGACCAGATCGGCTTCCTGAACTTCATCTACGAGCAGGATGCCACCGAACGCGACCCGAAAGCCACGCGCGAAGCTTACGCGGCCTTCAAACAGCTGGTGGACAAATTCCCGAACAGCAAGTATACGCCGGATTCGCTGGATCGTATGCGTTATCTGATCAATGCGATGGCATCGTATGAAGTGCACGTGGCGCGCTACTACTATCGCCGCGGCGCCTACCTGGCAGCGGCCAACCGCGCCATGGGCATCATGAACGATTACCGCGACTCGCCGGCCATCGAAGAAGCGCTGTTCATCATGATACGCAGCTACGACAAGCTGGGCATGACCGAGCTGCGCGACGACACCATGCGCGTGTTCAAGCTGAACTACCCTGCCAGCAAGTTCCTGGACGAAGGCAAAAAAGCCGAACGCCACTGGTGGAAGCTGTGGAATTAAGCTGAATTTCATCTGAAATCCAGCAAAAACCGGGACCCAGGTCCCGGTTTTTTATTATTTACCCCGTTTTACAGTGGGGTCAAGTCTGACATTTGGACACGAGCTCTGCCTTAAGCGCTCTTACGGCAGAGCTCGTGTCCAAATGTCAGACTTGACCCCAGGCGGTTTATTCGACCCGGCGGCGGAAAATCCAGGTCTTGTCGTCCGAGTCTTTCTTGTCGAAGGCATAGCCGTCGACGTTGAATTTCTTCAGCTTCTGCGGATCGGTGACCCCCTTGACGGCGGCGTAGCGCGCCATCAGCCCGCGCGCCCGCTTGGCGTAGAACGAAATGATCTTGTATTTGCCGTTCTTCCAGTCCTCGAACTGCGGCGTGATCACCGGCACGTCCAGCAGCTTGGGCTTGACCGACTTGAAGTACTCTTCGGACGCCAGGTTGACCAGCGTCTCGGCGCCCTGCTCGGCCGCCGTCTTGTTCAGCGCCTGGGTGATGGTCTCGCCCCAGAACGCGTACAAGTCCTTGCCGCGCGGGTTGCTCAGGCGGGTGCCCATTTCCAGCCGGTGCGGATGGATCAGGTCCAGCGGCCGCAGCATGCCGTACAGGCCGGACAGGATGCGGATGCGCGATTGCGCATAATCGAGCTGGCCCGGCTTGAGGCTGCGCGCATCGAGGCCGCCGTAGACGTCGCCGTTGAAGGCCATCACGGCCTGGCGGCCTTCGGCGGTGTCGTGGGTCCACGTGGCATAGCGGGCAACGTTGAGCGCCGACAGGTTGTCGGACAAATCCATCAGCTCGCCGATCTGCGCCGGCGAGAATTCGCGCAGACGCTCGATCAGCTGGGCTGAGTGGTCGAGAAAATCGGGTTGGGAGTGCAACTTGGTGGTCGGAGGAGTCTCCAGGTCGAGACTTTTTGCAGGCGAAAGCACTATCAGCATAAGATTCCAGATAAACATAATTACGAACTAAGCACATGATACCTGTTCCAGAGAAACTCACACCGACGCGCATCGTTATCGATACCAACGTCTGCCTCGACCTGTTCGTGTTCAAGGACCCGCGCTGGGCCGGCCTGCTGGCGGCGCTGGAGAGCGGCGCGGTCGAAGCGATCACCCGTTCGGATTGCCGCGACGAGTACAACATCGTGCTGCACTACAAGCACCTGCCGCTGGACGACGACTCCCGCCCGCTGGCCGCCGCCCGTTTCGACCAGCTGATCAAGGTGGTCGCCCCGCCCGAGTCCGGCATCCGCCTGCCGGTCTGCACCGATAAGGACGACCAGAAGTTCCTCGAAGTGGCGCGCGACGCCAACGCCGCCATCCTCATCACCAAGGACAAGGCGCTGCTGAAACTGGCCCGCCGCCTGGCCAAGGCCGGCATGTTCAAGGTCATGGTGCCAGAGGCGTGGAGCCCGGAAAGTTAAGGTTTTTTCACCACACCAAACCCGGCGCGCTGAGCTAGAATAGGCTATCTGTCCACTACACCGCCGCCATGAATAGCCGTAATAATCTGCCGAGCAGCACGCCATTCACGCCCACCCTGACGAGCCGCCTGCCGGCCGTCGGCACCACCGTGTTCACCCGCATGTCCACGCTGGCCGCGCAAGCGAACGCGGTCAACCTGGGCCAGGGCTTCCCCGACTTTGCCTGCGAGCGCAGCCTGCTGCAAGCCGTCAACGACGCCATGCAGGCCGATTTCAACCAGTACCCGATGATGAGCGGCGCACCGGTCTTGCGCAACGCCATCGCCGCCAAGGTCGCGGCGCTGTACGGCCACCAGTACGACGTCAACGCCGAGATCACCGTCACCGCCGGCGCCACCCAGGCGCTGACCACCGCCATCCTGTGCTGCGTGCATCCGGGCGACGAGGTCGTCGTCATCGAGCCGAGCTACGACAGCTACGTGCCGGCGATTACGCTGGCCGGCGGCGTGCCGGTGCTGGTGCAGATGGAAGCCGGCGCCGACGGCTACACCGTGCCCTGGTCCAGGGTCGCGGCGGCCGTGAACGGCAAGACCCGCCTGATCGTCATCAACACTCCGCACAACCCGACCGGCAGCGTGCTGCGCGTGGCCGACATGGAAGCGCTGGCCGACATCGTGCGCGGCACGGACGTGCTGATCCTGTCGGACGAAGTCTACGAACACATGGTCTACGACGGCGCCCGCCACGAGTCGGTGTGCCGCTACCCGGAACTGGCGGCGCGCGCCTTCGTCGTCTCCAGTTTCGGCAAGACCTACCACGTCACCGGCTGGAAGGTCGGCTATGTCGCCGCGCCGGCCGCGTTGATGGCGGAGTTCCGCAAGGTCCACCAGTACAACGTGTTCACCGTCAACACGCCCATGCAGCATGGCATCGCCAGCTACATGGCCGATCCCAAGCCCTACCTGGAACTGCCGGCCTTCTACCAGCGCAAGCGCGACCTGTTCCGCGCAGGCTTGAAGGGCTCGCGCTTCGAACTGCTGCCGGCCGACGGCACCTACTTCCAGTGCGTGCGCTACGATAAAATTTCAACGCAAACGGAAGCGCAGTTTGCGGAGTGGCTGACCACCGAGATCAAGGTGGCGGCGATACCGGTATCGGCGTTTTACCAGCAAGGCAAGGAATCGGGCATCGTGCGTTTCTGCTTTGCCAAACAAGATGAGACCCTGGCACTCGCACTGGAGCGACTGGGCAAAGTTTAATTCGGGGACGAGAATCATGGCCGATACCAACCAGGCGGACGCCCCGCTCGAAGCGGGCGTCTTCGCCGAACAAGAGCCGCCGCCGTCGGTGCTGCATCTGCTCAACCAGTCGAACCGCCGGCTGGAGCGCCTGCTGCAAAACCTGCGCAACGAACACAACGCCGAAAGCGAATTGCGCGACATCGCGCGCGACGTGATCCACGCGGTGGAGCTCGATCCGGACATCGCGCTGGCCTGCATCTTCCTGTGCCAGATCGCCGGCAGCTACGCCGTGCGCCACTGCATCGAGACGGCGGTGGTGGTGGTGGTGGTCGCGCGCAGCCAGCACAAGAACCCGCAGGAAACGCTGACCGTCACGGCGGCCGCGCTGACCATGAACGTGGGCATGCTGCGCCATAACGAAACCTTCCAGAACAAGAACACGCCGCTGAGCAGCGAGGAAATCGCCATCGTGCGCCGCCATCCGGAAGAAAGCGCGGACATGCTCAAGTACGCCGGCATCCAGGATGACGAGTGGATTTCCTGCGTGCTGCTGCACCACGAGAACGATGAAGGCAGCGGCTATCCGGCCGGCGTGGCCAGCCCGGAGGTGACGCTGAACGCCAAGCTGCTGAGCCTGGCGGACAGGTATTGCGCGCAGGTGTCGGCGCGCAATTACCGCCGCTCCATCCTGCCGGACCAGGCCTTGCGCAATCTGATCGACGACAAGGTGGCCCCGGTCGATCCCATGCTGGTGCAGTGCTTCCAGCGCGAGCTGGGGGATTTCCCGCCGGGGGCGCTGGTGCGCCTGGCGAGCGGGGAGATTGGCGTGGTCAGCCGCCGTCAGGGTGGCGCGGGTGGTTTGCAGGTGCACTGCCTGCGCGACCCTGCTGGCGCCGCGCTGGCCCCGGCGGTGCCGCGCAGCACCGCCGATCAGGCATGCGCGATCGCGCAGGTGCTCAGCGAAGACGAGGCCTCGATCCGCTTCAGCATGAAACAGATCTGGGGCCCGCAGGCCAGCCTGTAGTTCCTTGCCGGCTTAGCGCGACAGCGATTCGATCTTGCGGTCGATGAAGGCTTGCAGCTCCGGCGACAAGCCGCTGGCCGCGCGGGCGCGACGGTAGGCTTCGCGCGCTTCCGGCAGATGCATGTCGGCCTGCAGCGAAATCCCCAGCCCCATCCACCACACGCCATTCTGCGGCATCAGCCGCAGCGCTTCGCGATAATGATCGGCCGCCTCGGTATGGCGCTGTTCGCGTTGCAGCACGCCCGCCAGGAAGGCCTGGTACTCGGCGCTGTTGCCGGCGTACGGCAAGGTCGTCATCAGCGTTTCCAGCGCGGGACCGCCCTTCTCCAACTGCAAGCGCGCCAGCACCATCGCCAGGCCGGGCTGGCGCGGATCGATGCCCAGCGCCAGGCGCAGCTGGCGCACGGCGTCTTCATTGCGCTTCTGTTCCAGCAGCAGGCTGATGTTGGTCTGGCGCGCCGCTTCGTTGCGCGGATCGATTTCCAGCGCGCGGTCGAAATCCGCCAGCGCGGCGTTGACGCGCCCTTCCTGCAAGGCCACCAGCCCGCGCCGATAGGTGTTTTCCGCCATCTGCTTCGGGTTGATGTCGTGCGTGATCGTGCCCGGGTTGTTGGCCGCATCGTCGCTGCCGCGCGCGGCGGCCTGGCGGGCAGGCTTGCGTTCGGCCGGCGCCGTGGCGGCGCGCGGCGCGGCGGCGGATGCCACGACGGGCGCCTCGGCGGCGGGCGCGGCGACGTCCGGCGGCGCTGCAGGTGCCGCGGCATGTACGTCGGCATGTGCGGCGGCGGCTTTGCGCGGGACCGGTGTGGCCGCTTGCGGCGTTGCCGCCGGCTCCGGCGGCATCACGGCGACCTTGACCGCTG
>NZ_LRON01000023.1:0-99865 GCF_001758795.1 Duganella sp. HH101 | reverse complement strand
GCAGGGGCTGAGGCGACGGCACGACTGCTTCGGCCATGCGCGCGCCTTTCAGCGCCAGGTCCGCCACCTCGATCACGCCGTCGTTGGCGAAGGCCAGCGCCCGCTCCAGGATGTTTTCCAGCTCGCGCACATTGCCGGGGAAGGAGTAGCCGCGCAGCGCATCGAGCACGCCCTCGCCCAAGCGCACCTTGTGTTCGAAAGTGCCCAGCCGTTCCAGGATGGCGCCGGTCAGCACGGCCAGGTCGTCCAGCCGCTCGCGCAGCGGCGGCAGGCTCAATTCGATCACGTTCAGGCGGTAGAACAGGTCCTGCCGGAAGCTGCCCTGCTCCACGCACTGCGCCAGGTTCTTGTGGGTCGCACTGATAATACGCACATCGACCGGCTCTTCGGCGGTGGCGCCGATCTTGCGCACGCGCCGCTCCTGGATCGCCCGCAACAGCTTGACCTGCATCGCCAGCGGCAGGTCCGCCACTTCATCGAGCATCAGCGTACCGCCGTTGGCCGCCTGGAAGAAGCCGTCCCGCTCATCGGCCGCGCCGGTGAAAGCGCCCTTGCGGTAGCCGAAGAACTCCGCCTCCATCAGCGCCTCGGGGATCGCGCCGCAGTTGACCGCGATGAAAGGCTTGCCCGCGCGGGAACTGAGCGCGTGGATCTCGCGCGCCGCCAGCTCCTTGCCGCTGCCCGATTCGCCGTTGATGGCGATCGGCGCCATCGAGCGCGCCAGCCGTTCGATCTGCGCGCGCAGCGCCTGGATCACGGCCGACTCGCCCTTCAAACGGCTGGCCGCCTGCGCGGCGTCGGGCGCCTCGCCGGCCGGCGGCTCGGCGTTCAGCCGCAGCGCCGACTGCACCATCACCCGCAGCTGGTCCAGCGCCACCGGCTTGGAAATGTAGTCGAAAGCGCCGGCCTTGAGCGCGATGACGGCGTTGTCGGCGCTGCCGAACGCCGTCACCACCGCGATCGGCGTGTTCTTGTAGGCGGCGCTGACTTCGCGCACCAGCTCCAGCCCCAGGCCGTCCGGCAGGCGCATATCGGTCAGCACCAGCTGGTATTCGCGCTCCGCTTGCGCCAGCAGGCCGCGCGCCTGCGCCAGCGTGGCGGCGCTGTCGACGTCCAGGCCCATCTTCAGCAGGGTCAGTTCCAGCAGTTCGCGCAGGTCGGCTTCATCGTCGACGACCAGCACGCGAGGGGCGCGTTGGGAACCTCTAGCACTCATCAAGCAGCCTCTCTACTTTTGCGCCGGATGGGCGAAGGTGATTACAAACCGCCCGCTGGAGCGCGGCGTCCCATCGGGGCTGTCCTTGATGTCGAAACGGTATTCGTAGTCCAGCCGCGCCTCGTTATTCAAACACAATTCGCGCGCCAGATACAGTCCCAGCCCCGTTCCTTTGCTGGATGTGGTGTAAAACGGCTCAAACAGGTGGGCCCGCACCTCGGGCGAGATGCCGGGGCCGTCGTCCTGCACGTGCAGCTCCATGCGGCGGGCCTTGTCGCTCAGCAGGTCCATGCGGATCGACTCCGGCCCGCCGCTGGCGTAGCGCACCGCGTTGTTGAGCAGGTTGAGCACCACCTCGCGCAGGTGCAGCGCATCGAAGCGCACCAGCGTGCCGGGCGGCGCCGAGGTGCCGATGATGTCCGGCGGCAGGCCGTGGGTTTCGACGAATTCCGCCTTCAGCTCGGCCAGGAAGACCTCCAGCGCCAGCGGCTCGCTGTGCGGCTGCACCTTGCGCGACAGCTGCAAGATATCCTCGACCATGCGGTTGACCCGCGCCACGTTGTCGCCGACGATCTTCAGCAGCCGCAAGTGGACGGTGCTGTCCAGGTCCTCGCCCAGCAGCGCGGTGGCGTGGCCGATGGCCGACAGCGGATTGCGCACCTCGTGCGCGATGCTGGCGGTGAGCCGCCCCATCGACGCCAGCTTCAGCTGCTGCGCCTGGTTTTCGATGCCGGTCACATCCTGCAAAAAGATCACGCTGCGGTCCGTGCCCAGGCCGTCCGTGTTGACCGCCGCGAAGCGCACCTTCAAGTGCGCGGCCAGGTCGCGGCGCGCGCTCCAGGCGGCCGTCACGTCCGCCAGCGCCGCCTCGGCATAGGGCTTGATGGTGACATAGGCGGTGCTGCGCGTGGCATCGTCGCGCCATTCGGCATAGGCTTGGGCCAGCGGCGCCAGCGCGGCGGCGGTCGACAACCGGAACTTCATCTCGGGACCCATCATGCCCAGCATCTGCTGCGCCGCCGGATTGCCGGCGAAGACCTGGCCATCGGCGTCGATCACCAGGATGCCGTCGCCGACGTTGGCCATCACCAGCCGGTTCACCGCCTGCTGCACGGTGATCTCGACGCCGCGCCGTATCGCCAGCTCTTCCTGGCCGATCAACTTGGCGGCCATGCGGTTGACCACGAACACGGCGGCGAAGAAGGCGCCGCCGTACAAGCCGGCCTGCAAATAAGGCTGTTCGCCCTCCATCATGAACACCTGCCAGGTGCTTTCGGCCAGCATGAACAGCGCCACCAGCGAGGCGCAGAACAGCGACAGCATCAGCGGCGCCAGGATGGCCGAACCGGCCAGCGGGAATAAATAGAGGATGGCCAGGCCGCTGCGCAAGCCGCCGCCGGCCAGGTACAGCAGCGAGATCACGGCCAGGTCGCAGGCGATTTGCGACAGCAGTTGCAGCAGGAAGCGGCGCTGCCAGTACACCGCCGTCAGCGCGAAGACGATCGCCAGGCCGAGATAGACCAGGCAAATCTGCAGGTAGAGATATGGCCCGGAGGCGCGCAGGCCGTGGTTGTCGAAGCTCAGGTAGACCAGCAGCACCAGCGCGATCACCACCCGCGTGGCGTTGAGCGTTTGCAGCGACCGCCAGAAGGTTGCGCGCGATTCGGCCGACAAGGCTTGCAGGCGCGCGATCACGCGCTGGACCCTAGGCCGCCGGCAGCGTGGCGTGGGCCGCGCTGCAATAGTCGCGGCCGCGCGCCTGCACGGTCTCCGATGCCGGATAGAAGATGCCGCAATGGGCGCACTGCAACATGGTTTCGGCGTCGGCCACCGATTTGGCGGCGGCGGCGCGCCCTCCCTCCGGCTGCGGCGGCTGGCGGAACTGCTGCTGGTGACGCTTCTGCGCCTCGCGGATCTTGCTGCGGACGGCGAAGATCACCAGGAAAACCAAGGCCAACCAAAAGATAATACGGCTCATGCCCAACCCTTATGCAAAACCACTTCGAACACAAAACGGCTGCCGACATAGGCCAGCAACAAGGTGGCGAAACCGGCCAGCGTGAAGCTCAGCGCGGTCTTGCCGCGCCAGCCACGGAAGCGGCGGCCCGCCAGCAGCGAGGCGAACAGCACCCACGACATCAGGGTGAACACCGATTTGTGGTCCCATTTGAGCGCCTGGCCGAACAGCTGCTCCGAAAACACGATCCCCGACAGCACCGTCAAACTCAGCAGGACGAAGCCGAAGCCTATCATGCGGAACAGCAGCTTCTCCATCGTCAGCAGCGCCGGCAGCCGGTCCAGCGCGCTGGACATGAAGCTCTTGGCGTCGGTGCCGGCGTGCAGGCGCTTTTCCTGCAAGGCCATCAGCACCGCATGGAAGGCGGCCACCGTCAGCGTGCTGTAGGCCAGCGTGGCGATGGCGATATGCCAGCCGAACAGCGGCGACTTGCCCTCCAGCGGGATCACGTTGCCGGGGAAGCCGGCCTGCAGGGCCGCCGCCAGCGCGGCGTTCGGCATGACCAGGCGGCGCATGCCGTCCAGGCTGAAATTCTGGTTTTCTATCCAGTACGCGGCCACCGACACCCACAGCGCCGACGACAGCATGGCGGCGAAACCGATGCGGATGGTGCCGGCGCCGGTACCGGGAAAACCCGCCACCTCGGACCACAGGCCGGCGCCGTGCAGCACCCAGGCGGCCGCCGTCAGGGCGGAAATCAGCCCGGCGCGGCGCGACGGCAGCGCGGCGCATATAAGATACAGCGCGATGGCTGCGAAGAGTAAAGGAGTCTGCATGTCCCTCAGTTTACACCATCGCTCAGTCGACGGCTGCCATGCGCAGCTCGTCGTTGTGATGGCGTTGCTGTTCTTCCATCACCAGTTGGCCCAGTTCGCGCTTCAGGGCGTTGAACTCGGCGGAGGCCGGATCGCGCAGGCGCGGCAATTCCACCATCAGGTCGCGCTTGACGGTGCCGGGGCGGTAGGTCATGACGACGATGCGGTCGGCCATATAAATCGCCTCTTCGATGCTGTGGGTGACGAAGATGATGGTCTTCTTCAGCTCGGCCCAGATGCGCAGCAGCTCGTCCTGCAGGTTGCGGCGGGTCAGCGCGTCCAGCGCGCCGAAGGGCTCGTCCATCAGCATGATCGGCGAGTCCAGCGCCAGCACGCGGGCGATGGCGACCCGCTGGCGCATGCCGCCGGACAGGTCTTTCGGGAAACGGTTGCGGAAGTCGGTCAGCGACAGCATGGCCAGCAGCTTGTCGACGATGGCGTTGATCTCGGCCTTGGCCACGCCCTTGATCTCCAGGCCGAAGGCGACGTTGTCGGCCACCGTCATCCACGGGAACAGCGCGTATTCCTGGAACACCATGCCGCGCTCGGGGCCGGGCGCCGTCACCTCCCTGCCGTCGGCGACGATGCGGCCGGAGCTCGGCGGCGCGAAGCCGGCGACGGCGTTCAGCAGCGTCGACTTGCCGCAGCCCGAAGGCCCGAGCAGGCAGACGAACTGGCCCTGCGGGATCTCCAGGTCGATATCCTTGAGCGCCACCAGCTGGCGCTCGGCGGTCTGGAACACCTTGCTGACGTTGGAAATGACGATGTGGGTCGCGCTCATCAGTTCTCCAGGCCGCGGTGCCAGCGCAGCAGATGGTTGTTCAGTTTATTGACGGCGGTGTCGATGATCAGGCCGATCAGGCCGATGGTGATCATGCCGGCCATGATCTTGTCCGACCAGAAGTACTCGCGCGCCTCCAGGATGCGGAAGCCCAGGCCGTTGTTCACCGCGATCATCTCGGACACGATCACCACGATGAAGGCGGTGCCGATGCCGATCCGCACGCCCGACAGGATGTAGGGCACGGCGGCCGGCAGTATCACCCGCAGGAACATGGTGCTGCCGCTGGCGCCGAGGTTGCGCGCGGCGCGCAGGTAGATGCTGTCGACCTGGCGCACGCCGGCGATGGTGTTCATCAGCACCGGGAAGAAGGCGCCCAGCACGATCAGGAAGATGGCCGGCGGATTGCCCAGGCCGAACCACAGGATGGACAGCGGGATGTAGGCGATGGGCGGAATCGGCCGCAGCAGCTGCATCAGCGGATTGAGCCAGGCGTAGACCAGCGGGCTGGCGCCCATCACCAGGCCCAGCGGCAGCGCCAGCGCGGCGCCGATGGCGAAGCCGACCACCACGCGGTACAGGCTGCCGAGGGCGTCGACGATCAGCTCGCCCGACACGGCCCACAGCAGCCAGCTGCCCTGCTCCGGGCTGTACGGCTGGATCGGCAGCAGATAGGCGATCCAGCGTTCCAGCACCGCCAGCGGCGACGGCAGCATCTGCGGATTGACCCAGCCCTTCATCGACACCATCTGCCAGACGCCGATCACCAGCGCCGGCACGATCAGGCCGACGCCAACCTCCTTCAGCTTGAACTTGACCATTTACTTGACGCCCAGGCTTTTCTTGGCGGCGTCCAGCAGATCGGTCTTGACCCATTCCTTGGCGGCCGGCGGCTTGCTCATGCGGCCGACGCCGGTCTTGAACATGACGTCGGTGGTGATCTGGATGTGCTCGGGCGTGATGTCGTAGGAATACGGCGAATTGCCGATGGCGTCATCGAAATCGTCCTTGGTGATCTGGCCCTTGAAGACGGTCTCGCGCACATATTTCTCGGCCACGGCCGGTTGTTCGATGAAGGTCTTGGTGGCTTCGACGAAGCAGCGCATGAACTTCTCGGCCAGCGGACGCTTCTCCTTGTAGAACTTCTCGGTCATCACCATGGTGCGGATCGGTTCGCCGATCGGGGTGTCGTAGGGCTTGAGGATCTCGTTGCCGTAGCCCTTGTTGATCGATTGCGACGATTGCGGCTCGGAGTTCATCATGGCGTCGATGTTCTTGCCCAGCAGCGCCTGGTTCAAATCGGCGTAGGCCAGGTAGATCAGTTGCACGTCCTTGCCCGGCTGGTCGGAGGCGCTCAGGCCGGCCTGCTGCAGTTCGGCCAGCAGCAGCACTTCCTGGATGCCGCCGCGCGTGACGCCGACTTTCCTGCCCTTCAAATCCTTGACGCTTTTCATCTTCAGTTCGGCGCGGCCGACCAGGCGCGCGCCGCCCTTGGCGAAACCGGCGACGACGAAAATCGGCGCGCCGCTGGCGCGGCCGGAGATCGCCGCCTCCGACGCGGTGGTGCCGACGTCGAGCTCGCCGGCGATGATGCCCTGCATGACGTCCAGCCCTTTGGCGAACACCCGCTCCTCGACCTTGATGCCGCACTTGGGCGCGATCTCCTTGATGTAGGAAACGGCGCCATAGTGGGCGAACTTCAGATTGCCCAGGCGGACCACCTCCTGCGCCTGCGTGGCGCCGGCGGCCAGCATGGCGGCGATGGTCAAGGTCTTGGCGATAGCGTTCAGTTTCATCCGTCTCTCCTGTCGAGTGTGGTACCACTTTTTTCAGTGCAGATCATACCAAGCCGGCGGGCACTTGCCTATCGCTCAATCAAGGGCGTGCGCGCAGCCGGGCCTGCCGTTCGACGCTCGGCGGATGGCTGGAGAAATACGGCGGCAGCTTGCCGCCGTCCAGCTTGTCGAGTTTGGCGAACACCGCCGCCAGGTGGTCGAGCGCGATGCCGTTGTGGCGCAGCATGGCCGCCGCGTAATCGTCGGCTTCCTGCTCGGCGTCGCGCGAGTACTTCATGTCCAGCGCCAGCGCCGGCAGCGTGCTCAGCACGGCGGAGATGTCGCCGAACACCAGCGAGGTGGTGGCCGTCACGGCCGAACTCTGGATGATGCGGCGCGTCATATGGCGCCGCTGCAAATGGCCCAACTCGTGCGCGAGCACGCCCATCACGGCTTCGTCGTCCTGCAGCAGCGCGACCATCTGGTCCGTCATGACGATGTCGCCGGACGGCAGCGCGAAGGCGTTCGGGCCGACGCGGCTGCTGCGGAACACCAGTTGCCAGGCCGGCGCCGGGCCGTCCGACGGTGGCGGCGCCAGCGTGGCAAAGCGGCGCCGCAATTGTTCCTGGCGGGCCGGCGCCAGCGTCGACGGCGCGAACATCTGGTGGTCCAGCGCGGCCAGCACGCCCTGCCCCAGCTGGCGTTCGGCCGACAGCGGCAGCGCGTCGGCGATCCAGCCGGCGGCGGCCGGCAGAAAGTACAGATAGCCCAGCGCCAGCAGCGCCACCGTGGCCAGCGCCGCCGCCAGCACGCCGCGCCAGCTGTGCTGCAACAGCACCACCGGACTGTCGCGGTGGCCGGTTTGCCGCAGCAACTGCTCGAAGCCGGCCAGGTCGTCGATTTCCAGAAAGGCGCCGTCGGCGAACGTCACCTTGCGCGCCGCGTGGCGGCTGCGCTCGGAGACGCGCAGCTCGGCCAGCGGCGCCTCGCGTTCGGCCTCGCCTGCGAGGCGGGCGAGGCCGCCGGCCACCGTCAGCGTGACGCGGTGCAGGCGCGACGTCTGGCCGTCGAAATAGCGCGCGGCCACCGGCGGCGCGGGCTGCTGCGCGGGGCTGTGCGCGTCACTCATAGCGACAGGTCGTAGTCCATGAACTCGGCCATGCCTTCGCCGGTCGCGCCCACTTCGCCGTCCTGCACGGAGGTGATGTCGTCCAGGCTGCCATCGACCAGCAGCGACATCGACTCCAGGCGGTAGCGCATGGCCCGCACGCGCGCGAACGGCAGGAACAGGCCCAGCGTGCAGATCACGGCCAGGTAGTTGGTGAAGGTGATGAAGGCAAGACGGCCCCAGCGCATGTCGGAATGGAAGCGATGCTGCTCCAGGCTGGTGTGGTTCCAGATCAGCTTTTGCAGCATGTTCATGAACAGCGGATAGACCACGAAGGCCCAGCCGTAGAAGGCGATCAGGAACAGGCCGCTTTCGCCGGCCGCCTGGGCGCTGCTGGCCGGTTCCGGCGCGCTGCGGATCAGCAGCTGGAACAGCGCCGCCACGCCGGCGCCGCCGATCAGCAGCAAGCCGCCATACAGTTTATAAAAATCGGCGACGCCGCCGTCGAAGGAGAAGCGCGCCTTGCCATAGCGGCTTTCGTTGTGCTGCCAGGCCTTGGCGCGCTGGTGGATGAAAGGCGTGGCCAGGCCGAAGGTGACGACGTTCAGCAGCGGGCGCACCATGTAGTTGGTGTAGGCGTCGTGCACATCGCCGACGAAACGGAAGCGGATGCCGCGATAGCTGGTGTTATGCAGGCGGAACTGCAAGCTCTTCCAGATGAACCACGGCGAGGCCGCGCCCATGGCCAGCGCCACCACCACCGCCGCCAGCGGCGCCCACGCGGCCGCGGCGATGTAGATGCCGAAGATCACGGCGGCGACGATGCGGCCCTTGAGGATGGCGACCGGGTTGCCGTGGTACTCGAAGCTGCTGCCGGCCAGCTCGGTGCTGGAATAGAAGTACTGGTTGCGGCGCACCTTGGCCCAGGCCGAATAAATCCCCAGCGTGACGATGGTCAGCAGCAGGTTGACGATCCAGATGCGGAAGTACTCGCCGCCGGTGGCGTGAAACCGCACGCGTTGTTCTTGTTCCATGCGCTGCTCCCGATATTAGCAAAGCATCAACGATGCCAATATAAAACAACGTTGTCAACGAGAAACTGATTGTTGGCCATGGCCGGTGACAATGCGCGCATTTTTCCGAGGCATTGAAATGGGATAATAGGTTGGCAATATTATATAAATAATCATCCCGACTTTCGAAAGCCGCGCATGAATTCTGCCTTCCGCACCTCCGCCCATGGCGCCGCCGTCGCGCTGGCTTTGACGCTGACAGCCTGCGGCGGTGGATCCTCCTCGTCGCCGACCGCCGCCGCCTATCCACCACCCAATCCCGCCACGCCAAGCACGCCGGTGACGCCGGGCGCGACCACGCTGACGCTGAGCGCCCCTCCGGCCCAGGTCGCCGCCGGCGTGGCGGTCGCGCTGAGCGCGACGCTCAACGGCGCCGGCACCGTCAGCTGGACGCTGGCGCCAGGCAGCGCTGGCAGCCTGTCCGCCGCCAGCGGCAACAGCGTCGACTACCTGCCGCCGGCGCGCATCAATGCCGCCAGCCAGGTGACGATCACCGCCACTTCCGGCAGCCTGAGCCAGAGTCTGACGCTGAGCCTGGTCCCCGATCCCGCGCTGCCCGGCTTGACGCTCACCGCCGGCACCATCGGCGGCCACTTCATGCTCGACGGCCAGGGCACCGACGCCCGCTTCGACCTGATCGTCGACATGGCGGTCGACCGCGACGGCAATACCTATGTGGCCGACAGCCGCCCCGGCGCGCCCAGCGCGGTGCGCCTGCTGGCCAGGGACGGCAGCGTCAGCACGCTGACGGCGGCGGTCAACGGCCACGCCGACGGCGACCGCAGCCGCGCGCGGGTGGAAAGCGTCAGCGCGCTGGCGGCCTGCGGCAACGGCAAGCTGTACCTGCTCGACCGCGGCGCCCAGGCCAGCTATCTGCGCACGCTGGCCAAGGATGGCGGCATCGCCACCGTCGCCACGCTGCCGACGGCCTATGCCGCCGCGCGCCGCATCTTCTGCGACGACAGCGGCACAGTCTATGTGGCGGCCACCGCCGCGCTGGGCAAGCTGGGCACGGACGGCAGCCTGCAGGACATGGCGGGCCTGACGCTGCCGGCGCCGTCGACGTCGACGGCGTATATGGTGGACCGTCATGCCAACATCTATTACTACGCCACCGATCCCTTTGCCCCGCTGGCGCGCAGCGCCATCTTCCGGCGCACGCCGGCCGGCGTCGTCAGCACGGTGATCGCCATCAATGGCAGGGCCGATGCCGACGGCCCGATCGCCGCCGCCGGCGTCACCGATCCCGCCAGCCTGGTGCTCGATGCCGACGACAATCTGCTGCTGATCGATAGCGACCAACTCGACGGCGGCAACGGCTACCGCGTGCGCAAGATCAGCGGCGGCGCCATCAGCACCCTCTATCACGGCGCCCTGGGCAACTCCCCGTCCCAGAGCAACAAGCTGCCCGGCCAGTTGCGGGTGGCGGCAGACGGCAGCCCGCTGCTGTCCTACCAGAGCGTCGTCAACCGCCTCAGCGGCGGCCAGGCGGTGGCGCTGGCCGGCCTGAACGACGATACCGAGACCCGCCGCATCGACGGCCAGGGCGGCGCGGCGCGCTACTACCTGCCGGGCGGCCTGGCCGCCGACAGCGCCGGCAATGTGTACTCGGTCGACGGCGCGGACGATACGCAACCGTCGTTCTATATGTACCAGCGCATCGTCGTCCGCAAGACCACGCCGTCCGGCGCGGTCAGCACGCTGGCGATCGGCGACAATCCCTTCCCCGCCCGCGCCGGCGGACTGGCGCTGGCGCGCGACGGTACCTTGTATGTCACGCTGCTGGGCCGCAACCTGACGCCGACGGCGCAGGGTGCGGTCTACCGCGTGGCGGACGGCAAGCTGGAGCTGGTGGCCGGCGCCATCGACGATAGCCGCCGGGTTCCGCCGGTCAGCGTCGACGGTGTCGGCGCGGCGGCGCGTTTCGCCTGGCCGCAGCTGAACGGTTTCGACGCCGACGGCAATCTGTATGTGACCGACCGCGACGCGGCCGGCGCGGCGGCGGCCTACCGCACCATCTCGCCGCAGGGCAGGGTCGTCACCATCGAGGGCATCCCGCGCAGCGTGCTGGCGGCGCCGGACGGCTATGTCTACCGCGCCGATCCGGCGCAGGGCGTGATCTGGCGCACGGCGGCCGACGGCAGCCGCAGCGTGGCGGCCGGCGTGGCCGGCCTGCCGGCTCAGGGCACGGTGCTGGGCGCGCTGCCGGCGCGGCTGGACCGTCCGACCAGCATCGTGCCGACCGGCCCGCACAGTTTTGCGGTCACGGCCGGCGGCGCGCTGCTGCGCCTGGTGCTGCCGTAACGCCGCCGCAGGCACCGCGCCGGCGCCTCAGTCCTTGAGGTATTTGTCGTAGATGGCGCGGTAGCGGCCGGTTTTATGCAGATGCGCCAGGCCGGCGTTGAAGTCGTCGCGGATGGCGGCGCTGCGGAACACCGGGCGGTAGTCGCCGCCGTCGGCGCGGATGAAGCTGTGTTCGTCCACCGGCGGCATCTCGAAACCCGGCTGGCGCTTGCGCTGCAGGCGGGTGTAGTACTGGAAGATGCTGCGGTCGCTCAGCGCGATGTCGTAGCGGCCCAGCGCCAGCAGCAGCGGCTGCGCCTCCTGGTGGTTGCTCTCGACATAGCCGGGGCCGCGCGTCAGCGGCTGCAGCCACACCGGGTAGCGCGCCGCCGCGCCGACGAAAGCGATCACCGTATGGCCCTGCAAGTCCTCGGGCCGGCGGATCGCCAGCTTGCTGCGCTTGAGCGTGTAGAACACATTGTCGTAGATGACGGGCGGGGTGCCGTAGTGGCCGCCGTGCGGCGTCATGTCGACACCGACGTCCATCATGATGGCGTCCACCGCGCGCGCCTTGAAGCTGACCGGGATGCGGCCCATCGGCAGATAGCGCGCCTGCAGCACATGGCCGCGGTAGGCCAGCGCCTCGCGCACCAGGTCGACCTCGATGCCGGCGTCCTCCCCCGCTAATATAAAGGGCGGCAGATTGTCGCCGAAGGCCATGGCGACGTTGGCCGCCCCGGCCGGGCCGGCCAGCGCCCACGTGGCCGCCAGGAAGATGCGCACTCTGTTCATGCCCGAAATGATAACAGGCTCTCCGCGCCGGCGGCCTGCCCGATGGGGTAAAATGACGGCCACTGTTCATTCCGGGTTCATCATGCTAGACAATCTTACCCAACGCCTTGCCAAGGTCGTTAAAACCATGCGCGGCGAGGCCCGCCTGACCGAAGCCAACACCGCCGAAATGCTGCGCGAAGTGCGCCTGGCGCTGCTGGAGGCCGACGTCGCCCTGCCCGCCGTGCGCGAATTCATCGCCAAGGTCAAGGAAAAGGCCCTGGGCGAAGAAGTGATTTCCTCGCTGACGCCGGGCCAGGCCCTGGTCGGCGTGGTGCAGCGCGAGCTGGCCGCCCTCATGGGCGCCGACCTCGGCCCAGAAGCGACGCAGCTGAGCTTTGCCCAGCAGCCGCCCGCCATCATCCTGATGGCCGGTCTGCAGGGTGTGGGTAAAACCACCACCGTCGGCAAGCTGGCCAAGTACCTGAAGGAAGAAAAGAAGAAGAAAGTGCTGACCGTGTCGGCTGACGTCTACCGTCCCGCCGCGATCGCCCAGCTGCAATCGGTGACGGCCCAGGTCGGCGCCGACTTCTTCCCGTCCACCGCGCAGGACAAGCCGGTCGACATCGCGCTGGCCGCGCTGGACTGGGCCAGGAAGCACTATCACGACGTGCTGATCATCGACACCGCCGGCCGCCTCGGTATCGACGAAGAGATGATGAAGGAGATCGCCGCCGTGCACGCGGCGGTCAAGCCGATCGAAACCCTGTTCGTGGTCGACGCCATGCTGGGCCAGGATGCGATCAACACCGCCAAGGCCTTCAACGACGCGCTGCCGCTGACCGGCATCGTGCTGACCAAGCTGGACGGCGATTCGCGCGGCGGCGCCGCGCTGTCGGTGCGCCACATCACCGGCAAGCCGATCAAGTTTGCCGGCGTGTCGGAAAAGCTGGACGGCCTGGAAGCGTTCGATCCGCAGCGCATGGCCAATCGCGTGCTGGGCATGGGCGACATCATGGCGCTGGTGGAAGAAGCGCGCAAAGGCGTCGACAGCAAGGCTGCGGCCGAGCTGGCGGCCAAGGTCAAGTCGGGCGGCAAATTCGATATGAACGACTTCAAGGCCCAGCTGGGCCAGATGAAGAAGATGGGCGGCATGGCCAGCCTGGTGGACAAGCTGCCGGCGCAGTTCCAGCAAGCGGCCGGCGGCGCCAACATGGACCAGGCCGACAAGCAGGTGCGGCGCATGGTCGGCATCATCGACTCGATGACGCCGCAGGAACGCGCCAAGCCGGAGCTGATCAAGGCCACCCGCAAGCGCCGCATCGCGGCCGGGGCCGGCGTGCAGGTGCAGGAAGTGAACCGCATGCTGACCCAGTTCGAGCAGATGCAGACCATGATGAAAAAGCTGTCCGGCGGCGGCATGATGAAGATGATGCGCTCGATGAAGGGCATGATGCCGGGCATGCGCTAAGCGGGGGAAAAGCCCGCCGGACACGGGGAAAGCGCGCCTTGACGGTGCGTAGCCCCGGGAAAGCCCGTGTTTACGTGGTGTTTCCGGGAAAAAACGCGAAAAACACTTGCATACTCGGTAAATCACCACCAATATTAGCCGGTGCGATCAATTGCGCAATTTTCCATGTGTTCGTTAAGGAGGCTCGAAGATGGCAACAGCCAAAAAAACCCCAGCAGCAGCACCAGCTAAGAAAGCCGCCGCGAAACCGGCAGCCGCAAAAAAGGCAGCACCCGTAAAAGCAGCAGCCAAGCCAGCAGTGAAAAAAGCAGCCGCACCGGCCGCACCGCGCAAACCGAACGCCGCCTTCATGAAAGCGATGACGCCATCGGCCACCCTGGCCGCCGTAGTTGGCGCGACCCCGCTGCCTCGCACCGAAGTCACCAAAAAAGTCTGGGATTACATCAAGAAGCTCGACCTGCAAGATCCGGCCAACCGCCGCATGATCAATGCCGACGACAAGCTGAAAGCTGTATTCGGCGGCAAAGCCCAAGTATCCATGTTCGAAATGACCAAGCTCATTTCCGACCACCTGAAATAAGCGCAGCGGCCAGTACAGCCGCGCCGGGATGCCGTCCTCGCTCACGCGACGACGGCATTTTTTATGTGGGGTCAAGTCTGACATTCGGACACGGCCTCTGCCGTATCAGCGTATACGGCAGAGGCCGTGTCCAAATGTCAGACTTGACCCCCACTTTTTTTACTGCACCTTCCAGTTGTTCCACGCCGACAGCACGGCGTTCGGATACTCCGGCTTGCCGCGGCTGCCGTTGTAGCGGCCCAGCGCGAGATACAGGTTGCCGGCCTCCATGTCGATGTACATGCGCAGGATGGCGCAGCCGTAGCGCAGATTGGTCTGCATATTGAACAGCGCACTGCGGTTGCGGTCGCCGATCACATTGGTCCAGAACGGCATCACCTGCATATAGCCGCGCGCGCCCACGATCGACACCGCGTACTTGCGGTACGCCGATTCGACCTGGATCAACCCCAGCACCATGCCCGGCTCCAGGCCGGCGCGGCGCGCTTCATACCAGACGGTGGCGAGGAACTCGTTGCGGGTCTGCTCGTCGGGCAGCTTGCGCTTCAGGCGCGACGAGACCTGCGCCAGCCATCCCTGGTAGCGCAAACGTTCGGCGTCGGTGCGGAATGTCGGCTGCGGCGGGGTCGCATCCTTGATGGCGTTGGCCAGCGCCAGCCGAACCGCATCGGCCAGCGCTTCTTCCTTCTGGTTGCCGGCATGGGCCGCGCCGGTGGCGCCGGCCAGCGCCAGCACCACCGCACACCCGGCCAGCATGCGCTTCACGATCACGCCGCCATTTTGCCTTTGATGAAGCTGACGATGTCGGCCACCGGCACGGCGGTCGCTTCGGTGTCGCGGCGGCCCTGGTATTCCAGGTTGCCTTCCTTCAGGCCGCGGTCGCCGATCACCACGCGGTGCGGCACGCCGATCAGCTCCCAGTCGGCGAACATGCCGCCCGGACGCAGGCCGCGGTCGTCGAGGATGACGTCGATGCCGGCCGCCTGCGCGTCGGCATACAGCTGCTCGGTCGCTTGCTTGACCGCCTCGCTGCGGTCCATGCCCATCGGGCACAGCACCAGCTCGAACGGCGCCAGCGCGGTCGGCCAGATGATGCCCTTGTCGTCGAAGTTCTGCTCGATCGCCGCGCCCAGGATGCGGGTCACGCCGATGCCGTAGCAGCCCATCTGCAATGGCGCGGGCTTGCCGTTCTCGTCGAGGAAGGTGGCCTTCATCGATTCCGAGTACGCGGTGCCCAGCTGGAACACATGGCCCACTTCGATGCCGCGCTCGATCGCCAGCACGCCCTTGCCGTCCGGCGAGGCGTCGCCCGCCACCACGTTGCGCAGGTCGGCCACGATGGCCGGCTCGGCCATGTCGCGGCCCCAGTTGGCGCCGGTGTAGTGGAAGCCGGCGTCGTTGGCGCCGCAGACGAAGTCCGCCATGTTGGCGACCGTGCGGTCAGCCACCACGGTGACCGGGGCCTTGGTGCCGACCGGGCCCAGGTAGCCAGGCACGCAGCCGTACACTTCCAGGATCTCGGCTTCGGTCGAGAAGCGGTGCGCGGCCAGGCCGGCGACCTTGCCGACCTTGACTTCGTTGAGCTCATGGTCGCCGCGCAGCAGCAACATGAAATACTGTTTAGCCACTTTGCCGTCGGTCTCGGTTTCCACCGTCAGCGCGATGGTTTTCACGGTCTGCGACAGGTCCAGCTTGAGCAGCTCGGCCACCGCTTCGCACTTGGTGGCGTTCGGGGTCGAGGTCTTGGTCAGCGCCTGCGCGGCGGCCGGACGGCTTGCCGCCAGCGGCAATGCCTCGGCCGCTTCCATATTGGCGGCGTAGTCCGAGGTGTCGCAATACACGATGGCGTCTTCGCCGGTGCTGGCGATGACGTGGAATTCATGCGAACCGGTGCCGCCGATGGCGCCGTTGTCGGCCGCCACGGCGCGGAACTTCAGGCCGAAGCGCGTGAAGATGGCGACATAGGCGTCAAACATGATTTTGTACGAGGCCTGCATGCCGGCCAGGTCGCGGTCGAAGGAGTAAGCGTCCTTCATGGTGAACTCGCGGCCGCGCATCAGGCCGAAACGCGGACGGCGTTCGTCGCGGAACTTGGTCTGAATGTGGTAAAAATTCAACGGAAGCTGCCGGTAGGATTTAATTTCCGAGCGCACCACATCGGTGATCACTTCTTCCGAAGTCGGCTGGATCGCGAAATCGCGGCCATGGCGGTCCTTCACGCGCATCAGCTCCGCGCCCATCTTGTCCCAGCGTCCGGTCTCCTGCCAGAGCTCGGCCGGCTGCACCAAAGGCATCAGCAGCTCAATGGCGGCGGCCTTGTTCATCTCTTCGCGGACGATGGCCTCGACTTTGCGGATGACGCGCAGACCCATCGGCATATAGGTATAAATGCCCGAACCGAGGCGTTTGATCATGCCGGCGCGCATCATCAACTGATGGCTGACGATCTCGGCGTCGGAAGGCGCTTCTTTAAGCGTGGAAATAAAAAATCGTGAGGCGCGCATACGGTGAATTCTTTTTAAAAAGAGAGAGTTATAATCAACCTAATTTTAAAGGATTAGCTGGCTGATGCGTCCATACTTTATACAAATGCGTTCAATTGATGCCTCTCCGGCCGTTTTCGTACCCCGAAAACCCAGCCGGAGCGCGGTTTTGTGGGCAAAAATATAAGCAGGGAGCTAGGTCGCAGAAAGTTTGAGGTGCAACATGCTCGATCGTGAAGGGTTTCGGCCCAACGTCGGCATCATCCTGCTAAACGCCCAGAACGAGGTGTGGTGGGGCAAGCGGGTGCGCGAGCACTCTTGGCAATTTCCGCAAGGCGGCATCAAATACGGAGAAACGCCGGAACAGGCGATGTATCGGGAGCTGGAAGAAGAGATCGGATTACGGGCAGAGCACGTCAAAATCGTCGGCCGCACGCGCGATTGGCTGCGCTACGAGGTGCCCGACCACTTCATCAAGCGCGAAATTCGCGGCCATTACCGTGGCCAGAAGCAGATTTGGTTCCTGCTGCGGATGTGTGCGCGCGACAACGACGTCAACCTGCGCCTGACCGACCATCCGGAATTCGACGCCTGGCGCTGGCATGACTACTGGGTGCCGCTGGATGTGGTGATCGAGTTCAAGCGCGAGGTGTATCAGCGCGCCTTGCAGGAGCTGTCGCGCTTCCTGACCTGGCCGGCCAACGGCCACGACCGCCGGCATCACGGTTCGCGCTATCTGCGCCAGCCGCATCCGCCGCGGCCGAATCCGGAACCGCCGGGCGCGGCCTGCGGCACGGAAGCGCCTGCGGCCCCGGCCGCAGCCGAGGCGCCGCCCGAGCCGCAAAAGAAAAGCGGGTGAGAAACAGCCTCCATCAGCCTGAACGCGCTCAAGAGCGCGCCCGGTGCCGATGGGGGCTTTTTTTTGCCCGCAGCCGTAGCGGTATAATGGCGCCATGTTCAATCCATCTTCCGACGACGTGCGCCGCTTCTTTTGCGAGACCTTCCGCAAGCAGCGCGACCATGAAATCCTGACTCCGCTTGAAGCCATGGCGGCCGACTGGGTGCGCCACCATCCCGAATACCACGACGTGCTCAGCGATGTCGACAGCGCGCTGGCGCGCGACTACTCGGTCGACGGCGCCCAGGCCAATCCCTTCCTGCACCTGTCGATGCACCTGTCGATCGACGAGCAGATCTCGATCGACCAGCCGCGCGGCATCCGCGACGCCGCCACCGCGCTCACGCTCAAGCTCGACGACGCCCACGCGGCGCAGCATGAAATCATGGAATGCCTGGGCGAGATGATCTGGACCGCCCAGCGCAACGGCACGCCGCCGGACGGCGACGCCTATATCGAAGCGATCAAGCGCCGCCTGTAGACGGCGAAAATTAAAAAAGCCACGCGATGCGTGGCTTCTGATTCACTACACCGCGGCTTAGCGGTGCACCGCCAGCGTGCCTGGCAGGCTGTGCAGGTAGGCCGCCAGATCCTTGATGTCCTGGTTGCTCAGCGGCTTGACCTGGCCGGTCATGATCGCGTTGTTGCGGCCGTTGGCGCCGTCGCCGCGCTTGTAGGCGGTCAAGGCGTGCTCCAGGTAATCCTTGTGCTGGCCCGCCAGCTTCGGATAGCTCGGGTCGATCGGGGTGTTGAAATCCTTGCCGTGGCAGGCGAAGCAGCTGTACTTGTCGGCCAGCGCCTTGCCGGCGTCGACATTGCCACCAGCCAGGGCGGCGCTCGATACGGCGGTGAAGCACAACGCGGTCATCAGTTTTTTCATGGAGTCGGTCCTCATTTCGCGGCGGTGGCGGTGACGGTCTGCTGCGCGTAGAACGCGGCGACATCGGCGATATCCTGGTCCGACAGGCTGCCGGCGATGCCCTTCATCGACGGATGCTTGCGATCGCCTTTTTGATACGCCTTCAGCGCACTCTCGATGTACTTGGCAGACTGCCCGCCGATCATCGGCACCTGGAACACTTCCGGGAAGGTGGCTTTATAGCCGGGGATCCCGTGACAACCGATACACATTTCAATCTTGGCTTTGGCGTTCTGGGCATTGCCCACGACGTCCGCCGCCGGGGCGATTTGCGCGATGCCTGCGAGCACGAGGAGTGCGGTGATTTTTTTCATGGCGTTTGCTAGGTAAGTAATCGGATACTACCGCGGATGCAAAACTTGACTTTTGCACTATCAGCCTGCGATTCTAACTCAAGAATATAGCCAAGGCTACACACAATCATTGCCAGAACAACACACTGTCCAGCCCGCCGACCCGAGCACCTCCTCTAGCGTTCTCCCCTATACTGGCGCTTATCCCCATCTTTTCGAGATCGCACCCTATGCACGCCACACCCCGCTTCGAAGGCTCCGACCAGTATGTCGCGACCCATGACCTGAAACTGGCCGTGAATGCGGCTTTGACGCTGCAACGGCCGCTGCTGATCAAGGGCGAGCCGGGCACCGGCAAGACCATGCTGGCCGAGGAAGTGGCCGCCGCGCTCAATATGCCGCTGATGCAGTGGCACATCAAGTCCACCACCAAGGCGCAACAAGGCTTGTACGAATACGATGCAGTGTCGCGTTTGCGCGACTCCCAGCTCGGCGACGAGCGCGTGCGCGACATCCACAACTACATCGTCAAGGGCGTGCTGTGGCAAGCCTTCACCGCGCCGGAGCCGGTGGTGCTGCTGATCGACGAGATCGACAAGGCCGACATCGAGTTCCCCAACGACCTGCTGCGCGAGCTCGACCGCATGGAATTCTATGTCTACGAGACGCGCGAGATGGTGCAGGCCAGGCACCGCCCGCTGGTCATTATCACCTCCAACAACGAGAAGGAGCTGCCGGACGCCTTCCTGCGCCGCTGCTTCTTCCACTACATTAAATTCCCCGACCGCGACACGATGGAACAGATCGTCGCCGTCCACTACCCGAACCTGAAGAAGGAATTGCTGGCGCAGGCGCTGCACACCTTCTACGAGGTGCGCGACGTGCCGGGCCTGAAGAAGAAACCGTCGACCTCGGAATTCCTCGACTGGCTCAAGCTGCTGATGGCCGAGGACTTGCCGCCGGAAGCGCTGCGCAGCAAGGACGCCAAGGCCGTCGTGCCGCCGCTGCACGGCGCGCTGCTCAAGAACGAGCAGGACGTGCACCTGTTCGAGCGCCTGGTGATGATGTCGAGGACCAACCGCTGATGAACCAGCTCGCCCACCCCGCCGCCACTATCGCCCCGGTCACGCTGGAACTGCACGGCGTCCGCCTCGAACCGCTGGGCCCGCAGCACGCCGACGGCTTGCGCGCGGCCGCCGGCGACGGCGAGCTGTGGACGCTGCGCGTGACCTCGGTGCCCGAGCCGGAGCAGGTCGACGCCTACATCGCCACCGCGCTGGAAATGCGCCCCGGCCGGCTGGCCTTCGCCGTGGTCGACGCCGCCAGCGGCGCGGTGCTCGGCACCACCAGCTACCACGACATCGTCCCCACCATCGCCCGGCTGGAGATCGGTTATACCTGGTATGGCAAGCGCCACCAGCGCAGCCACGTCAACACCACCTGCAAGCTGCTGCTGATGACCCACGCCTTCGAGACGCTGGGCGCGGCGCTGCTCGGCCTGCGCACCGACAATTTCAACTTCGCCTCGCAGGCCGCCATCGAGCGCCTGGGCGCGAAGAAGGATGGCGTGCTGCGCCACCACGCACTGCGCCGCGACGGCACCGTGCGCGACACCGTCATGTACAGCATCGCCGCCGGCGAATGGCCGGAGATCAAGGCGCAGCTGCGCTACAAGCTGGCCCTGCACGGGACGCGCTGACATGCTGATCGATTTCTTCTTTACCCTCAAGGACGCCAAGATCCCGGTGACGATCAAGGAGTTCCTGACCCTGCTCGAAGCCATGCAGCGCCAGGTCGGCGCGGCGTCGATGGACGACTTCTATTACCTGTCGCGCCTGACGCTGGTCAAGGACGAGGCCCACTACGACAAGTTCGACCGCGCCTTCGCCCAGTACTTCAAGGGCATCAACGCCGCCTTCGAGGGCAATAGCGCGATCCCGCTGGACTGGCTGGTCAAGCGCATGCAGCGCGAGCTGAGCGACGAGCAGCGCGCCCAGCTGGAAAAATTCGGCTACGACAAGCTGATGGACCGGCTGGCCGAGCTGCTCAAGGAGCAGAAGGAGCGCCACGAAGGCGGCAGCAAGTGGATAGGCACGGGCGGCACCTCGCCGTTCGGCAACGGCGGCACCAATCCCGAGGGCGTGCGCATCGGCGGCAAGGGCGGCAACCGCACCGCGGTCAAGGTGTGGGAGGCGCGCGCCTACAAGGATTACGACGGCGAACGCGAGATCGGCACCCGCAACATCAAGGTGGCGCTGCGCCGCCTGCGCAAGTTCGCGCGCCAGGGCGCCGAGGAGGAATTGGCGCTGGACGCCACCATCCGCGCCACCGCCAACAACGCCGGCTACCTCGACATCAAGATGCAGCCCGAGCGCAAAAACAACATCAAGGTGCTGATGCTGTTCGACGTCGGCGGCACCATGGACGACCATATCGATCGCACCGAGGAGCTGTTCTCGGCGGCCAAGACCGAGTTCAAGAACATGGAGTTCTTCTACTTCCACAACTGCGTGTACGACTATATGTGGAAGAACAACCGCCGCCGCCACTCGGAGCGCTTCCCGACCTGGGACATCCTGCGCAAGTACCCGCCGGACACCAAGCTGATCTTCGTCGGCGACGCCACCATGAGCCCCTACGAGGTGCTGCAGCCGGGCGGCTCGGTCGAGTACAACAACGAGGAAGCCGGCAGCGCGTGGCTGGCGCGCTTCACCAGCGCCTTCCCCAAGTTCGCCTGGCTCAACCCCGAGCCGGAGGGCGTGTGGCAGTACCGGCAGTCGATTTCCATCATCCGCCAGTTGATGAACCACCGCATGTTCCCGCTGACCATGGACGGCCTGGAGCGGGCCATGCGCACGCTCAGCAAATAAAAAACCGGCGGACACAAGTGTTGCCGGAGTAAAACATTGTAAAGATTGTCCATATACAATTTTAAACAAATATTAACTTGTCATCGTATCGTACGACGTATAGCCTGTCTTTTCTTTATCCTGTCGGCCCCGAACCCGCCCACAAAAGAGACCGCACGTACTCATGCCACGCACAAGAAAACTCCAACTCCGCCTGCGCCGCCTGCTGCGCAACGCCAGCGCCCGGCTGATGCTGGCCGGCCTGCTGACGCTCGAAGCGCTGATCTTCCTGCTCGATATCGACACCGGTTCCGGCATTTCCTTCGCCCCCTTCCTGGTGGCGCCGACCGCGCTGGCGGCCTGGTTCCTCGGCCGGCGCGCGGCGCTGCTGTTCGTCGTGCTGTCGAGCGTGGCGCGGGTGGTCGACTACACGCTGATGCGCGCGCGCCACGAAAACCCCTATCTGCTGGCGTATGACCTGCTGCAAAGCGCGGCGCTGTACGGCCTGGTCGCGCTGCTGGTGTTGTATTTGCGCAGCCAGGTCGATGCGCTGCGCCGCCATGCGGCCAAGATCCGCGACACCGCGCGCCGCGAGCGCCACCGGCGCATGCTCGATTCGGCGATCCGGCGCGCGGTGCCCGAGGACGTCGACGCCATCATCCGCCTGACCACCTCGGGCGGCGAGAGCGGCGGCTTCGACCAGTCCGTCACCGACAACGTGCGGCAGGCTACGCTGACCGCCACCTTCACCGCCGGCATCGTCGATGGCGCGGCGCTGCGCGACCTGTGGACCGGTGGCGTAGGCAGGGTGCCGATCGAGTTCTGGGTCTGCGAGATCGACGCCAGGGTGGTCAGCTACATGATGATACTGGGGATCGATGAGCAGAAAGGCATGCAGCGCGAGTTGCATGCGATGGTGGTCGAGGACACCTATCGCGGCCATGGCGTAGGCAGCCAGATGGTCGATTTCTTTTGCACGCACTACAAGCACCGGCGCCTGCTGTCGGCCTGCCGCGACGGCTCGGCGATGATGCAGATGCTGAGCCGGCGCGGCTTCGCGCTGATCGCCCGCAGCGACCAGGGCTACCAGATCCTGGCGCGCGACTGATACCCCGGATTAAGGCAGCTGCAGCCGGTAGCCGACCGCCGTTTCGGTCAGCAGGTAGCGCGGCTGGGTGGGGTCGGCCTCCAGCTTGTGGCGCAGGTGGCCCATGTAGATGCGCAGGTAATGGCCGTTCTCCGATTGCGACGGCCCCCACACGGCGCGCAGCAGCTGCGGGTTGCTCATCACGCGGCCGGCGTTGGCCGCCAATACGGCCAGCAGCCGGTACTCGGTCGGCGTCAGGTGCACATGCTCGCCGGCGCGCGTGACGCGGCGGTTCTGCAAATCGACGGCGACATCGCCGAACCGGATCACCCCCGCGCTGTCGGCGGCCGGCTGGCGCTGGCGCCGCAAGGTGGCGCGTACCCGCGCCAGCAGCTCGCCCACGCCGAACGGCTTGGTCAGGTAGTCGTCGGCGCCGGCGTCCAGCGCGCGTATCTTGTCGGCCTCGTTGACGCGCGCCGACAGCACGATCACCGGCACGCTGGACCACTTGCGCAGATCGGTCATGAAGTCGACGCCGTCGCCGTCCGGCAGGCCGAGGTCGAGCACCACCAGGTCCGGCTTGCGGGTGCCGGCGTCGATCAGGCCGCGCTGCAAGGTGGCCGCCTCGTGCACCTGCCAGCCCTCCTCCTCCAGCGCGCTGCGCACGAAGCGGCGGATCTGCGGTTCGTCTTCCACCAGCAGGGCGGTGGGCGCGCTGGCGGCGCTGTCGGTCGTGGTCATAAGCTTCCTTCGATTTCCGGTTCGGGCATGGCCGGCGGGCTGCCCAGCGGCAGCGTGATGACGAAGGCGGCGCCGCCCAGCGGCGACGCCGCCGCGTGGATGCGGCCGCCGTGCGCCTCGACGATGGCGCGGCAGATCGCCAGCCCCAGTCCCACGCCCGGCTTGGCCGATTCGCGCTCGCCGCGGGTGAATTTTTCAAACACGGCTTCCTCGCGCCCGTGCGGCAGGCCCGGACCGTCATCATAGACGATGACGTCGATCCAGGCGCCGCGCAGTTCGGCGGCGATCTCGATGCGCGAGCCGGGCGGCGTGTACTTGGCGGCGTTTTCCAGCAGGTTGCACAGCACCCGCTCGATCAGCACGGCGTCGTAGCTGAGCAGGGGCAGCCCGGCCGGCAGCCGGGTGCGCACCACGTGTCCTTGCAGCTGCGAGCCGCTGGCGCGCAGCGCGCTGCCGACCACCTCTTCCAGCGCCTGCCATTGCAGGTTGAATTTGACTTCGCCGCTCTGGATGCGCGCCATGTCGAGCAGGTTGGACACCAGGGCGCTCATGCGCAGCGCCTCGTCGTGCAGCAGCGCCGCCGTCTCCAGCTGGGCCGGCGCCAGCGGCGGCTTGGAGCCGGCCAGCGTTTCCGACAGCCCGACCAGCGAGGTCAATGGCGTGCGCAAGTCGTGCGACAGCGCCGCCAGCAGCGAGTTGCGCAGCCGTTCCGATTCCATGTTGACCAGCGCGTTCTGCGCCACCTCGATGTAGTGCACCCGCTCCAGCGCGATGGCGGCCAGCGCGGCGAAGGTGTCGAGCTGCTGGCGCTGTTCCGGGATCAGTATCCAGCGCCGGTGCTGCGGCTCGATCGCCAGCACGCCGCGCGTGCGCATCGGCGCCACCAGCGGCAGGTAGAAGATGCGGCTGGCCGGCAGCGTGCCGGTGCCCAGGCCGGCGCTCTCGGCGCGGTCGAACGCCCATTGGGCGATGCCGGTGTCGAGCACCGACAGGTGGGCGCGGCTAGCGATGTCGGCGGCGCTGAGCGGCGGCAGTTGCAAACGGCCGTCGTCGTCCGGCAGCAGCAGCGTGGCGCGGGCGCGGAAGGCTTGCTGGATGCAGCGCTGGGTGGTGTCGAAAATCTGCCCGGTCTGCAGGGCGCCCGACAGTTCGCGCGCGAACTCGTACAGCGCGCGCGAGCGCTTCTCGCGGTGCGAAGCCACGCGCGCCTGGAAGCGCAGGTCGGACGTCAGGTGGCCGGTGATCAGGCCCACCGCCAGCATGACCACGAAGGTGATCAGGTACTGGAAATCCGACACGGCGAAGGTGAAGCGCGGCGGCACGAAGAAGAAATCGAAGCAGGCCACGCTGACGCAGGTGGCCGCCACCGACGGCCCGCGCCCGAAACGCACGGCCACCAGCACCACCACCAGCAGGAACAGCATGGCGATGTTGGCCAGGTCCAGCCAGGCCAGCAAGGGCGTGGCCAGCAGCGCGGTGGCGACGCTGGCCACGCCGGCCGTCGCGTAGCCGATCACGCGCCGGCGCAGCACTGCCGCGCCCTGCTCGTCGTCAGGGCCGCCGGATGCGGCGCCGTTCGTGGCGCCATTCAAGCCGCCATATGCGCCGCCGTCCCTGCGGCCGTCGGCGTCGCCCGGGCGCGCGGCGGCGGGCGCCTCCCTGCTGGGCACACCGATTTCCACCAGGTCGATGTCGGGCGCGTAGCGCGCCAGCCGCTTGATGTGGGGCTGGCGCCACGGCCAGGTCGGATGGGCGCGGCCCAGCACGATCTTGGACAGGTTGTGGCTGCGCGCGTAGTCCGCCGCCGTCAGCGCGATGTCGTGGCCGGGCAGCACGGCGGTGGCCGCGCCCAGGTCTTCGGCCAGCTTCAATGTCTTGAGGATTTGCTCGCGCTGGGCGGCCGGCAGCCTTTGCAGCGCCGGCGTCTCGATGTAGATCGCGTGCCAGCCGGTGCCCAGCTGGCTGGCCAGCCGCGCCGTGCTGCGCACCGTATGCTCGCCGCCGGCGCGCGGGCCGACGCAGGCCAGCAGCGCGGCGCCGGTCTTCCAGATGTCGGCTATCGACTGCTCGACGCGGTAGGCGCGCACGTCGTCCTCGATGCGGTCGGCGGTGCGGCGCAGCGCCAGCTCGCGCAGCGCGATCAGGTTCCCCTTGCGGAAAAAATTCTTCGAGGCGCGCTCGGCCTGCTGTTCCTGGTACACCTTGCCGCTGCGCAGGCGGGCCAGCAGCTCGTCGGCCGGCACGTCGACCAGCACCACTTCGTCGGCCTGGTCGAACACGGTGTCCGGCACGGTCTCGCCGACGCGGATGCCGGTGATGCCGCCGACCACGTCGTTCAGGCTTTCCAGGTGCTGCACGTTGACGGTGGTGAGCACGTCGATGCCGGCGTCGAGCAGTTCCTCGACATCCTGCCAGCGCTTGGGGTGGCGCGAGCCGGGCGCGTTGGAATGCGCCAGCTCGTCCACCAGGATCAGCGGCGGCCGATGCTCCAGCGCGCCGTCAAGGTCGAACTCGGCGAGGCGCTTGCCGCGGTGCTCGACCGCCCGGGGCGGCAGCACCTCCAGTCCCGCCAGCATGGCCGCGGTCTCGCTGCGGCCGTGGGTTTCGACCACGCCGACCAGCACCGGCTGGCCGTCCGCCTGCAGCTTGCGGGCGGCGGCCAGCATGGCGTAGGTCTTGCCGACGCCGGCCGAGGCGCCGAAGTAGATGCGCAGCTTGCCGCGCGCGGCGCGGCGCTCCTGCGCCTGCACCTGCGCCAGCAGCGCATCCGGATCGGGACGGTCGGGACGCAGGCTATCGTTGGGGAACATGGACATGCGGCGATTCTACTGCTTCGGCGCCGGGCGTGCCTGGTCCAGCGCCAGATTGAGCGCCAGCACGTTGACGCGCGGTTCGCCGAAGAAGCCGAAGTACTGCTTCAGCTGCTGGCCGTCGACCAGCGCCAGCACCTGCTCGGCCGGCATGTGGCGGGCGGCGGCGATGCGGCCGGCCTGGTAGCGCGCGGCGGCCACGCTGATCTCGGGATCGAGGCCGCTGCCGGACGCCGTCACCAGGTCGACCGGCACCGGCGCGGTGTTGGCCGGGTCGGCCGCCCTGAGCGCGTCGATGCGGGCCTTGACGGCGTCGGCCAGCGCCGGATTGTTCGGGCCCAGGTTGGAGCCGCTGGAACCGGCGCCGTTGTTGGGCATCGGCCCGGTCGCCGACGGCCGGCCCCAGAAGTACTGCGGCGACGAGAAGGCCTGGCCGATCAGCGACGAGCCGACCGCCTTGCCGCCGGCTTCGACGATGCTGCCGGCGGCCTGCGCCGGGAAGACGGCGGCGCCGATGCCGCTGACGGCCAGCGGATAGACCACGCCGCAGACCAGCGTCAGGGCGGCGAACAGCACGAGGGCGGGACGCAGGGGGGAGATGGATGAGGTCATGATGCTTCCTTCTTAAACCAGGTTGAGCGCCGACAGCAGCAGGTCGATCGCCTTGATGCCGATGAACGGCAGGATGATGCCGCCGATGCCGTACACCAGCAGGTTGCGGCGCAGCAGAGCGGTGGCGCCGATGGCGCGGTACTGCACGCCCTTCAACGCCAGCGGAATCAGCGCGATGATGATCAGCGCGTTGAAGATCACCGCCGACATGATGGCCGACGACGGGCTGGCCAGGTGCATGATGTCCAGCGCCTTCAGCTGCGGGTAGGTGCCGACGAAGGCCGCCGGGATGATGGCGAAGTACTTGGCGATGTCGTTCGAGATCGAGAACGTGGTCAGCGAGCCGCGCGTCATCAGCATCTGCTTGCCGATTTCGACGATCTCCAGCAGCTTGGTCGGATTCGAATCCAGGTCGACCATATTGCCGGCCTCCTTGGCGGCCTGGGTGCCGGAGTTCATCGCCACGGCGACATCGGCCTGGGCCAGCGCCGGGGCGTCGTTGGTGCCGTCGCCGGTCATGGCCACCAGCCGGCCTTCGGACTGGTAGCTGCGGATCAGTTTGAGCTTGTCCTCCGGCGTGGCTTCGGCCAGGAAGTCGTCCACGCCCGCTTCGGCGGCGATGGCGGCGGCGGTCAGCTTGTTATCGCCGGTGATCATCACGGTCTTGATGCCCATGCGGCGCAACTCGGCGAAGCGCTCCTTGATGCCGCCCTTGACGATGTCCTTCAGCTCCACCACGCCCATCACCCGGCCGGCGTCGACCACCACCAGCGGCGTGCTGCCGCGGCGCGACACGTCGTCGACCGCGCGCGCCACTTCGGCAGGATAGGGCTGGCCCAGGGCCTCGACGTACTGGCGCACGGTGTCGGCCGCGCCCTTGCGTACCGCACGTACCAAACCCGGCTCGCCGATGTCGACGCCGCTCATGCGGGTCTGCGCGGTGAACGGCACGAACACCGCCTGCAGCGAGGCCATCTCGCGCTCGCGGATATTGAACTTCTGCTTGGCCAGCACCACGATGCTGCGGCCTTCCGGCGTTTCGTCGGCCAGCGAGGCCAGTTGCGCCACGTCGGCCAGCTGCTGTTCGCTGACGCCGGGGGCGGCGAAGAAGGCCGAGGCCTGGCGGTTGCCCAGCGTGATGGTGCCGGTTTTATCGAGCAGCAGCACGTCGACGTCGCCGGCGGCTTCCACCGCGCGGCCGGAAGTGGCGATCACATTGGCCTGCATCATGCGGCTCATGCCGGCCACGCCGATGGCCGACAGCAGGCCGCCGATGGTGGTCGGGATCAGGCACACCAGCAGCGCGATCAGCACCGTGATGGTGATCGGCGTGCTGGTGATGCCCGCAGCGCCGGCCGCCGCCACCGAGAACAGCGAGAACGGCAGCAAGGTCACGGTGACGATCAGGAACACGATGGTCAGCGCCACCAGCAGGATGGTCAGCGCGATCTCGTTGGGGGTCTTCTGGCGCTTGGCGCCCTCCACCATCGAGATCATGCGGTCGAGGAAGGTCTCGCCCGGATTGGCCGTCACCTTGACCACCAGCCAGTCCGACAGCACACGCGTGCCGCCGGTGACGGACGAGAAATCGCCGCCGGACTCGCGTATCACCGGCGCAGATTCGCCGGTGATGGCGCTTTCGTCGACCGAGGCCACGCCTTCGATCACCTCGCCGTCGATGGGGATCACGTCACCCGCCTCCACAAGGATGTAGTTACCCTTGCGCAGATCGAGCGCCGGCTGCGGCAGCCAGGTGGTGCCGTGTTTGGGGCTGGCCAGCTTCTTGGCGATGACGCTTTGCTTCAGGCTGCGCAGCGACGCCGCTTGCGCCTTGCTGCGGCCCTCGGCCATCGCCTCGGCGAAATTGGCGAACAACACCGTGAACCACAGCCAGACGGCGGTGGCCAGGATGAAGCCCGGCCGCGCCTCGCCGGCGCCGAACAACGACTGCACGTACAGCCCCGTGGTGATGATGCTGCCGACGTAGACCACGAACATCACCGGGCTGCGCAACTGCGTGCGCGGGCTCAGTTTGCGGAACGAATCGGCGATGGCCGGCATCAGCAGCTCGTTGTCGAACATGGCGAGCTTTTTGGCGGGCGGATTGGTAAACAAGGTCATCTCTTTTTGCGTAGCTTGTGACATGGTGATTCCTTATTGGGCAAACAGCTGCAGGTGTTCGACCACGGGGCCGAGCGCCAGCGCCGGAACATAATTGAGCACACCGACCAGGGCGACCACGCCGACCAGCAGGCCGATGAACATCGGGCCGTGGGTGGGCATGGTGCCGGCATTGGCCTCCAGCCGCTGCTTGCCGGCCAGCGAACCGGCGATCGCCAGGATGGGCACGATCATGGCGAAGCGGCCGAACCACATGGCGATCGCCAGCATGCTGTTGTAGAACGGCGTATTGGCGGACAGGCCGGCGAACGCGCTGCCGTTGTTGTTGGCGGCCGAGCTGAAGGCGTACAGGATTTCCGAGAAACCGTGCGCGCCGGGATTGGCGATGCCCGCCTTGCCGGCCTCGCACATGACGGCGATGGCGGTACCGGCCAGCACCAGCGTCGGCGTGACCAGGATGGCGATGGAGGTCATCTTCATTTCATAGGCCTGGATCTTCTTGCCCAGGTATTCCGGCGTGCGGCCTATCATCAGGCCGGCGATGAACACCGCCATGATGGCGAAGATCAGCATGCCGTACAGGCCGGAGCCGACGCCGCCGAAGATCACTTCGCCGAACTGGATCAGCAGCATCGGGATCATGCCGCCCAGCGGCATGAAGGAATCGTGCATGGCGTTGACCGCGCCGCAGGAGGCGGCGGTGGTGACGGCGGCGAACAGCGTCGAGGCGCTGATGCCGAAACGGGTCTCCTTGCCTTCCATATTGCCGCCCGATTGCAGCGCGCTCATGGCCTGGTCGACGTGCAGCGCCTGCAGCGCCGGGTGGGCCTGCTGCTCGGCGCTCATCACGGCGACGGTGCAGGCCACGAACAGCAGCGTCATCGCGCCCAGCACCGCCCAGCCCTGGCGGCGGTCGCCGACCATGCGGCCGAAGGCGAAGCACAGGCCGGCCGGAATCACGAAGATCGCCAGCATCTCCAGGAAGTTGGACAGCGCGGTCGGGTTCTCGTAAGGGTGGGCCGAGTTGGCGTTGAAGAAGCCGCCGCCGTTCGTGCCCAGCATCTTGATCGCCTCCTGCGACGCCACCGGACCCATGGCGATGGTCTGCGTGGTGGCGGTCAGCGTTTCGGTCAGCGGCTCGCCCTTGGCGTCCTTCAGCGGCTGGCCGTCGGCGCCCATCTTCGGCTGCGTGTAGGTCACGGCGTCGAGCAGCTGCACGTCCTTGTAGGCGGAGAAGTTCTGGATCACGCCCTGGCCGGTCAGCGCCACGGCCAGCACCAGCGACAGCGGCAGCAGCACGTACAGCGTCGAACGGGTGACGTCGGCCCAGAAATTGCCGATCGATTTGACGGAGCGCGACGAGAAGCCGCGTATCAGCGCGTAGGCGACGGCGATGCCGGTGGCGGCCGAGAAGAAGTTCTGGCAGGTCAGCACCAGCATCTGGGTCAGGTAGCTCATGGTCTGCTCGCCGCTGTAACCCTGCCAGTTGGTGTTGGCGACGAAGCTGACGGCGGTGTTGAAGGCCGAGTCGGGACTGACGTTGGCCATCGCCTGCGGGTTAAGCGGCAGGAAGGCCTGCACGCGTTGCAGGCCGTAGGTCGCCAGCGCGCCCAGGCCGTTAAACAGCAGCAGCGCGACAGCGTAGGCCTTCCACGACTGGCCTTGCGGAGCGCCGTCCTTGCCGGCGATGCCGGCGGCGCGGTACAGCAGGGTTTCGAGCTTGCCGAGCCAGCCCAGATACGGTACGGCGCCGCCGTTGCCGACACGCGCGAGCAGCGCGCCCAGCGGCCAGGCCAGCGCCAGCAGCGCGGCCAGGAAGGCCAGCAGCAGTATGGTCGATTGCATGGTCATCACAGATCCTCCGCTTTCAACAGGGCCGCCACCAGATACACCAGCAGGCCGGCCGACGCCACGGCGCCGATCAGGTAGAAGAGGTTCATGGCTGGCCTCCCAGCTTGTCGCAACCGATGGCGAACGCCACGCTCACGGCAAAAAAGACCACCAATGCACCGATAAATACTATGTCCATCACACCCCTCACAGGTCTTGTTTTGATACTGAGAAGGTTAGCGACCGGGGTCTAAAGATGGTGTAAAGACTTGGGCAAGGGGTGTAAACAAAGCGTAAAAATGGCTGGCATTTATGCTTTGTTTACAGGGAGGGGGCGACTATTTAGAACATTTTTACGGGGGCAGGCATACGCTGGTTCTGTCTCAACTACACAAAGAAACCATATGATCGTCGCACTTACAGGCATGGACGGCAACGGCGCCGTCTCCGATCTGGCCGAAGACCTGGCGATGCTGCGCGTGGCGGCAGGCAGCCGCGTGCTGCTGGTCAGCCCCAACCCCGGCGCCTACGATCCCCAGCTCTACGATGACCTGGTGATCGACGCATCCCGCCGCGACGCCGATGCCGGCGGCGCCTCCGACGACGACCCACTGGCGCGGGCCGCCGTCATCGTCGCGCTGGTGCGCCCGGCGGAAATCGAACAAGGCCATTACGCAGCCTTCCTGGCCCGCCTCCGACAAGCGCAGGAAGCCAATCCCTGCGCCCGCGTTCTGGTGACGGTGGCCCACGGCAGCGAGCCGCTGACGCCCCACCAAACGGGATGCCTGCTGGTGTTCGTCGCGCAAATCCCCGGCGCGCGCCTGGCCGATACACTGGAACTCGACCAGCGCGGCACCTACCACTCCCACCACAGCGAACTGGAACAGGGCAGCCGCAAGACAGCCTACGTGCTGTGCGCCCCGGAAGTACGCCATCTCTACAGCGAAGTATTCCGCGGCCGCGCCGTCAGGGCGTACAGCTAAAAAAAGGGGGCGCGCGCCAGGCGCCGCCCCCTTCCTTCACCGGCTCAAACCCGATCAGAACACTTTACTGATGGTCAGCTGCAGCGCGGTCTTGCCGAGGAACTTGCCATTGGCCGGCGACGCGTAAGCCGCCTTGCCTGCATTGGTGCCGATGACGGCCAACGCGCCCGTCACCACGCCGAAGTCCCTGGTCGCGCCGATCTTCCAGTCGCTGTAGCTGGACGCGCCGTTATGCTTGACGTTCTGATGGCCCGCATGCAGGTTGACCGTGAAGCCCTCGCCCGCCTCGATGTTGGCGCCAATGTCCACATAGCCGCTGTTCTTGCTGTCGACAAAACCAAACAGATTGGTCACGGCGTGCGAATACTTGATATAAGCCGGACCATAACCCAGCTGCCCATACACCTCGGTGGTATTGGCGTTGGCGAAGCCGCCGACATGCGCCAGGCCGTTCGAAGGATACACATACGTCAGCACGCCCACGTCGTAGGCCATGTCGGCCGTGACCTGCCCGCGCTTGCCGGCATAGATATCCACCTCGACATCGCCGCTGCCGCCGGCATCCTTGGTCCACTTGATGGTCGACAGCCAGGTGCCCGCATACAGGCCGGTCGGATTGTTCACATAATCGAAGCCGCCCTGCAGCGCCGGTTTCAAGCGCGTTTGCGAAATGCCGCGATAGCGGTAATCGCTGACCAGCGCCGCATTGAAGCTGGTTTCGTGCTCCGGCTTGGCGGCCGGCGCGGCATCCTCGGCACAAGCCTGCGTGCCCGTGAAAGCAGCGACGATAGCTGCGGCGAGTATTATTTTTTTCATGTTACGGTCTTTCTTACAGTGGTTAAGTCAAATCAAGCGGTAAAAACTTCGCGGTACAAGGCGTCCATGTCGGCCGGCGCCTGTCCGTGGACGACGGTGTTGGCCAGCGTGGCCGACATCACCCGCGACACATAGGCGCGCACGGCGGCGCGCTCCTCGGCGGTGGGTTCATCGGTGGACTGCGCGTCGCCGCCGACCAGCACAAACAGCACGCGCAAGCCGGGATTGAACATGCGCGCCGCATTCAGGCGGGCGATCAGCTGGTACTGGGTCGACAGATCGACCTGCAGGGGCGTCACCGGCACCACCACCAGCCGGGCGGCGATCAGCGCGGCGCGGCTCTCGGCTGTATCGCGGCCCTCGGTGTCGATGACGATATCGTTGTAGCGGTAGCGCAGCTGCTCCAGATCCTCCACCAGCGAGCGGCCGGTAATGGCGCGCGTCGCCACGCGGGGCCACACGCCGGCGGCGGCCAGCTCGCTGCACCAGTTGCTGGCGGCGGCCTTGGGATCGGTATCGACCAGCATCACCTTGCGTCCCGCCCGCGCCCGCAGCAGCGCCAGGTTATTGGCGACGATGGTCTTGCCGGCACCGCCGCTCTGGTTGGCGATGGCGACGATCATGCCGCCCCCCGCAGCGCGGTGAAGGCATTGGTATCGACGGTGAGCTGTATCAGGCAGGCGCTCATGCAGGCGCGCGGGCGCGGCGGACGGGCCCTGTGCTGGCTCTGGGCGGACCTGGTGTGGAAGAATGCGTGCATATCGAACCCCTGTAGTGATCGTTGCGATACAAAACAGCTTATCGACGGCGCCGTAAAAGCGGTCTAAAAAGGCAGGCCCGGTCTGTAAACATCGTGTATAAATTGGCCCGCGCCGTTTTTTTGCCGCGATTACGCCCGGTTGAGGATAGAATACGCAAACGTCCGCATAAAACTGTACATAAACCCAGTATCGAAATTACAAGCTTGATCACGTATGGCCACTAAAAAACCAGTTTCCGACTACAGCGAATCATCCATCCGCGTCCTCAAGGGCCTGGAGCCCGTCAAGCAGCGCCCTGGCATGTACACCCGCACCGAGAATCCGCTGCACATCATCCAGGAGGTGATCGACAATGCCTCGGACGAGGCGTTGGGCGGACATTGCAAAAACATTATCGTCACGCAGAACGCCGACGGCAGCATCACCGTCGAAGACGACGGCCGCGGCATCCCGGTCGGCCTGCACCCTGAAGAAGGCGTGCCGACGGTGGAAATCGTCTTCACCCGCCTGCACGCCGGCGGCAAGTTCGACAAGGGTTCGGGCGGCGCCTACGCCTTCTCCGGCGGCTTGCACGGCGTCGGCGTGTCCGTCACCAACGCGCTGTCCAAGCGCCTGGAGATCACCGTCTGGCGCAAGGAGCCCGACGGCACCGGCCTGCACAAGCTGGCCTTCGAGCACGGCGACGTGGTCGAGCCGCTGTCCTCCGTGGTCGCCCCGCGCGACGGCAAGAAGTCCGGCACCCGCGTCACCGCCTGGCCGGACGCCAAATATTTCGACTCCCCCGCCATCTCGCAGACCGAGTTGCAGCGCCTGTTGCGCTCCAAGGCCGTGCTGCTGCCGGGCGTCACCGTCACGCTGGCCAACGCCAAGACCGGCGAATCGCAAACCTGGCAGTACAACGACGGCCTGCGCGGCTATTTGACCGAAGCGCTGGCGCAATCGACCGACGGCGAGACCCTGATCCCGCTGTTCGAAGGCGCGCAGTTCGCCGGCCCGGACGCCGAAGGCTTCGCCGAGGGCGAAGGCGCGGCCTGGGTGGTGGCATGGACCGAACAGGGCGCCATCGTGCGCGAGTCCTACGTCAACCTGATCCCAACGCCCAACGGCGGCACCCACGAATCGGGCCTGCGCGACGGCCTGTATGGCGCGGTGAAGAACTTCGTCGAGATGCACTCGCTGCTGCCGAAAGGCGTCAAGCTGCTGCCGGAAGACGTGTTCGCGCGCGCCTCGTTCGTGCTGTCGGCCAAGGTGCTGGACCCGCAGTTCCAGGGCCAGATCAAGGAACGCCTCAATTCTCGCGACGCCGTGCGCCTGGTCTCGACCTATTCGAAGCCGGCGCTGGAGCTGTGGCTGAACCACCACGTCGACTACGGCAAGAAGCTGGCGGAGCTGGTCATCAAACAGGCGCAATCGCGTCTGCGTTCGCTGCAAAAGGTCGAGAAGAAGAAATCGTCCGGCGTCGCCGTTTTGCCGGGCAAGCTGACCGACTGCGAATCGACCGACGTCACCCGCACCGAATTGTTCCTGGTCGAGGGCGACTCGGCGGGCGGTTCGGCCAAGATGGGCCGCGACAAGGAATTCCAGGCCATCCTGCCGCTGCGCGGCAAGGTGCTCAACTCCTGGGAGACCGACCGTGACCGCCTGTTCGCCAACAACGAGATCCACGACATCTCGGTGGCGATCGGCGTCGACCCGCACAACGCCGACACCATGCCGGACCTCTCCGGTCTGCGTTACGGCAAAATCTGCATCCTCTCCGATGCGGACGTCGACGGCTCGCACATCCAGGTCTTGTTATTGACGCTGTTCTTCAAGCACTTCCCTGGCCTGATCGCCAACGGGAACATCTGCATCGCCCGTCCGCCGCTGTACCGCGTGGACGCGCCGGCGCGCGGCAAGAAGCCGATCCAGAAGCTGTACGCGCTCGACGCCGGCGAACTGGTGGCGATCGAGGACAAGCTGCGCAAGGACGGCCTGAAGGAAGGCGCCTGGTCGATCTCGCGCTTCAAGGGCCTGGGCGAGATGAACGCCGAACAGCTGTGGGAAACCACCATGAACCCCGACACCCGCCGGCTGCTGCCGGTATCGCTGGGCGCCTACGCGCACGGCGAATCGTCGGCGCGCTTCAATATGCTGATGGGCAAAGGCGAAGCGGCCGCCCGCCGCGCCTGGATCGAAGAACACGGCAACGAAGCCGAAGCAGATATCTAATTACTGACCGACTATGACTCATCAAGCAAATCTCTTTGACGAACCGGCGCCGGAAACGGCAGCGGTGGCTCAACCTTCAGCACCTGCGCCCGCGCAAGCGGCCGGCGACGTGGCCGGTGACGTGGCCGCACGCGGCGGCGAAACCGGCAATCCGCTGGACAGCGGCGTTGGTGGCGACAACGGCGGCGGCGACAGCGGCAATGACGGCAACGGCGGCAATGGTGGTGGCAACGGCGGCAACGACGGCCCCCTCGGCGGCGGCGATGACGGCGACGGCGGCGATACGCTGACCCTGTCCACCTTCGCCGAACGCGCCTACCTCGACTACGCGATCTCGGTGGTCAAGGGCCGCGCGCTGCCGGACGTGTGCGACGGCCAGAAGCCGGTACAACGCCGCATCCTGTACGCGATGAACGAAATGGGCCTGAACAGCACCGCCAAGCCGCGCAAGTCCGCGACCGTGGTCGGCGACGTGCTGGGCAAGCTGCACCCGCACGGCGACCAATCGGTGTACGACGCCATGGTCCGCATGGCGCAGGACTTCTCGCTGCGCTACCCGCTGGTCGACGGCCAGGGTAACTTCGGCTCGCGCGACGGCGACGGCGCCGCTGCAATGCGATACACCGAAGCCCGATTAACGCCTATCGCCAAAGTGCTGCTGGACGAGATCAACCTCGGCACCGTGGAATTCCAGGCCAACTACGACGGCTCGACCGAGGAACCGTGCCTGCTGCCAGCGCGCCTGCCTATGGTGCTGCTGAACGGCGCCTCCGGTATCGCGGTCGGCCTGGCGACGGAAATCCCGTCGCACAACCTGGGCGAAGTGGCGCAAGCCGCCGTCGCCATGATCCGCAATCCGAAGATCAGCCACAGCGAATTGATGGCGATGATCCCCGGCCCGGACTTCCCGGGCGGCGGCCAGATCATCACCCCGCCGTCGCAGATCAGCGATATGTACGCGACCGGCCGTGGCAGCATGAAAGTGCGCGCGCGCTGGAAGATCGAAGAGCTGGCGCGCGGCCAGTGGCAGGCGGTCGTCACCGAACTGCCGCCGGGCACCTCCTCGCAGAAGGTGCTCGAAGAGATCGAAGAGCTGACCAATCCGAAGATCAAGATGGGCAAGAAGGCGCTGTCGCCGGAACAGCTGGCGCTCAAGTCGCTGATCCTCAATTCGCTCGACACCATCCGCGACGAATCGGGCCGCGCCGCGCCGGTGCGCCTGGTGTTCGAACCGAAATCGAAGAACCAGGACCAGACCGAATTCATGCTGCTGCTGCTGGCGCATACCTCGCTCGAATCGTCGGCTTCGATCAACCTGGTGATGATAGGCGGCGATGGCCGTCCGCGCCAGAAGGGCCTGACCGACATCCTGCAGGAGTGGATCGAATTCCGCTTCGCCACCGTCACCCGCCGCACGCAGTACAAGCTGGGCAAGGTCGACGCGCGCATCCATATCCTGGAAGGCCGCGAGACCATCCTGCTGAACATAGATGAAGTGATCCACATCATCCGCAACTCGGACGAACCGAAAGCGGCGCTGATGGAGCGCTTCCGCCTGTCGGAAATCCAGGCCGAAGACATCCTGGAAATCCGCCTGCGCCAACTGGCCCGCCTGGAAGCGATCAAGATCCAGCAGGAACTGGCCGAGCTGCGCAAGGAAAAAGGCCTGCTGCAAGACCTGCTCGACAACCCATCGTCGATGAAGCGCGCCATCATCAAGGAAATCGACGCCGACGCCAAGACCTATGGCGACGCCCGCCGTACCCTGATCGAAGAAGCGCAGAAAGCCGTGGTCGAACAGAAGGTGGTGGACGAACCTGTCACCGTCATCATTTCGGAAAAAGGCTGGATACGCGCCCGCACCGGCATCGGCCACGACGCCGCGCAGTTCACCTTCAAGGCCGGCGACACGCTGTACGGCGCTTTCGAATGCCGCACGGTGGACAACCTGCTGGCCTTCGGCAGCAACGGCAAGGTGTATTCGGTGCCGGTGGCTGCGCTGCCTAACGCACGCGGCGACGGCGTGCCGATCACCACGCTGATCGACCTGGCTTCGGGCGCCCGCATCCTCAATTACTTCGCCGGCACGGGCACGACGCAGCTGATGCTGGCCACCAGCGCAGGTTTCGGCTTCGTCGCCAAGGCTGGCGACATGGTCAGCCGCATCAAGGGCGGCAAGGCCTTCGTCACGCTGGAGGAAGGCGACGTACCGCTGCCGCCGGCCGTGGTGCCGGAAAGCGCCAGCGCGGTAGCCGTGCTGTCGTCGGGCGCGCGGGTGCTGGTGTTCGGCATGGACGAGATGAAGGTGCTGACCAACGGCGGCCGCGGCGTGATCCTGATGGAGCTGGCCGACAAGGAGACGCTGGTATCGGCCAAGCCGATCAGCCAGAAAGGCGTGATCGTCTCCGGCATCGGCCGTGGCGGCAAGCCGCAGGAAGAACGCCTGTCGGCATCGGCTCTGGCGGTCCACTTCGGCAAGCGCGCCCGCAAGGGCAAGGAACTGGCGACCAAGATCAAGCCAAATGCGCTGACGCCTATCGTCTAAACCACGCAGGCGCAAAAAAGCCGCCGGCGCCGAACGCGATCTTGATCGCGTTCAGGCCGGCGGCTTTTTTTATGCGCTGCTAATTAGTTCTTGGCGGCGGCGGCTTTGACGTCGGCTGCCGATTTGGCTTTGACGGCATCGGTCTTGTTGGCGGCGATGGCTTTGTCGGCGGTCGCGTCAACGGTTTCCTTGATCGCCTTGGCATCGGCCTTCACGGCTTTTTTGCCGGCTTTTTCTTCAGCCTTGGCGACAGCCTTGTCGCCCTTGGCTTCCGCCTTGGCTTTGTCTTCAGGATCGGCCTTGGCTACTTTTTCGTTGGCTTTGGCTTTTTCCACTTCGACGTGGGCAGCGGCTTCGTCATGGGTCTTGTTGGCTTTGGCGACAGCCTTGTCGGCTTTCTTGTCGGCTTTGACGTCGGCCTTCATTTCCTTCTGCTGCGCCTTGGCCACGTCCTTGTTGGCTTCATTTTCAGCCTTGACGACGGCTGGGGTCTGAACCGGAGCGGTTTGTGCGTAAGCGGCGGTTGCAAACAGGCCGGCGATCAGGGTAGCGATAATCTTGTTCATGGTGTTTCCTCTCAAAGTTTTATTTGGATGCGTTCTTGTTCTTGCCACGTATTCAGAATAGGCCTATGAGCGGAAGCACTCTGTACGGTAGCGTACTTAAACGAAATTACTTGCCAGTCCCCGGGCGCGAGTACAAATCGATGATGGCGCCGATGGCGTCCGCGCAGACGGCGCAGAACTTCTCGCTACGGTCGAACATGATGCACTGCATCTGCGGGCGGTAGTAGCCGCTGGCCTCGTAGTTGGCGCCCTCGAACGCGCCCACCGTGTGAAAGTGCGGATCCTTGGAGAACAGCGCGGCGGTCGAATCGAGATCCTTGCGGAACAAGGCGCTCATCTCCGATTCCGGCCGGTTGGCGGCACGCAGCGCGGCGCGCTCCTTCTGGTAGGCACGCGACGCTGTTTCATAGGTGTCCTTCTGCCACGGCGTCGGCAGCGGCGTGCCGGCCTTGACGAACTTCTTCCATTTCAGGTTGGCCGGATCGCGCAGCGCCGTCGCATTCGGCTCCCACGGCTCCTGGCGCGTGCCGTTCGACTGGTACGCCACCGGCGAGGTGTAGTACTCGTCGGCCAGGCCGGCGAAGTGGTGGCCGAATTCGTGCACGAACAGATAATTGGCCCAATCGTTGTTGGCCGCCGCGGTGCTGAACTGGCCGAAGATGCCGCCGCCGCCGTAGGTCTCGTTGTTCACCAGGATCTCGATGAACTCATATGGCGCGTACTGCGCCAGCTCGCGCAGCGCGCGGTTGTCGGTGGTGAGCACGTAACGCTCGCTGCCGAAGATGTCGTAGCGCGTGCCCAGCGGCGATGCGTGATGCACGCCGGTCGAAGGACGCGACACGCCCGATTCCTCGGTCGGCAGCGCCAGCGCCCAGACGTTGAAGTCCTTGGCGCGCTCCTTGAACGGCGAAGTGTCGAACAGATGGTCGGCCAGCTTGCGCGCGGTCGCTTCGAACTTGGCCATGTCGGCCTTGGTGTAGCCGTCGCCCAGGATCAGCAGGTCGACCTTGTCCGGCGACGGGCCGTTGACGCGGATGGCGATCGGCTTGGGCGCGGCGGCCATCGATGCCGGCGGCGTCTGTTTGCGCACCACGTCCATCGCGTCGGTATCGATGTCGGCGGTCCACGCCACCGAGAAGGCGTTGCGGTCGTCGCGCTTCAGGATGCGCACGCGCACCGGGCGGTCCGGCTTGGGAAAGCGCACCGACTCCTGGAAGCCGCGATTGGCGCGCGTCGCCTCGTCGGTGCTGCGCCACTCGGCGAAGATGGTGGAGAAGCCGCGCGAGTACAGCAGCTCGCCGGTCTTGGCGTCCACCACCTCGACCAGGTTATTGCCGCGATTGGTATTGTCGATGGTGGCGCGCATATCGCCCGGCCACGGCAGCGGCTCGATCACCACGCGCTCCATCGCGTAGCTTTCATTGAGCGCGTTGCCGCTGTGGAGGTAGTCGAGACGGACGGTGGCGGGTTGCGCGGCCAGCGCCGGCAGCGCGGCGACGGCCGTGAAGGCGGCCAATGCAAAGGATAAAAGGCGGCTCATGGTCATCCTGTGGTCAAGTTACGAAGACCGCCATTGTAATCCCGGCAGGACAGGGTGATGGAGATGGGCTGCGCACCCGCCGCACTGAAACCTCCCACTTTTTCCGCTGGATTTTACCTGTTCATCCTGTTTTTACAGCGACAGCCAAAATCAGTCGAAAGCATCAGGATTTTAGTACCCCAAGGGCTTGGGTATTCCAAATCGCAACTTAGTCTAATTCAGTCCAATTGGAGCTGAATGCGGCTAATTCAGTCTACTATTCGCAAGCGCAATCTAAAACAGTCCATGAATCCGAGCGCGAAATCTATTTTGGTCCCGTTTTAAAGGCGAAAAGTCTAAAGCGAACCATAGTCCGTTTCCTGGGTCTAACTTTTAGACTCATTTCAAAGGACTCAATCATGGCGTTCGAAGCGAAGAAACCCATATATTTGCCTGTCACGGACTTCCTGAACTTGGAATTCCATTTGATGGATACCCGTCCAGGCGTCAAACCTGATGCCTTTGTGACGGAACTGGTCCACCGCTGGTTGGCGATTGAAATGGAACGGCTCGCACTGCGCAAGAACGGCCAGGCGACGCGTGGTTTTCAATGGAAGAATGTCTTCCTCCCCGATGGAACCAGTTTACGGACCAGCTATCAACACACATTTGAATTCGCCAAGGTGGTCGGCGATCGCATCCTGTCCGACGATGGAGAGTCCGTGACTCCCTCGCTGCTCGCCAATCGGCACGCGAAAGGACGCAATGCCTGGCGCTTTATCTGGCTACGCTTTCCTGGCGACGACTACTGGGTCCGTGCCGACGGTTGCAGGACGCGCTTTACCGAACAACAGCGAAGGCGCGCAATCAAAGAAGTTGATGCATCTGGATTAGTCTAAACCGTCTTGACGGAGAGTCTAATTCGGTCCCGAGCTTGCTTTGCAGAGTCGATTTCAGTCTAACGAATTGGGCATCCAGTCGATTTCAGTCTAAAGAATTCGCCGCCCCGTCGATTCTAGACGTCATTAGACTGAATTGGCGCGGTTTCGACCGAATTAGACTCTGTGGCTAAAAGGAGTGCCCAACTCCCCGGGCGGCGAACCTAGTTTTTCTGCGTCAGCGACTGGCCGATATCGAGCGGCCGGATATCGAGCCGCATGTTCAGTATCGAATAGCTTTGCGGCGCGGCCGACGCGTAGCCCACACTGTCGCGCGTCTTGGAAAAAGTGAACTGGAAGCCCAGCTCCGGCAGCGCCGTGTTGCGGCCACTGGTGGCGATGCCGATCGCCTCGCTGCGGCGGTTGTTCATCAAATTCTCCATCAGCTCCACCACCGCGTTCTTGCCCAGGATGTCGGCCGAAAACACCGGATCGCGCAGCACCGCCGCATGCGCCTTCAACTTGCCGGACGCCTTGGCCTCCGACGGCGTGAAGGTATGCGTGCCCAGGTCGTACTTGTCGCCCCGGTCCAGATAGCTGATCACCGCATTGGAGACATTGAAGCCGCCGCTGGCCGGATCGGTAGTCGCTCGCGACAAGTCGATCAGCAGCGCCCCCTTGTGGCCGACGATCTCCACCCTGCGCCGGCTATCGACCACCATCGCAGTGTTCTCATCGATGCCCAGCCCGAACTTGTAGCCCTTCTTGAGCATGGCCGGTATCATGCGCGCAAAACGGCCGCGCACCAGCAGGTGCTGGTCGACGAACACGTCGTCGCCGATGAAGCCCAGCCCCGGGGCGATCTCCCTGCCCTCGGTGACGCCGCCGCGCAGGGTGGCGAACACGGTGTTGGGCGCATAGAACATGGTGCTGCTCATGATGGCCGCGCCGGCGCTGCTGCCCGCCACCACGCCGCCGTTACGGTACAAATCCCACACCGCGTCCAACACCGCGCTGCGGCTGCCATCCTCGCGCACCAGCGCCTGCGTGATGCGCGCCTGGTCGCCGCCGACGAAGAACACGCCGCCGGCGCCGCGCACCGCCGCCGCCAGTTCGGGATCGTCGGCCACCTTGCGGAAATCGCTGTCGGCCAGCTTGACGGCCAGCGGCACCAGGAAGGCGTCCGCGCCGTACTGTTTGAGATAGCCGACGATGGCCTCCCCCACCGGCGCCGGATCGGCGGCAGCCGACGGCAGCACCGCCACCCGCGCCCCCGGCCCGCCCGCCAGCAGCACGATGCGCTGCCAGACATCGGCGTTGTCGGCCCGCAGATTGCCACCGATAATGACCAGCGAGCCCTTTGGCGCGGGCGCGGGCGAGGCGCCCGGCGCCGCCAGCGCCCCGCCCAGCGGCACCGCCAGCATCAGCGCCGCCTGCAGGCAGTGCTTCAAGATTGACATCCGCATAATCGCTCCCGCAATGAAAAATGGGATGGCGCCCGAGGCACCATCCCATCCAATATACCCGATTTCGCGCCGCCGCTAGCGGTAGCGGTACAACGGCTGCTGCAGTTGTATCGGGCGGATATCCATGCGCAGCTTGAGCACCGAATAGGCCTCCACCTCGGTCGAGCTGTAGCCGACGCTGTTGATGGTTTTACTGAAGCGGAACTCGAAGCCCAGGTCCGGATAGGCGTCGCGCGGATTGCCGAAGGCGATGCCGATGGCTTCCTGCTGCGCGTTGTCGATCAGGTTGACCATCAAATCCAGCACCGCGTTGTTCCCCAGGATGTCGTTGGTGAACACCGGCTCGCGGGTGTCGGGCTGGTTGGGATCGAGCTTGTTGTCCGCCTTGTCCGCCGACGGCGTGAACTCGCGCGTCACCAGATTGAACTTGTCGCCCCGGTCCAGATAGCTGATGGTGGCGTTGCTGATGTTGAAGCCCTTGATGCCGCGGTCGGTGATCGCCGCCGACAGGTCCAGCAACAGCGCGCCGCTGTAACCGATGATCTCCACATCGCGCTTGGCGTTGACCACCATGGCGCTGTTCTCGTCGATGCCCAGGCCGATCTGGTAGCCCTTCTTCAGCATCACCGGGATCATGCGCGCAAAGCGGCCGCGCACCAGCAGGTGCTGGTCGACGAACACGTCGTCGCCGATGAAGCCCAGGCCCGGGGCGATCTCGTGGCCGTCGTTGACGCCTTGCTTGAGCATGTCCAGCGTCGGCTTGGCGTCGTAGAACATGGTGGTGCTCATGATGGCCGCGCCGGCGCTGCTGCCCGCCACGACGCCGCCGTCGCGGTACACGTCCCACACCGCATCCAGCGCCGCCGTGTGCTTGCCGTCCGGGCGCACCAGCGCCTTGGTGATGCGGGCCTGGTCGCCGCCAGTGAAGTAGATGCCGGTGGCCGAATGGATGGCCGCCACCACCTCCGGATCCTCGGCCGCCTTGCGGTAGTCGCTATTGGGCAGCGTCACGCCCAGCGGAATGAAGAAGGCCTGCGCGCCATACTGATTGAGCTTGTTGACCGTGTTCTGGGCCGATTTCTCGGGATTGATCGAGGCCGAGCCGAACACGCCGATGCGCGCGCCCTTGCCGCCGGCCAGTGTCACGATGCGCTGCCAGACTTCGGCGTTGTCGGCGCGCAGACCGCCGCCGATGATGACCAGGTTGCCCGCCGGCGGCGCCAGCACGGGCTTGGGCGGCGGCACCGCCTTGGCCGGCTTGCTGGACTTGACCAGCACCTGCGGCGTCTTGCCGGCCGGCGTGGAAACCGCCACCTGCGCCGCACACACGCCGCCGCCGACGAATACCAGCAGCCATAGCATGACGAGACGCCGCAGCGTAAAACCTGTTAATTTCATGTTGCCCTTCCGATGAAAACCGGCGCCAGGGCTCTCGCCCGGCGCCGTCGATAATGCAGATGATACCAATCTATTACTGAATACGGCTTAAAGCATCATTACGTTACATTACTTGAAGGCGTAATTGGCGCTGGCGTAGAAACGGCGGCCGCGCGGATCGGTGTAGGTCGGATCATAGCCGGAGATGAAGAACGCGGCCTGGTTCGAGTACGGCGGTGCGGTGTTGAACAGGTTCTGCAGCCCGGCGCGCAGCTTGAACGCCTTGCTGACCTGCCAGGCGCCCGACAGGTCCCACAGCGAATACGCCTTCACGCGGTTGGCCGCCACCACCGTGCCGTCGTCGGTGTTGATCGCCGAGTTCTGGTCTTCATAGCCGGTCGAATAGGTGTTCGACAGGCTGGCCGAGTACGGGCCACGGTCCCAGTCGAAGGTGACGGTGTGGCGCCAGCGCGGCACCACGCCGTCGGTGACGAAGCGTCCCAGGTTGCTGACATAGGGATCGCCCACCGCGTTCTGGATCTTCGAATCGAGCACATAGGTGCCCGACAGGTGGCCGCCGAAGTTGCCAGCCCAGGTCTTGACGCCCTTGAAGTCCAGCGTCAGGTCCAGGCCCGTGGCCTGCTGGGCGCCGCGGTTTTCCTTGTGCAGCTCGATGTAGTCGATCAAGCCGTTGGCCTTGCGGTGCACCAGGTTGCCGTACTTGGCCAGGTTGCCCAGCACGATGTCGTCGCCGATCTCGGCGATCAGGTCCGTGCGCTTGATGTTCCAGTAGTCCAGCGTCATCGAGGCCTGCTTGGTCGGCTCGATCACCATGCCCACCGAGTATTGGCGGCTATGCTCTGGCTTCAGGTTGGCGTTCGAATAGCGGTGGGTTTCCCAGTTGTCGGCACAGTCGGCGTAGTTGTTGTCCACCGTCGCGCAGTAGGCCGGATCGGGCAGCGTGGCGGTACTGTTGACCACCGTCGGTCGGTACATGTCCGACATCGACGGCGCGCGGAAGCCGCGGCCGGCCGAGGCGCGGAACAGCATGGTCTTGGCCGGCATGTAGGTGACGCCCACTTTCGGGCTGGCGGCGCCGCCGATCACCTGGTAGTGATCGTAGCGCGCCGACAGCTGCGCCTCCCACTCCTTGGTGAACGGCAGCAGCAGCTCGCCGTACACCGCCTGCACGGTGCGCTTGTCGCTGGTCGGGCGGCCGCCGTCGGGCGCGGAATCGTTGTTGATGTTATCGCTCAGCAGCAGCGCCGACGGCGTGAAGTCGGTGCGCTCGTGGCGCACCTCGCCGCCCACCGCCAGCGCGGCCTCGCCGCCGGCCAGCGTGCCGACCGCGTGCGATACCTTGAAGTCGATCGAATCCATCACGCCGCGCGCATGGCGCACGTCGTCGTTGACCTGGATCGAATCGAGCAGCGCGCGGCCGGCCGCGTCGGACGGGCCGAAGGGATTGATCACGCCGTCGTAGATGCCCTGCACCAGCTTGTCATACAGCAGATAGCCGTGGGTGTCCTTGTCCTTGATGGTGTTGACGCTGTGGTTCAAGGCGACGTCGTAATCGAAGCCGTTGACGCTGCCGGTCAGGCCCACGACGAAGCGCTGGCTTTCGCTGGTCAATTCGCTGGTGCGGCGGCCGGCGTCGTTGAGGCGGATGCGCAGCTCGACATCGCCGACCACGTCGTCGTCGGCGCTGGCCTCATCGGAGGTCAGGTCGTACTTGGCCAGCGCCGGAATGCGCTTGTAGTTGACCGGCGCGGCCACGCGCGCCGACGACGCCACGTAGGTGGTCTTGGAGCGGCTCAGCGCCACCTCGGCGAACAGCTGGTTGTTGGCGTTCAGCTGCAGCACCCCGCGGCTGAGCAGGTTGACCTTGTCCGACTTCGGATACAGCTCGGTGTCGCCCATGTAGTTGTAGGTGCAGGCATCGACACCGCCGATACCGGCCGGCAGGTACAGATTTGCCGGCGCCGAGCAGCCCGGAATTGACGGGTTGATGGTGCGGTTGGTGATCGGCTTGCCGTTGATGGTGAAGCCCTGCTCCTGCAGGTAGTCGCGCTGGGCGCCGGTCAGGCGGATATTGGCCGGCGACGTATAGCCCGACAGCAGGTGCGGCAGGCGCTCGGGGATCTGCAGGTTGCCGATGAACTTGCGCTGCGAGGTGCTCAGCGCGTCGGTGCGCTGCACGTCCACCACCGCGAACACGTTGTAGCCATCCTTGGCGACGTCGCCGGTGCCTGCGGTGAGGGTGGCGGTGCGCTTGCCGGCGCCGCCCTCCTTGGTCTTGCTGCCGTAGGCGTTCAGCTCCACGCCCTGGAAGTCCTTGCGCGTGATGAAGTTGATCACGCCGCCGATGGCGTCGGTGCCGTACAGCGCCGAGGCGCCGTCCAGCAGCACCTCGACGCGCTGGATGGCGGCGGCCGGGATGTTGTTCAAGTCGACGCCGGTGTCGTCGCCGGGCGAGGCGAAGTTGGCCATGCGGCGGCCGTTGAGCAGCACCAGCGTGGACGAGGTGCCGATGCCGCGCAGGTTGGCGCTGTTGAAGCCGCGCTGATCATGGCCGTCGGTGATGCTGGCGCCGTCGGTCAGGCCGCCGACGTTGGCCGACACGCGCGCCATCAGCTCCGAGGCGGTGGTGACGCCGGCCTTCTCGATCTCTTCGCGGGTGATGACCTGTACCGGCAATGCGGTTTCCGATTCGATGCGGCGGATCGCCGAGCCGGTGATCTCCACCTTGGGAATCGGCGCGGCGCTGGTGGTGGCCGGCGCGTCCTGCGCCACTGCCGGCTGGATCAGCGCCAGCAAACCCGTCACCGCGCCCGCGCTCAAGGCCAGTCGCACCGACTGTGTCATCGTCGTTACCCGCATGCTGTGTACTACACCCATAATTTTCTCTCTGGCGGTTATGTAAACAATTCTAAATAATTCTATTAAACTAACTGTACGCACATCGCCGCCAAAACTCAAGAAACCGGCCCCCCTTTCGCCGCCCAGCGATTTACTTTGTGAAAATAGTGCTACATACTCAATCTTTGTCGAAAAAGTCCGCCCCGCCATGCAAGTACACAAACATCCCCTCTCCGGCCCGCACAGCAACGCCGCCTTCGAACTGACCAGCCTCCACTTCGGCGCCCCGGGCGCCGGCAAGAAGGTCTACATCCAGGCCTCGCTGCACGCCGACGAAGTGCCCGGCATGCTGGTGGCGCAGTATCTGCGCAAGACGCTGACGGCGCTGGAAGCGGCCGGCCGCATCGCCGGCGAAGTGATACTGGTGCCGGCCGCGAACCCGATCGGCCTGGCGCAGGCCATCCACGGCGCCGCCTTCGGCCGCTTCGACCTCACCACCGGCATCAACTTCAACCGCTCGTACAAGCACGTGGCGGACGACCTGAAAAAATCGCTGGCCGGCCTGCTGGGGCAGGATGCCGACGCCAACGTGCGCCTGATCCGCGAACACGCGCGCGCCTCGATCGCCGCCTGGCAGCCGTCCACCGACGCCGACACGCTGAAGAAAACCTTGATGACGCTGGCGGTCGACGCCGACATCGTGCTCGATCTGCACTGCGACAACGAGGCCGTGCTGCACATCTACGCCGGCACGCCGCTGGCCGAAGGCATCGCGCCGCTGTCGGCCATCATGGGCGCACACGCGCTGCTGCTGGCCTACCAGGCCGGCGGCGAACCGTTCGACGAAGCCTGCAGCCGCCTGTGGTGGGACCTGGACCAGCACTTCGAAGGCCGCTATCCGATCCCCGCCGCCTGCCTGTCGACCACCATCGAGCTGCGCGGCGAAATGGAAGTGAGCTACGCGCTGGCCGAGCGCGACGCCGCGGGCCTGATCCAGTTCCTGACGCTGAACGGCGTGCTGCAGGCGGAAGACGCCGCGGCCGCGGCGGCGGCCGCCGTGCTGCCCGCGCCGCTGTGCGCGGCCACGCCGCTGGAAGGCGTCGAGCCGCTGTACGCGCCGCACGCCGGCATCCTGGTCTACACCCGCGAGCTGGGCGCGCACGTGGCGCCGGGCGACGCCGTGGCCGACCTGATCGATCCGGTCAGCGGCGAGACCACGACGATACGCGCCGGCGTGGCCGGCGTGTTCTTCGCCCGCAGCGCGCACCGCCACGTCATCCGTGGCATGAACGTCGGCAAAGTCGCCGGCGCCCAGGCCTACCGCGCCGGCGATCTGCTGAGCCAATGACATCGACTCCCATGACCACTAAAAAATTCAAGCTGCCGCACACCTTCGTCCTGCTGTTCATCATCCTGGCATTGATCGCGGCGGCCACCTGGCTGGTCCCCGGCGGCAAATACGACACCCATCTGGTCAACGGCAAGCAGCTGATCGATCCGTCCAGCTTCCACTACATCGCCAGCGCGCCGCAGGGCGTGACGGCGCTGATGAAGGCGCCGATCAAGGGCTTCGTCGACGCCGCGCTGATCATCGGCTTCGTGCTGATCGTCGGCGGCGCCTTCTCCGTGCTGCAGAAGACCGAAGCGGTGGACGCGATGATCAAGTCGCTGGCGCGCGCGCACGAGAGCTCGGTGTTCATCCAGAAGGCGCTGATACCGGTGTTCGTCACCATGTTCTCGATCGGCGGCGCCACCTTCGGCATGAATGAGGAAGCCATACCGTTTATATTGATTTTCGTGCCGCTGGCGCTGGCCCTGGGCTACGACACCGTCACCGGCGTATCGATCCCCTTCCTGGGTTCGCAGGTTGGTTTTTCGGCCGCGTTCCTGAACCCCTTCAACGTCGGCATCGCCCAGGGCATCGCCGGCGTTCCGGTGTTTTCCGGCTGGGCCTACCGGCTGATCGTGTGGTTCATCGCCACCGCCATCACCATCGCGTTCCTGATGTGGTACGCCGCGCGCGTGAAGAAGACGCCGGAGCTGAGCCCGACCTACGCGCTGGACCTGGAAAAGCGCCGCGAGCAGCCGCACGGCCTGGGCGAGTTCCACGGCATGACGAACAACCACAAGCTGGTGCTGGCGATCTTCGTCGGTTCGCTGGCGATCATGGTGGGCGGCGTGGTCGGCTACGACTGGTACATCGACGAAATCGCCGCGTTGTTCCTGACCATGGGCATCGTCATCGGCCTGGTGGGCAAGCTCGATTCGACGCAGATCGTCGAAGCCTTCATCCAGGGCGCGCGCGACCTGGTGGGCACGGCGCTGGTGATCGCGCTGGCGCGCGGCACCATGATCCTGGCGCGCGACGCCCACATCATCGACACCATGCTGCACGCGCTGATGCCGTTGGTGCAGTCGTCGAGCCCCGTGTTCGCGGCGTGGAAGATGTTCGGCATCCAGACCGTGATCAACTTTTTCATCCACTCCGGCAGCGGCCAGGCGGCGCTGACCATGCCGATCATGGCGCCGCTGGCGGACCTGGTGGGCGTGACGCGCCAGACCGCGATCCTGGCCTTCCAGTTCGGCGAGTTCACCACGCCGATGATCCCAACGTCGGGCATCACCGTCGGCGTGCTCGCGCTGGCGCGCATCCCGTGGATCACCTGGGCCAAGTGGATGGTGCCGCTGCAGCTGATCTACGCGGTGCTGGCGCTGGCCCTGCTGGTGCCGCCCTGCCTGATGAACTGGCAATAAAACATTGGGGTCAAGTCTGACATTTGGACACGAACTCGACTGTAGCCCGCATTACAGTTGAGCCTGTGTCCAAATGTCAGACTTGACCCCAGCCTGCAAATGTCAGACTTGACCCCAGCCTGTGACCCCAGCCTGGACACCAGCCTAGTTGCTGTAGATGTTGGGGAAGTAGCGCTCCATCAGCGTCGCCGGCCGCGACGGCGGCGTGAAGCCGAATTTCTCGTACAGGCCGTGGGCGTCGCCGGTCGCCAGCGTGAAGCGGCGCAGGCCTTGCAAATCCGGGTGGCCCAGCACCGCCTCCATCAGCTGCTTGCTGAAGCCCCGGCCGCGAAACTCCGGCAGCACGAACACGTCGAGCAGGTTGGCGAAGGTGGCGCAGTCCGTCACCACGCGCGCAAAACCGATCTGCCGCCCCTCCAGATACGCGCCGAAACACAGCGAATGCTCGATCGCCCGCTCCAGCACCGCCAGCGGCATGCCGATCGCCCATGTCGACTGCTCGCTGATAAATTGATGAATCAGCGGCACGTCCAGATCCGCCTTGTTGGTGCCGATGTGCAGAGTCGTCATGATTTCGATAATCAAAAAGCCAATGTTGACATATTTTTGAGCAGCTTGCGGTTTATAATCGTTGTCGACATCAATCACACGCACAAGCCTTCCCCACTATGACTGCACAACTTTCCAAAAAAAGCGAAGCCTGGTCGGCCCGTTTTAACGAACCCGTCTCGGACCTGGTCAAACGCTACACCGCCTCCGTCTTCTTCGACAAGCGCCTGGCCAAGGCCGACATCCAGGGCTCGCTGGCCCACGCCGAAATGCTGGCCGCGCAGGGCATCATCAGCGCCGCCGACCGCGCCGAGATCGAACGCGGCATGGCGCAGATCTCGTCCGAGATCGAAGCCGGCCAGTTCGAATGGCTGCTGGACCTGGAAGACGTGCACCTGAATATCGAAAAACGCCTGACCGAACTGGTGGGCGACGCCGGCAAGCGCCTGCACACCGGCCGCTCCCGCAACGACCAGGTGGCCACCGACATCCGCCTCTACGTGCGCGCCGCCATCGACGACGTGGTCGAGCTGCTGGGCGCCCTGCGCGGCGCCCTGACCGACCTGGCCGAGAAGAACGCCGACACCATCATGCCCGGCTTCACCCACATGCAGGTGGCGCAGCCGATCACCTTCGGCCACCACATGCTGGCCTACGTCGAAATGTTCGGCCGCGACGCCGAGCGCATGGCCGACTGCCGCAAGCGCGTCAACCGCCTGCCGCTGGGCGCCGCCGCGCTGGCCGGCACCACCTTCCCGATCGACCGCGAACGCGTCGCCAGGACGCTGGACTTCGACGACGTTTGCCACAACTCGCTGGACGCCGTGTCCGACCGCGACTTCGCCATCGAGTTCACCGCCGCCGCCTCGCTGATCATGACCCACGTCTCGCGCATGTCGGAAGAACTGGTGATCTGGATGAGCCCACGCGTGGGCTTCATCGACATCGCCGACCGCTTCTGCACCGGCTCGTCGATCATGCCGCAAAAGAAAAACCCGGACGTGCCGGAACTGGCGCGCGGCAAGACCGGCCGCGTGTACGGCCACCTGATGGGCCTGCTGACCCTGATGAAAGGCCAGCCGCTGGCCTACAACAAGGACAACCAGGAAGACAAGGAACCGCTGTTCGACACCGTCGACACCGTGGTCGACACGCTGCGCATCTTCGCCGACATGGCCGGCGGCATCAGCGTCAAGCCGGAAGCGATGCGCGCCGCCGCGCTGCAGGGCTACGCCACCGCCACCGACCTGGCCGACTACCTGGTCAAGAAAGGCCTGCCGTTCCGCGACGCCCACGAAGCCGTGGCCCACGCCGTGCGCGCCTGCGACGACCTGAAGATCGACCTGGCCGAGATGTCGCTGGACCAGCTGCGCGCCTACTCGACGCTGATCGAGCAGGACGTGTTCGCCGTGCTGACGCTGGAAGGCTCGGTCGCCGCGCGCGACCACGTCGGCGGCACCGCGCCCAACCAGGTGCGCAAGGCCATCGCCCGCGTGCGCGGGCAACTCGCCAAGTAAGCATGGCGCGCCCCACGCTCACCTATCGCAAACCGCAGCTGGGGCGCGATTACTGGGTCATGGACAACATCCTGCCGAACGCGGAGGAAGTGGCCAAACGCTGCTTCGCCCGCGAGGACTGGGAGCTCGGCGCGCCGCACCGCCCGGAACCATGGCCCGGCATGCGCAGCAAGGGCGCGCTGCTGCCGGACGAACTGGCGCAGGTGGAAGCCTGGGTCAAGAAAGTCACCGGCGCGAAGAAGCTGTGGCAGGAAGCCACGCCGACGGGCAGCACGCTCAATCACAACTACGTGCAGCTGGTGGGCGGCATCGAGTCCGGCCCGCGTCCGCATACCGATTCGCTCAAGCTGTGCCGCTACGCGGCGGTGATCTACCTGTCGCCCGAGCCGCTGCCGGAAGCCGGCACCTCGTTCTACCGCCTGCGCTATCCGGACGGCACGCTGGGCGGCAACTACTGCAGCCCGCCGCACGCCAACCTGCGCGAGGCGCTGGGCGTCACCAGCCTGCCGCCCCAGGCCTGGCACGAAGAACACCACGTCGACAACCGCTTCAACCGCATGCTGCTGTACCGCGCCAACATGGTGCACTCGGCCAGCGGCTACTTCGGCTGCGACCGTGACGACAAGCGCATGACCGCCGTCTTCTTCTGGATGGCCTGAGCCCTTACTGCGTCACGATCTTCGAAAGAACCGTGAACGCCGCGCCGGTCTGGTTCTGCTCCAGCAGGATGGTCAGCTCGGTGTAGGTGCAGATCATGTTGACCAGGTTGATCTTGTCCCACGCCAGCTGCTTGAGGATTGCATGATAGATGCCGGGCGTGCGGCTGGTGTCCGGATTCAGGTGCAGCGTCACCGCGTTCAGGTTGTCCTGCCGCGCCAGCAGCCGCTCGTTGGCGAACACCTCCTCCACCATCCCCGTCAGCACCCGGCTGCAGATCACCATCACCTCATTGACGCCGCGCGTGACGGTGACGAAGGCGCCGCGCATCGGCTCGGCCTTGGACAGCAGCTGGCGGTGGCATTCGTTGATGCTGTCCGAATAGCGGTAGGTGTACTCGGTCAGTTCGGTGCGCGTGGTCAGCTCGCCGGTCTTCTGCGCCAGCGCCATCTCGTGGCGGCTCGCCTCCGGCAGGCGCTCGGCCACGCGGCGCAGCGCCATCACCACCGCCGCCTGCCCGACCGGCTTCCACATATCGCTTTCAAGCTGCGGCTGCAGCTGGCGCGCCAGTTCCGACAGGTTGATCAGATTGCGCCGCAACCCTTCGGTGAGAAAGGACGACTCCATGACGATGCGTTCTACTTTGGTAGCAATCGACAGCATACAAGCTCCCCTGTCCGCGCGCCGGCGGACAAAAACAAAACAGATAGCAGGCGCTGGGCCGGACTGCACACCGTGGTCGGCGGCGGCGCGGCGACGCAATCCCCGGCCGTCGTCCCGGATGGGGTGCGGCGGCAGACAGGACGCGGCAAGCGATGTTAAATGGAGGCTAGGCTAAAGCGGGGGCGGCGCCGTGGTGTGAGCGGCGCGCAGTGCGCGGGCGGAACTGACGTTGTGCGTTGGGTATGCGGTCATTTTCTTCTTCCTGTGGTTCCCGTTGCGCTTGTTACCAAGGGTCGTGCCCTGCGCTTTTTATATGCCAGTCACGAACGTTATTTGTGCTGGCGTCAACTAGTTTAATTCGCAATATTAGAACTCTGCAACCACGATTTGCTGAATTTTTGGGCATAGTGTTGTGAAGCCACCGAAAATAGAGCTCAGCATCTACTTCGTTGTTGATATAAGACAAACCCCGTCTATCGTGCGCGTTGTAGCCGCGCGCATCTGGTATGCACGGCGGTTTTTGCTCCCCTTCCGCATCGTTCGGTGCCTCGTGGAATTGTCTAATTTCGGACATTTTTTTATTCTGTGACTAATTTTCCAAGTTTTTTGACTTCGTGATCTCGACAGGAATAGTGTCGCCCCTACTCGCCGTTTTGCCTCAAAAAAAACGCTGTCCGGCCACCGCCGGCACGGCGCTGGGAACGCCGGGTTGGCCACTATCCCGGCCAAGGCTGCACCAAGCGAAAACACACACAGACCCCATGGAGAAGAGATGACTTTACGTAAGACCCTACTTGCTGCTTCCATCGTCGCCGCACTGCCGATGATGGCGTCCAACGCAGCCCAAGCGGCGGCACAGCTCATGTCCGCACCGGTGGCCCAGGCCTCTCCACAAGAGAGCGCCGGGCTGGTGGCCAAACTCGCCGCACTGGACAACCAGCGCGGCCTGAGCGCAGACCACAGCTTCCGCATCGCCAGCCAGCACCCTGGCGTGGTCGGCGAGAAGATCACCCGCGCCAACCACACGTTCAAAGGCTTGCGCGTGTTCGGTTCGGAATCGGTGGTCGTCACCAACGACGCCGGCGACATCATCAGCGAATCGGTGTCGGACCGCCGCGCCAAGCTCGATGCCGGCGCCGCCGCATCGGGCGGCGGCCGCTCCGCCACCGTCGCCCCGGCCGACTGGACCCCTACGCTGAGCACCACCGACGCCATCGCGCAGGTGGTCAAGACCGTGGCGCCGAACGGCACCCACCGCTGGGAACCGAAAGCCGAGCTGCTGATCTATCCGGTGATGAAATCGGTGCGCGTGGCCTCGGCCCTGAAGAAGTCCGAATCGGCGCTCAACGCCCTGGACCTGGAGGAAGTGGTCGACCACTACGAGCTGGCCTACTTCGTGCAAACCCGCATGGCCGACAATGGCAAGCTGGTCTACTTCGACACCATGGTCAACGCCAAGACCGGCGCCGTGATCGCCCAGTGGAAAGCGCTGCAGACCGTGGTCGGCACCGGCAACAGCCAGTACAACGGCGCCGTGCCTATCCAGACCTCGCAGTCGGGCAGCACCTACAAAATGCTGGACTCCACGCGCGGCACCGGCGGCACCTACGGCGGCATGGCGATCACCAACGCCAACCACAGCTCGGCCAACAACCCGAACGCCGGCAGCATCTACACCAACAGCACCAACACCTGGGGCGACGGCAAGCAGTACATCAACGGCGGCAGCACCACCAACGCCAACGGCCAGACCGCCGCGGTGAACGCGCTGTGGGGCTTGATGAACACCTACGACGCGCTGAAAAACGTGTTGGGCTGGCAGTCGCTGGACGGTAACAACACCGCCACCTACATCGCCGCCCACGTCGACACCCAGTACGACAACGCCTTCTTCGAACCTGGCTGCAAGTGCATGTACATCGGCGACGGCTCCAGCTTCTACAGCCTCGGTTCGATCGACGTGATCGGCCACGAGATGTCGCACGGCGTCACCGACGCCACCTCCAACCTGACCTACTCCGGCGAATCGGGCGGCTTGAACGAATCGAACTCGGACATCGGCGGCGAGATGGTCGAAGCCTACGCCCGCAACGGCGGCACCGGCAACGTGATCCCGGCATCGGGCAACGACTGGATGATGGGCAAGGAGATCAGCAAATCCGGCCAGCCGCTGCGCTGGATGTACAAGCCTAGCAAGGACGGCGGCAGCCCGGACGCCTGGAGCAGCACGATCAAGAACCTCGACGTGCACTACTCCAGCGGCCCTAACAACCGCATGTTCTACTTCCTGTCGCAAGGTTCGAACGCCAGCTCGTCGAGCGACTACTACTCGAAATACCTGGTCAAGAGCCCTGCCGCCATGACCGGCATCGGCAACGACAAGGCGTTCCGCATCTGGTTCAAGGCGCTGACCACCAAGTTCACCTCCTCGACCAACTACGCCGACGCCCGCAGCAAGGTGCTGGCCTCGGCGACGGAACTGTATGGCGCAGGCTCGAAAGAAGTCATCGCCGTCACCCGCGCCTACGCTGCGATCAACGTCGGCGCCGACGTCGACGAATCGCCGGCGCCGGGCGGCGTGTCGATCACGACCCAGCCGAACAGCGTGACCGTGGCGGCCGGCGCGACCGCGTCGTTCACCGTCGGCGCCACCGGCGGCACCGCACCGTACAGCTACAAGTGGTACCGTAACGGCGCCGCCATCTCCGGCGCCACCTCGGCCACCTACTCGCTGACGGCGCAAACCGCCGACAACGGCGCGGTGTTCAACGCCGTGGTCAGCGACTCGTCGTCGCCGGTCAAAACCGCTACCTCGGGCAACGCCACGCTGACCGTCGGCTCCACCGGCGGCGGCACCGAGCGCGTCACCAACGGCGGCTTCGAATCGGGCGCCACCGGCTGGAGCGGCACCACCGGCGTGATCGGCAACTACAGCGGCCAGACCGCCTACGAAGGCAGCAAGTTCGCCTGGTTGGGCGGCAATGGCACCACGGCCAGCGAAACCATCACCCAGGCCGTGACCATCCCGTCGACCGCCAGCTCGGCCACGCTGACCTTCGCGCTGCACATCGACACCGCTGAAACCGACCCTACCGTCTACGACAAGCTGGTGGTCACGGTGAAGAACAGCTCCGGTGCGGTGCTGAGCACCCTGGCTACGTACAGCAACGTGAACGCCGCCAGCGGCTATCAGGTGCGTACCTTCAACCTGAGCGCGTACAAAGGCCAGACCGTCACCCTGTCGTTCGCGATGACGGAAGACTCCAGCCTGCAAACCTCGTTCGTGGTGGACAAGGTCAGCCTGATCACCCAGTAAGTGAGGTGACGCAGCCCCGCCTGACCCGACGGGGCTGATTTTTACGGGGGCGGCAGCCCAGTTGCCGCCTCGTTTTTTTTGGCTGATCGAATGTTTAAGGCAGTACGCATGCAATGCAGTTCCATCTCCAAGTGCAGGGCGGGCCGTCCGGCCCGCAAACCATAGCGATCGACGCCGCCAGCGAGGCCGAAGCGATCCGCCAGGCGGCGCGCAACGGCTGGCGCGTGCTGGCCATCGGCAGTACCGAATCCACCGGTGCGGGGGCGGGCGCGCCCACGCGCCTGAGCAAGCAGCCCTTCCCGCTGCTGCAATTCAGCCAGGAGTTGCTGGCCCTGCTCGAGGCGGGCCTGAACCTGAGCGAAGCCACCGCCACCTTGCTGAACAAGGAAACCCGCAGCGGCGCGCGCGCCACGCTGGCCGCCATCCAGCGCTCGCTGCAACAGGGGAAAAGCTTCTCCGACACGCTGGCCGACTTCCCCGCCGTTTTCCCCGACCTGTATGTCGCCACCGTGCACGCGGCCGAGCGCTCGGGCAATCTGCCGGAGGCGCTGGCGCGCTTCGTCGGCTACCAGCTGCAGTTCGACGCCATCCGCAAGAAGCTGGTCTCGGCCGCCATCTATCCCACCATGCTGCTGGTGGTGGGGACGCTGGTCACGCTGTTTTTGATGGGCTATGTGGTGCCCAAGTTCAGCGTGGTGTACGAAAGCTCGGGGCGCGAGATTCCGTGGGCCTCGCAGATGCTGCTGTCGTTCGGCCAGACGCTGGCCGCGCATCCGTGGCTGTGCGCCGGCGCGCTGGGCGCGGCGGTGCTGGGCGTGGTGCTCGGCCTGGGCAACGCCGCCATGCGCCAGCGGCTGGTGCTGGCCATCCTGCGCCTGCCGGTGCTGTCGGCCAAGGCCGCCGAGTTCCGCCTTGCGCGCTTCTACCGTGCGCTGTCGCTGCTGCTGCATGCCGGCATACCGCTGTCGAAGGCGCTGGCGATGACCAACGCCATGCTGCTGCCCGAGCAGCAGGTGCAGCTGGTGCAGACGCGCCGCGCGGTGGAACAGGGCCTGCCGTTTTCCACCGCGCTGGAACAGAACGCGCTGGCCACGCCGGTGGCGCAATCGCTGCTCAAGGTCGGCGAGAACACCGGCCGCCTGGGCGACATGCTGGAGCGCTCGGCCAAGTTCCACGACGAAGAATTCGCCCGCTGGGTGGACTGGGCCTCGCGCCTGCTCGAACCTGTGTTGATGACGCTGATCGGCGTAGTGATCGGCGGCGTTGTCGTATTGATGTACATGCCGATCTTCGAATTGGCGGGGAGCCTGTCATGAACGCACGCGAACCGGCTGTGCTCAGCCCCGGGATGCTGCACGACGCGCGCAGCGCCGCGCTGGCGCAGAACCGTCCGACGATGGCGGTGCTGCAGGAGGCCAGCGGCCTGACGCCGGAAGAGCTGACGCGCCAGCTGGCCAGCCTGTTCTGCTATCCGGCCTGGCCGATGAGCAAACTGCAGGCGGCGCTGCCGGCCTTCGACCTGCTCTCCTACACCGACTGCGCGCAGCGCGACTGCGTGCTGCTGCGCGAGGTCGACGGCGACGGCGCCGGCGCCGGCACGGCGGTGCTGGTCATCGGCAATCCCTTCGCCGAGGATACGCTGCAATGGGCCGGCTACGCGATCGGCTGCGCCTACACGGTGGCGCTGGCGCATCCCGACGACCTGACCGCCTACCTGGTGCAGCAGGAGAGCGTGCAGCAAGCCATGCAGGACATGATGGAGGACGGCAGCCACGGCGAGCTGGCGGACCTGGACCAGACCATCGAGGACATCTCGCTGATACGCATCAGCGAAGACAGCAGCCCTGTGGTCAAGCTGGTCAACTCGACCATCTACGACGCGCTGAAGTTCCAGGCCAGCGACATCCACCTGGAATGCGACGCCGCCAGCCTGGTCATCAAGTACCGCGTGGACGGCGTGCTGGTGCAGGCCGGCACCGTGCAGGGCCTGCAGATGGCGGAGCAGATCATCTCGCGCATCAAGGTGCTGGCGGAGCTGGACATCGCCGAGCGCCGCGTGCCGCAGGACGGCCGCTTCAAGGTGCGCGTCAAGGGCAGCGAGATCGACTTCCGCGTCTCGATCATGCCCAACATCTTCGGCGAGGACGCGGTGCTGCGCCTGCTGGACCGGCGCGCGCTGACCGAGGCCGCAGCCGCGCTGCGCCTGGAAAGCCTGGGCCTGAACGACGACGCCATCGTGCAGATACGCCGGCTGGCCGCCAAGCCGCACGGCATGCTGCTCGTCACCGGCCCCACCGGCTCCGGCAAGACCACCACGCTGTACGCGGCCATCACCGAGATCAACACGGGCCGCGACAAGATCGTCACCATCGAAGACCCTGTGGAGTACCGGCTGCCGCGCGTGCTGCAGATACCCGTCAACGAAAAGAAGGGCCTGACCTTCGCGCGCGGGCTGCGCTCCATCCTGCGCCACGATCCGGACAAGATCATGATCGGCGAGATCCGCGACGACGAGACCGCGCAGATCGCGGTGCAGGCTTCGCTGACGGGCCACCTGGTATTCACCACCGTCCACGCCAACAATGTGTTCGACGTAGTGGGCCGCTTCCTGCACATGGGCGTGGACCCGTACAGCTTTGCGGCGGCGCTGAACGGCATCGTGGCCCAGCGCCTGCTGCGCCTCAACTGCGAGCACTGCGCGGTGGAGATCGCGCCCGATCCGCAAGACCTGGCCGACAGCGGCCTGACCGCCGACGCCGTGCGCGACTGGCGCTTCAAGGCAGGCAGCGGCTGCGGCCACTGCCGGGGCACAGGCTACAAGGGCCGCAAGGCCGTGGCCGAGGTGCTGATGCTGAACGACGCGATGCGCGAAATGATCTGCACCCGCGCGCCGGTGAGCCGCATGAAGGAGGAAGCCGCCACCATGGGCTTCCGGCTGGCGCGCAGCGCCGGGCTGGATCTGGTGCGGCAGGGAGAAACGACTTTACTGGAGCTTAATCGTGTCACTTACTGAACGTCTTGCCGCATTGGCCGCACTGGCGCCGCTGACTCAGCGCCGCCTGCGCGTGCTGCTGTCGCCGCAGCAGCTGCTGTGCGTGGTGCGCCACGGCCAGCGGCTGGTCGAAGGCAGCGCGCAGCAGATCGCCGTTGCCGGCGCGGGCGCGGGCGGCCATTGGCAGGCCAGCATCGATGCGTTGCGCGCGCTGTTGCAGCAGCCGGCCATCACGGCCGCCAGGCTGCCGCTGGACATCAGCCTGTCGGGCCGCTGGAGCCAGCTGGCGCTGGCGCCGTGGAGCGACGCCCTGCTGTCCGAGCCATCGGCCGCCCGCTTCCTGCAAACGCAGCTGGCGGCCCTGTACGGCGACAACGCGCGCGGCTGGAGCGTGGTGGGCGACGACGCGCCCTACGGCCACACGCGCCTCGTCTGCGGCGTCGACAGCACGCTGCTGCAGGCGCTGACGGATGCCGCCGCCGAACGCGGCCATGCGTGCCGCGTGATCGAACCACTGCTGGCCACCGCACTGCGCACGATGGAGACGCAGCGGCAGCACGGGTGGCGGCGGGCGCGCAAGGACGGCAAGGACGCGGATGCGCCTTCCGGCGCGCTGGCGCTGGTCGAGCCGGGCCGCATCACCATGGCGGCGCTGCGCGACAACCGCATCGTCGCAATCCAGTCGCAGCCCGCCAGCGAAGCATGGCGTCTCGAACTGACGCAAGCCTGGCAGCGCTGGACCTTGCGCGCACCGGAACTGGCAGGCATAGCGACGGTCGCCGTGACGGACCTGAGCGCGCCGCCGGCCCTGGCGCCAGCAGCGCACGCCGCGCTGCATCTGGTGCCGGAGGCGCTGCCATCGCGCTTCGTGCTGAACCCCAATCCGTTCGGCGAGCGCGCCACCGTCGCCGGACAGGTAGCGCAGCACCCCATGGCGGCAGCCGCGCCGGAGGTGGCCGCATGACGCGCCTGAACTTCCTGCCGCGCGCCGCGCAGCCCACCGGCTGGCGCCTGGCCGTGCTGGCCATCGGCGTGCTGATGCTGCTGCCGGCTGCAGGCAACTGGATCTCGCAACTGCAAACCGTACGCCGGCTGGAAGCGCGGCTGGACGCCCAGTCGGCCGCCGACCAACCAACGCGCCTGACACGGCCCGCGCTGGCGCCGGCACAACAGCACGAGCAGGACTTGCAGGTAAAGGCCGTCGCCGAAGCCGTCCGCCAGCTCAACCTGCCCGTGGCGCGGCTGATCAAATCCATCGTCGCGCCGGCCGACGTGCGCATCGCCTTGCTGGCCTTGGACCTCAACGGCCAGCCGCCGCAGGAAAGCGCCGAAACCACCGTCCCCTCCGGCGCGCTGAAAATCGCGGCCGAAGCGGAAACCGCGCAAGACATGATCAACTACCTGGCCTTCCTCAACCAGCAGCCGATGTTCCGCTCCGTGTACCTGGTCAAGCACGAGATGACGGCGGGCGCCGGCGAGCGGCCCTACCACTTTCAGCTGGAGGCCCAATGGCGGCAATGAAATCCGGCGCGCTGCCCAAGCTGAAGCTCGCGCCCAACCTCGTCCCCCGGCTGGCGTGGCAAACGCGCCGCCTGTTGCGCCAGACCGGCCCCGGCGCGGTGGCCGGCATCGCCTGCGCGCTGCTGGCCGTGCTGGCGCAATGGCACGCGACGCAGCTCGACCAGCGCCAGGCGACGCTGACGCGCCAGCTCAACGCCGCCGCGCGCGCGGCGGCCCTGCCGCATCCGGTGGCGCCAACCGCCGCCAGCGGCGTGGCGGCCTTCTACGCCTACCTGCCCGCGCACGACATGATTCCCGACCAGCTCAAGGAACTGGTGCGGGTAGCGCAGCAAAGCGGCATCGCGCTGAACAAGGCCGAGTACAAGCCTGAGATGGACGGCAAGGCAGGCTTCCTGCGCTATCGGATCGCGCTGCCCGTCAAATCCGACTATGCGAGCGTGCAGGGCTTCATCATCGGCGCTCTGCAGGCGCTGCCGACGCTGACGCTCGACTCGGTCGCCTTCAAGCGCGACCAGATCGAGTCCGGCGACATCGAAGCCCGCATCCAGTTCGTGCTGCTGGTGCGGCAGGAGACGCGCCGATGAGAAAAATCGTCATCGGCGCCGCCGCCGTCGCCACGCTGATCGCCGCGTGGTTCGCGCCCGACCAGGACGGCGGCGTGGTCGGCCCCGCAGCCGCCACCACGCGCGAAGCCGATCCTGCGCCAGCAACGCCCGCGGCACCGGTGGCCGCTCCCGTCGCCATTGCCGCAACCTCCGTCTCAACGGCCGGCGCAGACGGCATCGACCTGCAAATCCATCCCCGCGTCGCCGACGACGAAATGGGCAACGTCTTCGCCAAACAAAGCTGGGCGCCGGAAGCGCCGAAGAAAGTCATGCAGGAACAGGCGCAGCAAGTGGCGCAACAGGCCAGCGCGCCATCCGGGCCGCCAGCCCTGCCCTTCCAGTTCCTTGGCCGCTTCACGGACGAAGGCAAGACCGCCTACTTCCTGCAAATCGATGGCCAGAACGTCGTCGCCCGTCCCGGCGAAAAGGTCAACGACAGCTACCTGCTCGATAGCGTCAGCGGCAATACGATGAACTTCGTCTACCTGCCGCTCAATCAGAAACAAACCTTAGTCGTAGGGGACACCAATTGAAATCCACCGCACACCGCCTGCACATCCTGGCCGTCACGCTGCTGCTGACCGCCTGCGCCGGCAACCAGACCTTCAAGGAAGGCAATGCCCTGCTGGATGCAGGCCAGGTCGACCTGGGGTTGGCCAAGCTGGAACAGGCATCGCGTGAAGATCCGCACAACGCCGAGTACCGCATCGTACTGCTGAACCGCAAACTCAAACTGGTCAACGCCATGAACAGCCGCGCCGACGCGCTGCGCCTCAAAGGCATGGCCGCCGAAGCCGGCGCGCAGTACGAGCAGGCGCTGGCCATCGATCCGGCCAACCAGGTGGCGCGCCAGGGCCTGGCGGCGCTGGCGCAGGAGCAACGCCACCAGAAGGTCATGGGCGAGGCCGACGCGCTGCTCCAGCGCGGCGGCGAAGCGAACCTGGCGCAGGCGCAGGAGCTGCTGCGCCCACTGCTGGTGGAGCGCCCGAATCAACGCGAACTGCTGCGGCTCAAAACCCAGATCAGCGACGCCCAGACCCGCCTGCGTCCCGCCGCCGGACGCCTGGCGGCGGCCTACCGCAAGCCGGTAACGCTGGAGTTCCGCGACGCGCCCATGCGCGCCGTGTTCGATTTCATCAGCAAGGTATCGGGCCTGAACTTCGTCTTCGACCGCGACGTCGATCCCAACCTGCGCGCCACCATCTCGGTGCGCGACACCAGCATCGAAGAAGCCATTGGCATGCTGTTGAGCGCCAACCAGCTGGAGCAAAGCATCACCGGCGACCGCTCCATCACCATCTACCCGAACAACCCGCAGAAGCAGAAGGACTACCAGCAGCTGCTGGTGCGCAGCTTCTTCCTGGCGAACTCCGACGTGAAGACGGTGGCGTTCTCGCTCAAGACGCTGCTGAAGGCGCGCGACATCGTCACCGATGAACGCATCGGCACCATCATCATGCGCGACACGCCGGAGATGATACGCATGGCTGAACGCATCATCGCCGTGCAGGACGTGGCCGACCCCGAGGTGATGCTGGAGGTGGAGGTGCTGGAAGTGAAGCGCTCGCGCATCCAGGAGCTGGGCGTCAGCTGGCCGGACAGCGTCGGCCTGACCCTGCTGGGCAGCGGCGCGTACGGCACACTGAACGTGGGCGACCTGCGCAAGATCAACGGCGCCAATATCGGCCTGGGTCTAGGCAAAGTCACCATCAACGCCAACAAGAACGACACCGACAGCAATATCCTCGCCAATCCGCGCATCCGCGTGCGCAACAAGGACAAGGCCAAGGTGCTGATCGGAGACCGTGTGCCGGTGATCACCGTCACCACCAACAACGGCGTCAGCTCGGACAGCGTGAACTACGTGGACGTGGGCCTGAAGCTGGACGTGGAGCCCAACGTCTACCTGGACGACGAAGTGGCGATCAAGATCAACCTGGAGGTCAGCAGCGTAGTCAAGGAAATCGAAAGCAAATCCGGCACCAAGGCTTACCAGATCGGCACGCGCAGCGCGGCCACCGTGCTGCGGCTGAAGGACGGAGAGACCCAGGTTCTGGCGGGCCTGATCAGCGACGAGGACCGCACCACCGCCAACAAGATACCCGGCGTGGGCGACCTGCCGATGCTGAACCGCCTGTTCGGCAACCAGAAGGACGATTCGACCCGCAGCGAGATCGTGCTGTCGATCACGCCGCGCGTGCTGCGTTCGATCCGCAGGCCGGAACTGTCGGCGGCGGAGTTCAACTCCGGCACCGAGACCGACATCGGCGGCCGCAGCCAGATCGGCACGACGCTGGCGGCGGTGCCCGACACGGCGGCCGACATGGCGCCCACGCCACGCGACACCGCGCCGGCCCTGGCGCCCGCGGCGCCGGCGATGGATGGCAGCTCGGGGATGACCGGCGGCTCGGGCATGACCGGCGGCGGCACGCCGTCCGCGCCACCTGCCAAGCCTGAACCGATCAACCCACAGCCTTACACGCCACCGAAGAAAGGCCAGTAACCATGCTGCGCAAGGCCCAAGGCGGCTTCACCTTCATCGAGTTGATGATCACGCTATCCATCCTCGCCACGCTGGCGATGGTGGCGGCGCCGATGGCGCAGGTGGCGCTGCAGCGCGAAAAAGAGCACCAGCTGCGCACCGCGCTGATCGAAATCCGCGAAGCCATCGACGCCTACAAGCGCGCCGCCGACAACGGTCACATCAAACTGTCGATGGGCGATTCCGGTTATCCGAAAAAACTGGAAGACCTCGTCGCCGGCGTGCCGGACCAGCGCAGCGCGCGCAAGCAGAATATGTACTTCCTGCGCCGCATTCCACGCGACCCGTTCGCGCCAAACGATGGTGGCGGCAGCAGCAACGGCTTCGCCAGCAGCGCCGCCGGCGGTGGCTGGGCCGTGCGCTCCTATGCCTCGCCGCCGGACAATCCATCCGAGGGCGAAGACGTATTCGATGTCAGCTCCCGCTCCGGAATACTGGGGTTGAACGGCATCCCCCTCAAACAATGGTGACGCCATGAAGCACAACAAGGGATTCACGCTGGTCGAACTGCTGGTGGTGCTGGCGATTATCTCGCTGCTGCTCACCATCGCTCTGCCGCGCTATTTCAGCTCGGTCGACAAATCGAAGGAAGTCGCGCTGCGGGAGAACCTGCAAGTGCTCCGCAGCGGCATCGACAAATACTACGCCGACAAGGGCGAGTACCCGGCGGCGCTGGCGGACCTGGTGGCACAGCGCTACTTCCGCAAGGTGCCACTGGACCCGGTGACGGAATCGGCGACCACCTGGCAGCTGCTGCCCTCCGCCGACGCCGAGAAGCCCGGCGTGGCCGACATCCGCAGCGGCGCCAAAGGAAAGACCCGCGATGGCATCCCGTTCGAACAGCTCTAGGCGGCAGCGCGGCTTCGCCTACCTGTGGACGCTGATGCTGGTGGCCTTCATGGGCGTCGGCCTGACCATCGCCGCCGGCTTGTACGCCACCGCCGTGCGGCGCGACAAGGAGCGCGAGCTGCTGTTCATCGGCCACGAGTTCCGCCAGGCGCTGGAAAGCTACACCAAGGCCAATGGCGCCGGCCAGTATCCGCTGACGCTGGACGAACTGCTGAGAGACCCGCGCTTCCCCGCCGCCAAGCGCCATCTGCGCCGCCTGTACAACGACCCCGTCACCGGCAAGCCGGATTGGGTGCTGGTGCGGCAGCAGGGCCGCATTGTCGGCATCCGCTCGGCCTCCACGCAGCGCCCCGTCAAACAGGACCGCTTCGACGACGACGACGCCGGCCTGGCAAAGAAGACCCGCTACGCCGACTGGGTGTTCACCTACCCGTACGACCTGTTCACGGTGCAGCTGACCGCCGAAGCGAAACGCTGACTTGTTGCTAACTTGTTGATATAAGACAGAACCTCCCGCCCTTCCCCGCTCTAGCGTGATTCATCCGCCACGCGGAATCGGCGACATCATTCGATGCCAGCTGGAATGATCGAAATTGGGAGGACGAAATGATCCTGCGTACACGCCTGCTAACCGCCACCACCGCCGTCGCCGCAGCGACATCGATGATGGCCGCCACCGCGACGCTCGCGGCAGAAAAACTGATGGCCCCACCGGTCAATACGCTCTCGCCGCAACAGAGCTCCGGGCTGGTGGCCACGCTGACGGCGATGGATGCCGCGCGCGGCCTGGCGCCGGACCTGAGCTTCCGCCTCAGCAGCCTGCATCCGGGCGTGGTGGGACAGAAGATCTTCCGCGCCCAGCATACCTACAAGGGTTTGCGCGTATTCGGTTCGGAGTCGGTTATCGTCACCAACGCCGCCGGCAGCATCGTCAGCGTCTCGGCATCCGAGCGGCGCAACAAGCTGGGGACCGGCCTTGCGCCCTCCGCCGTCTCCGACCTGGTGCCGACGCTGAGCGCCGGCGACGCAATCACCGTGGCGGTCAATTCCATCGCGCCGCGCGGCACGCACCGCTGGGAGCCCAGCGCGGAACTGCTGCTCTATCCCATCGTGAAAACGGAGCGGGTGGCGTCGGCCACCGGCAAGCCGGAATCCGAACTCAATGCGCTGGACCTGCAGGAGGTGGTGGAGCGCTACGAGCTGGCCTACTACGTCAAGCTGCGCCTGGCGCTGGACGGCAAGCCGCTCTACTACGACACCGTCGTCAACGCCAAGAACGGCAATATCATCGCGCAGTGGCAAGCGCTGAAGACGGTGGTCGGCACCGGCAACAGCCAATACAACGGCGTGGTGCCGATCAATACCTCGCAGTCCGGCGGCGTCTATCAGATGCTGGACGACTCGCGCGGCATCGGCGGCAAGTACGGCGGCATGGCGATCACCAACGCCAACCACAGCTCGGCCAACAATCCCGACCCGGGCAACATCTACACCAACAGCACCAACACCTGGGGCGACGGCCAGCAATACATCAACGGCGGCAGCACCACCAACGCCAACGGCCAGACCGCCGCGGTCAATGCGCTATGGGGCTTGATGAACACCTACGACACCAACAAGAACGCGCTGGGCTGGCATTCGCTGGACGGGAACAACACCGCCACCTACATCGCGGCCCACGTCGACACCCAGTACGACAACGCCTTCTACGACGACAGCTGCAAGTGCATGTACATCGGCGACGGCGACAGCTTCTACAGCCTGGGCTCCATCGACGTGATCGGCCACGAGATGTCGCACGGCGTCACAGCGTCGACGGCGGACCTGGTCTACTCCGGAGAATCCGGCGGCTTGAACGAATCGAACTCCGACATCGGCGGCGAGATGGTGGAAGCCTATGCGCGCGCGGGCGGCACCGGCAGCACGATCCCGGCCGGCGGCAACGACTGGATGATGGGTAAGGAGATCAGCAAGTCCGGCCAGCCGCTGCGCTGGCTGTACAAGCCGAGCAAGGACGGCCGCAGTCCCGATGCCTGGAGCAGTTCCATCAAATACCTGGACGTGCACTATTCCAGCGGGCCGAATAACCGCATGTTCTACTTCCTGTCGCAGGGTTCCAGCAGCGATCCGGGCTCCGACTACTACAGCAAATACCTAGTGAGGAATCCCGCCGCGATGACGGGCATAGGCAGCGACAAGGCTTACCGCATCTGGTTCAAATCGCTGACCACCAAGTTCACCTCGTCGACCAACTACGCCGATGCGCGCTCCAAGGTGCTGGCGTCGGCGCAGGAGCTGTATGGCGCCGGTTCGAAAGAAGTCATCGCCGTCACGCGCGCGTATGCGGCGATCAACGTCGGCGCGGATGTCGATGAATCCACCACCGATGGCGGCGATGTGACGATCACCACGCAACCGGCCAACGTCACCGTCGCGCCGGGTGTCACCGCATCGTTCAGCGTCGGCGCCAGCGGCGGCACGCAGCCCTACAGCTACAAGTGGTTCCGCGACGGATCGGAAATCGCCGGTGCCAACGCGCCAGCCTACTCGTTGACGGCGCAGGCCTCCGACAACGGCGCGACGTTCAATGCCGTCGTCAGCGACGCATCGTCGCCGGCGAAGAGCGCCACCTCGGCCAAGGCGATGCTGACCGTCAGAAGCGGCGGCGGCACCGACCTTGTCACCAACGGCGGCTTTGAGAATGGCGCCACCGGCTGGCGCGGCACCACCGGCGTGATCGGCGACTTCGAAGGCCAGTCCCCTTACGAGGGCACGCGCTACGCCTGGTTGGGCGGCAATGGGCGGTACGCGATCGAGACCTTGACCCAGTCCGTGACCATCCCTGCGGGCGCCTCGTCGGCAACGCTGACCTATGCGCTGCATATCGACACCGACGAAGTCAAGCCCTTCCCCTACGACAAACTGACGGTATCAGTGAGAAGCAGCACCGGCTCGGTGCTGCGCACACTGGCGACGTACACCAACCTGGACGCCGCCGACGGCTACCAGATCCGCACCTTCGACCTGTCGGCCTACAAGGGACGGACGGTGACGCTGTCGTTCATCATGCGGGAGGACCGCAGCAAGCAGACCTCCTTCACGCTCGACAATGTCAGCCTGATCGCGCAGTAGACGGTGGCGGTCAGCGCAGGCTGACGAACACCGGGTTCGAATAGAACCACAGGCTGCGGTAGTTGCGGTCGTTGATGTCGTTGAAGCGCGCCGTGTTGTCGGCGGTGCCGGTGCGCTGGTCGGCCAGCGGTTCGCCGTCCTGGGTCAGGCCGGCGACATCGGTGCCCAGGTTGGTGCCGCGCAGGCGGTAGTACTGGTTCTTGCTGGCGGTGGTTTCGTAGCTGATGCTGAAGTAGCCGTCCGCATCGACCTTCCAGTCCGCGCTGGTGAAGCGCTTCACCACGCGCGTGCTGGCGTTGGTGGCGACGCTGTAGGCGGCGCTGCCCGGCGTGGCCCTGGCGGCGACGTCGCCGACGATCAGGTCGACGTGGTCGACCACCGGCTTGACGTTGGCGGCGGTGCCGCTGTCCACCGGCTTCTCGTAGTTGTTCCTGGCCGGCGATTTGAAGCGGATCGTGATCGTCACCTTGTCGCCGCTGACGACCTTCAGTTCCCCGCCCATCTCCTTGCGGTCATCCTTGCTGGCCAGGTTGAAGTCCAGCGCGTTGATCAGATCCCCGTAGACCGAGAACATCTTCCCGGAGCGCAGACCTTGCAGCAGATCCTTCGCAGCGGGCTTGCCCTGTGCGCCGTTGAAGACATAGTTCTTCGCGTACTCGCCAGGGAAGTAGCCGCTGCTGCTGTTGCCGACGATTTTGAAGTGGGTATCCGAATCGGTCAGGTTCCAGATGCGGCGGCCTTCGCCGAGCAGCGCGTCCCACACGCCGCCGACCTTGGCGACGACGTAGTCGACGCCGCCGTAGGCGCGCAGCGGCGCGTTCTCCGGCGTGTACTCGGCCGTGTAGCCGCCGCGATCCGGTTCCATCTGGTTGCCGACCATGCCTTCAATGGCGAACACGATGTTCGGTGCGATGTCGTTGAAGCGGCGGAAGTCGTCCACGCTGTAGCTGCCCTTGTTGCGCGACGGGTGGTTGACCACGGCGTAACTGGTGTCCGGGTAGTTGTCCTTCAGCCAGCTGATCGCCTTCAGCGCGTCGTCGGCCGTGGCGTTGTAGCGGGTGGTTCCGTACTTGGCCTTCCATGCGGCGACGTCGGCGGCGTCGAACAGCGCCGGGTCGCGGGTGGTGAACAGGTACTCGAACTCCTTCATGCCCTTGGTGCTGGAGGCCAGCTTGTCGCTGCCCTCGAACAGGCCAATGCCGATATGGTCGTGGGTCGGCATATCCCATTCGAAGCCGGAGAAAATCAGTTTGTCGGCGTAGGTGCCGGCCGCCTGCAAGGCCTGCACGCGCGGGATCTCATAGCGCTCCACGCCGGTCGACAGCGGAATCGCCGCCGGCAGCGCCGCGCCCTTCTCATCGCGCGACGACAGGCGCAGGTGGTTGCTGACGGCCATCCAGTCCAGGCCATAGGTGGTGAAGGCCTTGGTCAGCACCTTGTCCAGCGTCTGCGTGACGTCCGTGTCCGGCGACTGGGTGGTGTGGGTGTGCAGGTCGCCGGCGATCCAGCGGCCGCTCGGCACAGGCGGCACGACGACGGCTGCGGGCTGGTCGCCGCCGCAGGCGACAGCGGTCAGCATGATGGCAATGGCGGTTGGGATCAGCAATTGGCGAGGGCGGAAAATAGGGGCAAGCGGCATGATAAACGAGTCCTGAAAGTGGATGCGGAATTCGGCACACTAGCATTGGCGTATTACCTGTCTGTGACTTGGCTGCGCGGTCAAAACTGTTATGATCGTCGGCTAGCGCAGACACCAGATCCGCGCGGCCACGCAAATCAATCCAGGGATATAAAAATGACTATTGGCGGAAAAACCATAGAAGAGGCATTGGCCTCCTTGTCCAACATGACCGCAGGCGCGGTCCCTATCGGCAAGGACGAACATCTCCAGCGCGTCGCGCGCGCGCAGGCCTACATGCGCGACCAGGGCATCGCCGCCATCTACGTCAACGCCGGTTCCAACATGACCTACTTCACCGGCACCAAGTGGCACGCCAGCGAACGCATGGTCGGCGCCATCCTGCCGGCCAGCGGCGCGGTGGAGTACATCGCCCCTGCTTTCGAAGAGAGCACGCTGAAGGACTTCATGGTGGTCGAGGGCAGCGTCAGTACCTGGCATGAGCACGAAAGCCCGTACCAGCTGTTCATCGATACGCTCAAGCGCATGGGCATCGCGCCTGCGGCGGCGGGTGGCGCGGCGCCGCGCATCGGCATCTGCGAAAGCGCGGCCTTCTTCATCTACGACGGCATCCGTCCGCTGGCCGATGGCTATGCGCTGGAGAACGCGCGCCAGGTCACGGCGCACTGCCGCACCCGCAAGTCCGCCAACGAAATCGCGCTGATGCAGCGCGCCAAGGACATGACGCTGGCCGTGCACGTGGCTACCGCCAGCATGCTGCGCGAAGGGATCACCACGGTCGAAGTGGAAGAGTTCATCAACCGCGCGCACCGCAAGGTCGGCGCGTCGGGTTCGTACTTCGTGATCGTGCTGTTCGGCGAGGCGACCGCCTATCCGCATGGTGTGAGCTATGTGCAAACGTTGCAAGCTGGCGACACCGTGCTGATCGATACAGGCTGCAAACTGCACAACTACATTTCCGACATCACGCGCACCTATGTGTACGGCGAAATCAGCGAGCGTCAGCGCTCGGTGTGGAACAGCGAGAAGGCGGCGCAGCTGGCGGCCTTCAATGCGGCGCAACTGGGCGTGCCGTGCGAGCAGGTGGACATGGCCGCGCGCCGTTCGCTGGAAGCGGACGGTTTCGGCCCAGGCTACAAGCTGCCAGGCCTGCCGCACCGCACCGGCCACGGCATCGGCCTGGACATCCACGAGTGGCCGTACCTGGTCGGCGGCGACAAGACGCCGCTGGACGTGGGCATGTGCTTCTCGAACGAGCCGATGATCTGCATCCCCGGCGAATTCGGCGTGCGCCACGAGGACCATTTCTACATGACGGAGAACGGCCCGAAATGGTTCACCGAACCGGCGCACAGCATCGACGACCCGTTCGGCTTGCGCAAGTAAGTAAGCGTTATGCCTGCACGCGCTTGAGCCGCCGGTAGAAGTACAGCGGCGCGGTGACGTGCAGGATGCCGTCGACGGAGCGGATCACGATGCGGTTGGAGTCCCAGCGCAGCCAGCGTGGTCCCTTGTGGTTAAAGATGCGCCCTTCGTCGGTTTCACCGGAAGGGATGAAGCCGAACTGCTGCACGCGGCCCATGAAGGCTGTCTCGCCCGCCGCGTTCACGGTGCCGCGCACCGGAAGGCACGTCAGCAGCGACGGCAGTTGCCCAATGACGCTGCCGATGAGTATATCCCGCACCATCTCGTTCGGCATCCATCGGTTCAACAGCAGGCCGGCCGCCAGGCATCCGGCCAATATGCAGCCCCATACAGTCCAGTCACGCGTGCTCAGTAAGGGATTGAAGCCAATCGACTGCTTGTGAAACGTCTGCGCCATGTTTGCTGCCTGTCGTGAGGAAGTAGTCCGCATTTTGCGCCGACGTGCCGGGAAAATCCAGTCCCCGGCGCCATTGTGCGTCAGGCGAACTCCATCACTTCCTGCAGCGGCTTGCGCGCCTTCTGCGGCCAGTTGCCGGCGGCGGCATATCCGATCGACAGCAGCATGACCGGAACGTCGGCCGCGCCCAGCTTGAATTCGCGTTTCACCCCGGCGACGCTGAATCCGCTCATGGCGCTGCTGGCCAAGCCCATGCCCTCGGCGGCCAGCATCATCGTCATCGCCGCCAGCGATCCGGAACGTAGCGCTTCGTCCCGCTGCAACTGCGGATTGCCGGGATGCGTGTGCCGCGCCATGCCCACCCACACATCGGCAACCGTTTGCGGCATGATCCCGGCGTCCACCGACGGCTGCAATGCCTGCGGCAGGCCTACGTGCGCTTCCAGGGTGCCGACGACGATGAAGGTGACGGGTGCATCCGCCACCTTCTGCTGGCCGAAGGCGACCTCCTTCAGGCGCTCCTTCGCTTGCGGCGTGCGCACCGCAATGAATTTCCAGTTCTGGAAGTTGTAGGCCGATGGCGCCAGCGTTGCCAGGCGCACCAACTCAGAAATGTCGGCATCGCTCAGCGCACGGCTGGTGTCGAAGCGGTTGACGGAAACGCGCGATTCGATCAGGTGTTTGATGTTCATGTGATTCTCTCTGCGATAGGTTGAAAAGCGCGTATCAGCGGGACTGCGCGGAAGCCCGTTGCACCGCCAGGATGCTGGCCAGTACCGTGACCAGGCCAGCCAGCGACAGGCCGCTCATCGCCTGTCCCAGCAGGGCCCAACCCAGCACCACCGCGACCAATGGGCTCAACAGGCCCAATGACGACACCGCCACCGGCGACAAGCGGGCGATCCCTCGGAACCACAAGGCATAGGCCAGCAGCGCGCCGGCCAGGGACAGGTAGGCATAGCCCAGCACCTGCACCGCGCCGAGCGCGGGCAGCGGCGGGTCGACCAGCACGGCCAGTGGCGCAAGCATCAAGCCACCAAGCAACAGCTGCCAGCCAGTCAACGCCAGCACCGGCAGCTCGCTGCGCCAGCGGCGCGTCAGATAAGTGCCGGCCGCCATGCAGGCCGCGCCGGCCAGCGCCGCAGCGATGCCGGCCGCGTCCCAGGCCGCACCGGGCGAGAGCAGCAGCACCGCCATCCCCAGCACGCCCAGCACGCCGGCGCCCACTGCCAGCCGCGCCGGCGGGCGCCGATCCAGCAGCCACGCCAGGCCCATGACCAGCAACGGCTGGATCGCGCCGACCACCGCCGCCAAGCCGCCCGGCAGGCGATAGGCCGCGATGAACAACAGCGCCTGGAAAAAGCCGATATTCAGCGCCGACAGCACCGCCAGCCGGCCCCACTCGGCGCGCGGCGGCAGGCGTCCCACGAACATCAGCAGCAGTAAACCGGCCGGCAGGGTGCGCAGCAGCGCGGCGATGAAGGGCCGGTCGGGCGGCAGCAGCTGGGTGGTGACGATGTAGGTCGATCCCCAGATGGCCGGCGCCAGCGCGGTGGTCAGCGTGGTGATCAGGGATGATGTCGCAGTTTTCTCGCTCATGGCATTTGTCTCGACTTCAAGATAAAATGGAAGTCTGATCAAAAACAATCTTGATGTCAAGATAAATTGGAGTGTGCGATGCCGAATGAAAGACCGATGGACGCCGTGGACGCCATCGTGGCGCAGTGGCGCCGCGAGCGCCCCGAGCTGGACGTGGCGCCGATGGCGACGATAGGACGGCTGAAGCGCTGCGCCGCGCTGCTGCAGCGCAGGCTGGACGCGACGTTTGCCGAATTTGGAATGGGTGCGTGGGAATTCGATGTGCTGGCGACGCTCAGGCGTTCCGGTACGCCCTACTGCCTGGCGCCGACCGCGCTGTTCTCGGCGATGATGATCACCTCCGGCACCATGACGCACCGGCTGCAGCGGCTGGAAGCGAGCGCGCTGGTCGAGCGCGTGCCCAACCCGACGGATGCCCGCAGCCTGCTGGTACGGCTAACCCCGGCCGGGCTGGAACTGATCGACCGCGCGGTGGCCGCGCACGTCGACAACGAACACAAGATCCTGTCGCCCCTGAGCCCGGCGGAACTGGCGCTGCTGGACACGGGGCTGATCAAACTGCTGGCGGTGCTGGAACCGGCGGAGTAAAGGCCGCCGGCCGCCGCGTTCAAGCGCGCTTCATCACCAGCGTCAGGATGTCGTAGCTGGCCACCAGTTCGTCGTTCTGGTTGGTCACTTGCACATCCCACGCGACCACGCCCTGGCCGACGCCCTTGTCGTCGGTGCGGTTGCGGTCCACTTTGCGCTTGCAGGTCAGGCGCGCGCGGATGGTGTCGCCGATGGCGACCGGCGTGATGAAGCGCAGGTTGTCCAGGCCGTAGTTGGCCAGCACCGGACCAGGCGCCGGCGACACGAACAGGCCCGCCGCCGCCGACAGCACGAAGTAGCCGTGCGCGATGCGCTTGCCGAACTGCGTGTCCCTGGCGGCGATGTCGTCGAAGTGCATGTAGAAGTAGTCGCCGGAGACGCCGCCGAAGTTGACGATGTCCGCTTCGGTCACGGTACGGCGATGCGTCAGCAGCGAGTCGCCCATCTTCAGGTCTTCGAAGTAGCGGCGGAACGGATGGACTTCGCTCTCCTGCACCTTGGCGCCGCGCACATACTCGCCGGTGACGGCGGCCAGCATCGTCGGCGAGCCTTGCACCGCCGCGCGTTGCAGGAAGTGGCGCACCGCGCGGATGCCGCCCAGTTCCTCGCCGCCGCCTGCGCGGCCAGGGCCGCCGTGCTTCAGCTGCGGCAGCGGCGAACCGTGGCCGGTGGAGTCGACCGATGCTTCGCGTTCCAGGATCAGCACGCGGCCATGCGAGGCGGCCGCCATCGGCACCGCGTAGGCGGCGGTGGCAGGATCCTTCGTCACCAGCGTGGAGACCAGCGAGCCCTTGCCGCGCGCGGCCAGTGCCAGCGCTTCGTCGATGCCGTTGTAGCTGATGATGGTGCTGACCGGGCCGAAGGCTTCGATGTCGTGCACGGCGTCGTTGCGCATGCCGTCGCGGCACAGCAGCAGCGTCGGCGAGAAGAAGGAGCCGTTGGCGACGCCGTCGCCGACCAGTTTGAAGCCGTCGCGCTCACTGAACAGCACCTCGTTGCCGCGCGCGAGCAGCTCGACGCGCTCCGCCACATCGCGCTGCTGGTCCTTGGAGGCCAGCGCGCCCATGCGCACGCCCTCCACCGACGGATCGCCGACGCTGACCTTGGCCAGGCGCTCGCGCAGGCGGGTGCCAACGGCGTCCACCATATTTTCGGGCACGATGATGCGGCGGATGGCGGTACATTTCTGGCCGGCCTTGCCGGTCATCTCGCGCGCCACTTCCTTGACGAACAGGTCGAATTCGACATCGTCCGGCGTGACGTCCGGCGCCAGGATGGCGCAGTTGAGCGAATCCGCCTCGGCGGTGAACGGCACCGAGTTGGCGATCAGGTTGCGGTTGGTGCGCAGCTTGGCGGCGGTGTCGGCGGAACCGGTGAAGGTGACGACATCGGCGCCGCCCAGGCGGTCCAGCAGGTCGCCGGTGCTGCCAATGACCAGTTGCAGCGCACCTTCCGGCAGCAGGCCGGAATCGTGCATCATGCGCACCACGGCTTCGGTCAGGTAGCTGGTGGCGGATGCCGGCTTGCCGATGCACGGCATGGCGGCCAGGAAGCTGGGAGCGAATTTCTCCAGCAGGCCCCAGATCGGGAAGTTGAAGGCGTTGATGTGCACCGCCAGGCCGCCGCGCGGCACCAGGATGTGGGTGCCGGAGAAGCCGCCGTTCTTACCCAGCGCCATGGCCGGGCCTTCGTGCAGCACGTTCGACGACGGCAGCTCGCGGCTGCCCATGCTGGCGTAGGCGAACAGCGTGCCGGTGCCGCCTTCGATGTCGACCCAGCTGTCGGCGCGGGTGGCGCCGGTCAGGTGCGAGATCGCGTACAGCTCTTCCTTGCGGCTGGCCAGGTACAGCGCCAGCGCCTTCAGGCGCGCGGCGCGCTGCTGGAAGTCCAGCTTCATCAGCGCCGGCACGCCGGTCTTGCGGGCGTAGGTGACGGCTTCGTCGAAGTCCAGCTTCTCGGCGTGGGTGTGGTAGATCACCGAGTTGTTCAAGGCGCTGTGCAGCGGCGCCGCAGCTTCGGCGCCTATCCATCGGCCGCCGATCCAGCTTTGCAGGGTTGATGCCATCTTTATCTCCGTTCGATTCGTTATGCTTGGGCGTTTTTATGCAGGTGCAGCGGCAGCGAGCTTTCCCACTCGACGCGCTTGCGGTCCGGTTCCACTGCGGTCAGCGCTTCCACTTCGCGCATGGTGTTCATGGAGCGCACCGCCAGTTCCTGGTACTGGCCGGTGCCCTCGGTCTTCCATTTGATCTCGTCGTCGCGCAGTTCGCGCACCACCTTGGCCGGCGTGCCGACCACCAGGCTGCGCGGCGGCACTTCCATGCCGGCGCGGACGAAGCTCATGGCGGCGACGATGCTGTCGGCGCCGATGACGGCGTTGTCCATCACCACGCTGTTCATGCCGACCAGCGCGTTGCGGCCGATGCGGCAGCCGTGCAGCACGGCGCCGTGGCCGATATGGCCGTCGCGTTCGACCACCGTGTCGGCGCCGGGGAAGCCGTGCATGACGCAGGTGTCCTGCAGGTTGGCGCCCTCCTCCAGGATCAGGCGGCCGAAGTCGCCGCGCAGCGCGGCCAGCGGGCCGACATAGCAGCGCGGGCCGACGATGACGTCGCCGATCAGCACCGCGCTGGGATGCACGTAGGCGGTCGGATGGACCACCGGGGTGACGCCGTTGATTTCGTAGACCTTGACCATGACGGCGCCCGCTTACACGCGTTCGATGACGAGGGCGATGCCCTGGCCGACGCCGATGCACATGGTGCACAGCGCGTAGCGGCCGCCGGTGCGTTCCAGCTGATTCAGCGCCGCCAGCACCAGCCGCGCGCCGGACGCACCCAGAGGATGGCCGATGGCGATGGCGCCACCGTTCGGATTGACATGCGGCGCATCGTCGGCCAGGCCGAGATCGCGCGTGACAGCCAGGCCCTGCGCCGCAAAGGCTTCGTTCAATTCGATGACGTCCATCTGCTCGATGGTCAGGCCAACCTGCGCCAGCACCTTCTTCGACGCCGGCGATGGACCGAAGCCCATGATGCGCGGCGCCAGGCCGGCGGTCGCCATGCCCAGCACGCGGGCGCGCTTGCGCAGGCCGTACTGCTCGGCGGCGGCGGCCGACGCCAGCAGGATCGCACACGCGCCGTCGTTGACGCCCGATGCGTTACCGGCAGTGACGCTGCCATCCGGCTTGACCACGCCTTTCAGCTTCGCCAGCATCTCGACCGTCGTATCCGGACGCGGATGCTCGTCGGTGTCGACGACCTTCGGATCGCCTTTTTTCTGCGCCAGCGTGACCGGCACGATTTCATCCTTGAACACGCCGGCCGCATGGGCTGCGGCCCAGCGCTGCTGGCTGCGTACCGCGAACGCATCCTGGTCGGCGCGGCTGATGCCGAATTCCTGGGCGACGTTTTCGGCCGTCTCCGGCATGCTGTCGATGCCGTACTTGGCCTTCATCAGCGGGTTGACGAAGCGCCAGCCGATGGTGGTGTCCTCGATCTTGGCCGCGCGCGAGAACGCGCTGTCGGCCTTGCCCATGACGAAGGGAGCGCGGGTCATGCTTTCGACGCCGCCGGCGATCACCAGCTGCGCTTCGCCGGCCTTGATGGAGCGCGCGGCGATGCCGACCGCGTCCAGGCTGGAGCCGCACAGGCGGTTGATGGTGTTGGCGGGGACATCGACCGGCAGGCCGGCCAGCAGCGCCGCCATGCGGCCGACGTTGCGGTTGTCTTCACCGGCGCCGTTGGCGCAGCCGTAGTAGACGTCATCGACCTTGGCCCAGTCCACGCCGGGATTGCGGGCGATCAGCGCGGCGATGGGCAGCGCGGCCAGGTCGTCGGCGCGCACGCCGCCGAGGGCGCCGCCGTAGCGGCCGAAGGGGGTGCGGATGGCGTCACAGATGAAAGCGTCGTTCACGAAATCTCCTTAAGTTTTAGGGCGCTGGTCCACCACACGGCGGGCCTTGCCCGTCAATGTGCGTTCGATGCCGTTGGGGGCCAGCAGGCGCACCTTGGTGGTAACGCCGACATAGGTTTTGATATGGTGTTCCAGTTCGCGCGCCAGCGCCTCCGTTTCGCTGGCCGGCGTCTCGGGCCGCAGCTCGGCCAGCACGTCCAGCTTGTCGAGATGGCCGTCGCGCGAGATGACCAGCTGGTATTGCGGCGCCAGCTTCGGCATCTTGCAAATCAGTTCTTCGATCTGGGTCGGGAAGACGTTCACGCCGCGGATGATCAGCATGTCGTCCGAGCGGCCGGTGATCTTGCCGATGCGGCGCATGGAGCGCGACGTGGCGGGCAGCAGCCGCGTGAGGTCGCGCGTGCGGTAGCGGATGATGGGCAGCGCTTCCTTGCTCAGCGAGGTGAATACCAGCTCGCCCTCTTCGCCGTCCGGCAGCACTTCGCCGGTGTCGGGATCGATGATCTCGGGGTAGAAATGGTCCTCCCAGATGACCGGGCCGTCCTTGCTCTCGATGCACTCGCTGGCGACGCCCGGCCCCATCACTTCGGACAGGCCGTAGATGTCGACCGCGTCGATGCCGGCGCGCTGTTCGATCTCCTTGCGCATGGCGTCTGTCCACGGTTCGGCGCCGAAGATGCCAACCTTGAGCGAGCTGGCGGCAGGGTCCAGGCCCTGGCGCTGGAACTCCTCGATGATGTTCAGCATGTACGACGGCGTGACCATGATGATGGACGGCTTGAAGTCCTGGATCAGCTGCACCTGCTTCTCGGTCTGGCCGCCGGACATCGGGATCACCGTGCAGCCCAAACGCTCGGCGCCATAGTGCGCACCCAGGCCGCCGGTGAACAGGCCGTAGCCGTAGGAGATGTGGACCATGTCGCCACGGCGTCCGCCTGCTGCGCGGATCGAGCGCGCCACCACGTTAGCCCAGGTGTCGATATCGTTCTGCGTGTAGCCGACCACGGTCGGCTTGCCGGTGGTGCCGCTGGAGGCGTGCACGCGCACCACGCGGTCCTGCGGCACGGCGAACATGCCGAAGGGGTAGTTGTCGCGCAGTTCCTTCTTGCCGGTGAAGGGGAACTTGGCCAGGTCGGCCAGCGTGCGCAGGTCGTCGGGATGGACACCGGCGGCATCGAAGGCGGCACGGTAGTGCGGCACGTTGTCGTAGGCGTGCTTGAGCGACCATTTCATGCGCTGCAGTTGCAGTGCTTGCAGTTCGTCCTTGCTGGCGCGTTCGATCGGTTCCAGATCGGTCGGCTCCGGAATGCGTTGGACCATCGGTGTCTCCTCTTTACCCTGCTTGCGGCGCTACGATATGGCCGCTGACGCGGTGCGACTTGCCTCGAAACAGGGCGACCACCCGGCCGTCCTGGTTGCTGACCTTGACGTCGTAGACGCCGCTCTTGCCGGCCAGCGCCTGTTCCTGCGCAACGGCGGTCAGCACGTCGTGCAGGCTGCCGGGCGCGAGATAGTCGATGGTGCAGCCCGCGCCCACGGTGGTCATATTGTGGCTGTTGCAGGCGAAGGCGAAAGCGCTGTCGGCCAGCGCGAAGATGAAGCCGCCGTGGCAGCTGCCATGGCCGTTCAGCATGTCGGCGCGCACCGGCATCGACATGCTGGCGTAGCCGGGCGCGATGGCGTCGATCTTGATGCCCAGGCCTTGCGAGGCAGGGTCGTTCGCGTACATGGCCGCGCCGACGGCCTGCGCCAGCGCCAACGCGTCAACCTTACTCATGGAAGCGCCCTCCCGCTGCCAGCTTGCGGCGCAGCAGCGGCGACACGCGATAGCGGTCCTCGCCATAACCGGCGGCCAGGTTGGACAGCACGGCGACGATCTGGCCGATGCCGACCGCGTCGGCCCACGCCAGCGGTCCACGCGGATAGTTGACGCCCTTCTGCATGGCGAGGTCCGCACCGGCCGCGCTGCAAACGCCCTGGTTGACGGCATCCGCCGCCTCGTTGGCCAGCATGGCGACAGTACGCATGACGGCCATGCCAGGCACGTCGTCCAGCCGCGTGACGGTGAAGCCGGCCGACTGGAACAGGCCGACCACGGAGTTGTAGGCCTCTGCCGAGCATTGGTCCGAGCGGCTCACGGCAATCCGTTTGGCGGTGGCGTAGTCCAGCGCCAGGTCGAACAGCACCGTGTCTGGATGATGGCTGTCCAGCGCACGCTGGGTGGCGCTGCGGCCGTCGGTCAGGTAGACGGCCGCGCCGTTGCAGTGGAAGGCCGGCGCGTCGTCGTTGCCGGGGGCATGGCTGCGGGCTTCCGGTGTTTTGCGGTGCGAGACGTTGATGCCGGACGCGCGCAGGCGTGCCGCCAACGCATCGCTGACGGCGCCGCCGATGGCGTGCGACGGCCCGACCGCAGCACCCGGTTCAATGGTGTAGCTGACGAACTCCGGCGCCGGCCGCGCGGCTTCGGCTTGCGGCTGCGGTGCGGCGGATGCTGCATCGTCGTAGCGATAGAAACCACGGCCCGATTTACGGCCGAGGAAACCGGCGTTGACCATCTCCTGTTGCAGCACCGACGGCGTGAAGCGCGGATCATTGAAGTACGCACCAAATACCGATTGCGTGACCGAGAAATTGACATCGTGGCCGATCAGGTCCATCAACTCGAATGGTCCCATGCGGAAGCCGCCGCAATCGCGCATGACGGCGTCGATGGTGGCGGCGTCGGCGGCCTGCTCGTTCAGCAGGCGCCAGCCTTCAGCGTAGAACGGCCGCGCCACGCGGTTGACGATGAAGCCCGGCGTGGACTTGGCGTGCACCGGCTGCTTGCCCCAAGCGGCGGCGGTGTCGTACACGGTCTGCGCAACGGCGGCATCGGTGGCCAGGCCGCTGATCACTTCCACCAGCGCCATCAAGGGCACCGGATTGAAGAAGTGCATGCCGACCAGCCGCGCCGGCACGCGCAGCTTGGCGGCGATGGCGGTGACGGAGATCGACGAGGTATTCGTGGCGAGGATGCAGTCGTCGGCGACGATGGCTTCCAGGTCGGCGAACAGGTCGCGCTTGACGTCGAGTTTTTCGACGATGGCTTCGACCACCAGCGCCGCATCGGCGACGTCGCGCAGCGTGACGGCCGCCTTCAAGCGGGCGATGGAGGCGGCGCAATCGACGGCGCTCATGCGCTCCTTGGCCACCAGCTTGTTCAGCGCGGCGGCGATGTCGGAGATGGCCTTGGCCACGGCTTCTGGGCGAGAGTCATACAGCTTGACGGTGTAGCCGGCGACGGCCGCCACCTGCGCGATGCCGGCGCCCATGGCGCCGCTGCCGATGACGGCGACCACGCGGTCGGTGTGGAGTGCGGCCATCTTATTTCCCCTTGAACTGGGGTGCGCGTTTTTCCATGAAGGCGGCCACGCCTTCGCGGTAGTCGTCGCTGCGACCCAGTTCACTCATCATTTCGCACTCCAGCGCCAGCTGCTGTTGCAGCGAATTGTGCGGGCTGCAATGCAAGGCTTGCTTGGTGAAGGCCAGGCCCTTGGTCGGCGCGGTGGCGAAGTGGCGGGCCATGGCCTGCGTTTCGGCGGCCAGTTCCTCGTCCGGCACGGCTTTCCAGATCAGGCCCCAGGATTCGGCCTTCTCCGCGCTGAGCTTATCGCCCAGCATGGCCAGGCCCATGGCGCGGGCGCTGCCGACCAGGCGTGGCAGGAAATAGGTGCCGCCGGTGTCGGGGATCAGCCCCAGTTTGCAGAACACTTCGACAAAGGATGCTGATTTGGCGGCCAGCACGATGTCGCAGGCCAGCGCGATGTTGGCGCCCGCGCCGGCGGCCACGCCGTTGACGGCGCAGATCACCGGCATCGGCAAGGCACGCAGCGCCAGCACCAGCGGGGCGTAGTTCTTTTCCACCGAGTCGCCCAGGTCGACCGGACGGGCGCCCGGCTCCACCGCGCGGTCCGACAGATCCTGGCCGGCGCAGAAGCCGCGCCCTGCGCCGGTCAGCACCATCACGCGCACGCTCTTGTCGTGGCTGATCTTGTGCATGGCGTGGCGCACTTCGTCGTGCATGGCCTGGGTGAAGCTGTTGAGTTTATCGGGGCGGTTCAGCGTCAGCGTGGCGACGCCGTCGGTGATGTCGAAGAGGATGTTCTCGTAGTTCATGGCGTCTCCGGTGGGATGTTTTTTATTCGGCCTGGTCGAAGTCGATGACGACCTTGTCGGTGATGGGGAAGCTCTGGCAGCTCAGCACATAGCCGCGTGCGATCTCGTAGTCTTCCAGCGCGTAGTTGACGTCCATGTCGACCTGGCCTTCGAGCAGCTTGCAGCGGCAGGTCGAGCACACGCCGCCCTTGCAGGAGTAGCGCATGTCGATGCCGGCTTTGAGGCCGGCGTCGAGCAGCGATTCCTTGTCTTGGTCCATGGTGAAGCTGGTGGCGTTGCCGTCCATGATGACGGTGACTTCGGTTTCGTGGCGGCCCGCCTGCGGATCGATGGCGCGCGGCTTGTGCTGGTGCTTGGGGATGCTGGCGGCGAACAGCTCGATCTTGATCTGCGCTTTCGCCACGCCGGCTTCCTGCAACGCTTCAGACACGCCAAGCATCATGTCTTCCGGGCCGCAAATGAAGGCGACGTCGATGTCTTCGGGGCGCACCCAGTACTTGAGGAACTGCGCGGCCTTCTCTTTCGTGATGCGGCCGTTGAACAATTCGATGTCCTGCTGCTCGCGGCTCATCACGTAGGCCAGCTTGAGACGCTCCATGTAGGTGTCCTTCAGGTCGGACAGTTCGTCCTTGAAGATCACCGACGACGAGGCGCGGTTGCCATAGAAAAGCGTGAAGCGGCTGTGCGGCTCGGCCGCCAACGTGGTCTTGATGATGGACAGGATGGGCGTAATGCCGCTGCCGGCGGCGAAGGCCAGGTAGTGCTTGCGGTTGGCGGCGTCCAGCGGCACGTTGAAGTGGCCCATCGGCGGCATCACTTCCAGCGTGACGCCAGGCTTGATGGTGTCGTTGGCCCAGCTGGAGAACAGGCCGCCCTGCGTGCGCTTGATGGCCACGCGCAGCGCGCCCTCCTGCACGGCGGAGCAGATCGAATACGAGCGGCGCACGTCTTCGTCGGCGATCTGGGCGCGCAGCGTCAGGTGCTGGCCTTGCTGGAACTTGAAGCTGTCTTGCAGCTCGGGCGGCACGGCGAAAGTGACGGCGATGGTGTCGCGCGTTTCGTTGCGCACTTGCGAGACGGTCAGCGGGTGGAATTTGCTCATGATCTTTTTAGTGGCACTTGAAGTAGTCGAAGGGCTCGCGGCAGTCCAGGCATTTGTACAAGGCCTTGCAGGGAGTGGAGCCGAACTGGCTGGTGATTTCGGTGTGGCGGGAGCCGCAGTTGGGGCATGCCACCGTCAGGCGCGGTTGGGCGCGGCGCGAGATGGCGGCCAGTGCGCCGTCCGCGCCAACGCCGGCCCGCAGGCCGCTGATGTCGATCACCTGCTGCGCCGGCGGGGCGATGCCGTAGCCTTGCAGCTTGGCCTTGCCCTCTTCGCTCATCCAGTCGGTGGTCCAGGCTGGGGACAGCTGGTTTTGCAGGCGTACGTCTTGCAGGCCGTGTGCGTGCAGGGCGTCGGTGATGGCGTCGGCGATGACCTGCATGGCCGGACAGCCGGAATAGGTCGGCGTGATGGTGACGGTGCAGGCGCCATCGGCAGCCAGCTGCACATCGCGCACGATGCCCAGGTCGACGATGGAGATGACCGGGATTTCGGGGTCGGAGACCTCGCCCAGCCAGGCCCAGACCTGGGCGGTGGCGGACATGTTGATGGCGGCGGCTGTCATGGTCGGCTCGCTGTTACCAGGTGGCGCCGGGATAGGCGCGCTGCAGGAACTGCATCTCGGCCAGGATGTAGCCCAGGTGCTCGCTGTGGCGGCCTTGCTTGCCGCCCTTCTGCATCCAGGCGTCGGCCGGCGGCATGGCCAGCGTGGCTTCGGCCAGGATCTCGGCCACATGCGCCAGCCATTGCGCGCGCAGGCCGGCTGCGGCCGGGGCTACGCCTTCGGCCACCATCGCCTCGTCGACCGCGTCGTAGGCGAACACTTCGCCGCTGTACATCCATAATTCGTTCACGGCCGCTTGCGTCTTGGCGTGGCTGACGTCCGTGCCGTCGCCCAGGCGCACGATCAAGTCACCGCTGCGGCGCAGGTGGTAGGTCACTTCCTTCAGCGATTTCTCGGCGATGGCGGCGATGCGGGCATCGCTGCTGCGCGTCAGGCCGACGATCAGGAAGTAGTGCCAGGCGTCGAAGAAGAACTGGCGCACCATGGTGTCGGCGTAGTTGCCGTTCGGTTGCTCCATCAGCAGGCAGTTCTTGAAGTCGTGGGCGTCGCGGTGGTAGGCCAGCTTGTCCTCGTCGCGGCCCGCGCCTTCCAGCTCGCCGGCGTACTCGTACCACAGGCGGGTCTGGCCCAGCAGGTCGAGCGCGACGTTGGTCAGCGCCATGTCCTCTTCCAGCGCCGGGCCTTTGCCGCACAACTGCGACAGCTGCTGGCTCAGGATCAGGGCGTTGTCGCCCAGGCGCAGCAAATAATTTACCTTGTTTTGCACGGTGTGCTCCGCTTACAGGTTCTTGACTTCTTCCGGCATCGGGAAGAAGGTCGGGTGGCGATACACCTTGCTGTTGGCAGGCTCGAACAGCGCGCCCTTGTCGCCAGGGCTGCTGGCGACGATGTCGGCAGCGCGCACCACCCAGATGCTCACGCCTTCATTGCGGCGGGTGTAGACATCGCGCGCGTTGTTGACCGCCATCTCGGCGTCCGGCGCGTGCAGGCTGCCGACGTGTTTGTGCGCCAGCCCGTGCTGGCTGCGGATGAAGACTTCCCACAGTGGCCATTCTTTGCTCATCTTGATCTCCTTATGCTGCCTTGGCGGTGGCGTGTTTGTCGGCGTGCGCGACCAGCGCTTCGCGGAACCAGGCGCCGTCTTCCCATGCCTTGACGCGGGTGCGCAGGCGCTCGCGGTTGCACGGGCCGTTGCCCTTCAATACGTTGTGGAACTCGCTCCAGTCGATGGCGCCGAATTCGTAGTGGCCGGTTTCTGCGTTGAACTTCAGGTCCGGATCGGGCACGGTCAGGCCCAGGTACTCGGCCTGGGGCACGGTCTGGTCGACCATGCGCTGGCGCAGCTCGTCGTTGGAGAACAGTTTGATGCGCCATTGCGCCGACTGCGCGCTGTTGACCGATTCCGCGTCGGACGGGCCGAACATCATCAGCGACGGCCACCACCAGCGGTTGAGCGCATCCTGGGCCATGGCCTTCTGCTCGGGCGTGCCCTTGGCCAGCGCCATCATGATGTCGTAGCCCTGGCGGGCGTGGAAGGATTCTTCCTTGCAGACGCGGATCATGGCGCGCGCGTACGGGCCGTAGGAGCAGCGGCACAGCGGGATCTGGTTGATGATGGCAGAGCCGTCCACCAGCCAGCCGATCGCGCCCATGTCGGCCCACGACAACGTTGGGTAGTTGAAGATGCTGGAGTACTTGGCCTTGCCGCTGTGCAGGGCGGCCAGCAGCTCGTCGCGCGACACGCCCAGCGTTTCTGCGGCGCTGTACAGGTACAGGCCGTGGCCGGCCTCGTCCTGGATCTTGGCCAGCAGGATGGATTTGCGTTTCAGGGTAGGGGCGCGCGTCACCCAGTTGCCCTCGGGCAGCTGGCCGACGATTTCCGAGTGGGCGTGCTGGGAGATCTGCCGTATCAGCGTCTTGCGATAGGCGTCCGGCATCCAGTCCTTGGCCTCGATCTTGACGCCATCATCGATGCGGGCCTGGAAGGCGCGCTCGTCGTCGGCCATGTCGTCCGCCGTGCGGACCGTGCTCAGGCCCGTGTCCACCATTTGTGCATACATCGCTGTCTCCTCATCGCTAGTAGATGGATAATACGATACATATTTTTGTTTGACTACGTTTTTTTTGACTCAGATCATAAATCAGTATCCCATCGGCAAGAGCCGCGAAATAAATGCTGCGCCGATGGTCAGGCAAAGTAAACTCTTGTTTGTGTGTGTATAGAAAGAGAGATTCCTGCTCATGAATTGCAACGACTGGATAGCCGGATTCCTGGCCAGCGACCCGCCCCGTTCGAAGTCGCTGGTGGTGACGATCTTCGGCGACGCCATCGTGCCGCACGGCGGCATGGTGTGGCTGGGCAGCCTGATCGAGCTGCTGGCGCCTTTCGGGGTCAACGACCGGCTGCTGCGCACCGCCGTGTTCCGGCTGGCGCAGGAAGGCTGGCTGGGTGCCCAGCGCGACGGCCGCCGCAGTTCGTATGCGATCACGCCGCCGGCGATGGCGCGCTTCGTGCATGCCTACCGCCGCATCTACGCGCCGCTCAATGTGCACTGGGACGGCAGCTGGACGCTGATACTCAACGGCGACGGCGCGCTCGACGCGGCCGAGCGCAGCGCGGTGCGCAAGGAGTTGCTGTGGGAAGGCTATAGCGTGATCGCGCCCGGCATCATGGGCCATCCGGCGGCCGACGGCCCGGCGCTCGACGAGCTGCTCAAGCGGCTGGGGGTGGCGGGCAAGCTGTTCGTGGTGCAGGGCAAGGCCATGCGCCAGGTAAGCGGGCGGCCGCTGAGCGAGCTGGTGGCCGACGGCTGGGATTTGAGCGGCGTGGCCCAGGGCTATGACCAGTTCATCGCGCAGTTCGAGCCGTTGCTGGCGGCGCTGAAGTCCGCCGCTGCGACCGCTGACGCGGCAGAGGCATTGACGCCGCAGCAAGCCTTCGTGGTGCGCACGCTGCTGATCCACGCTTACCGCCGGGTGCAGCTGCACGATCCGCAATTGCCGGTCGAGCTGCTGCCGACGCCGTGGCCGGGCGCGCTGGCCTACGAACTGGCGCGCACCATCTACCTGGCCGTCTACGCGGCGGCCGAGCAACACATCGACGCCACCCTGCGCCGCGAAGACCCCGCCGCTCCCGCCGCCGAACCCGCTTTCTTCGACCGCTTCGGCGGCCTGACCTAGCGGGCGGCGGGCGTCACTGCGGCGACCAGCGGGAAGGCCGCCGGGTCGCGCAGCGAGGCGATCGACAGGTCGATATCGAGCGCCGGCCAGTACAGGTGATCGGTGCTGGGACGTTGCACATCGTCCAGTTGCGCCCGCGTGGCACCGACGAACCAAGGGAAATCCGCATAGGCGGCATACAGCTTTTCGTTACCCAGATCGACCCAGAAGCCGTGCGCGGCAATGTCGATAATGCGGACCTCGAACGGACGCTCAATGCGTGAAATAGGTGCGCCAGACATTTTGCATCTCCTGTTGGTGCGCGGCGACAAACCGCGCCGCCGTTTGCAACTGCTGCGCCGACAAGCCTGTGTGCCATGCCAGCGCGACCTCCGGCTCCAGCCAGAATTTCGCCGTGCCATCCGGGTGAGACACGTGAACGTACATCCGGGTTTCCTCGCGCGAGAAAAAGAAGTACCGAAAGCCGGCCTGGCGAAACAGCGTGGGGGTCATGGGGATTGTACTCCTGCGGCAGCCCCCTCAACTTAGCAAAGCCGGCATGGCGGGCATTGCGCTGGCGCAGGCTCGAACGGCGGGGTCAAGTCTGACATTTGGACACGCTCTCAGCCGTAGCGGCCGCTACGGCTGAGAGCGTGTCCAAATGTCAGACTTGACCCCGGGGTTGGCGCGAGCCTGTATCATGTCGGCACTGCGCCACAAGTGCACACCAACTTCTTACATAGAATTTACCGGGATTCCGCCATGTCTATCAAAATCAGCCAGCAATTCGACGCCGGCGCCATCGAGGTCTTGCGTGCCGACGATCCGGCCGCCATCGACCTGAACATCCGCAAGGACTCGCACGCCGACATCACCCAATGGTTTTACTTCCGCGTCCAGGGCGCGCAAGGCACGCCGCTGGCGCTGCGCTTCCTCAACGCCGGCACCGCCGCCTACCCGGATGGCTGGAAAGACTACCAGGCCGTCGCCAGCTACGACCGCGACAACTGGTTCCGCGTGCCGACCACCTACGACGGCACGGTGATGACCATCAACCACACGCCGGAATACGACAGCGTCTACTACGCCTATTTCGAGCCGTACTCGTGGGAACGCCACCTGTCGCTGCTGGACAACGCCCAACTGTCGCCGCTGGTCAAGCTGGTCGACCTGGGCAGCACCATCGACGGCCGCGACCTGAATATGCTGGTGATCGGCGATCCTGAAGCGGAGCAGAAGGTCTGGGTCATCGCCCGCCAACACCCGGGCGAGACGATGGCCGAATGGTTTGTCGAAGGCATGGTCGAAGCGCTGCTGGACCCGGCCAATCCTTTCGGCCGCCAGTGCCTGAAGGAAGCCGTGTTCTACGTGGTGCCGAACATGAACCCGGACGGCTCGGTGCGCGGCAACCTGCGCACCAACGCCGCCGGCGCCAACCTGAACCGCGAATGGCTGAACCCGACCATGGAGCGCAGCCCGGAAGTGTTCCTGGTCAAGAACAAGATGCTGGAAGTGGGCTGCGACCTGTGCCTGGACATCCACGGCGACGAAGGCTTGCCATACGTGTTCGTGGCCGGCAGCGAGTCGCTGCCGACCTTCACGCCGGACCAGGAAGAAGCGCAGCAATACTTCATCGACAATTTCCTGATCGCCAGCCCGGACTTCCAGGACGACTACGGCTACGGCGAAACGCCGTACACCGACGAAACCCTGACCATGGGCTCGCCTCACATCACCCACGCCTTCGGCTGCCTGTCGCTGACGCTGGAGATGCCATTCAAGGACAACGCCAACGATCCGGATCCGGATACCGGCTGGAACGGCGCCCGCAGCGCCGAGCTGGGCAAGGCAGTGTTGCAGCCGGTGCTGCAATCGCTGCTGGCACAGCAGTAAGGCCTTAGCCGGGCCCTTCCCTGCGGCGCGACAAGGTCGCCGCCGCAGGGGAAAATACACTGGACCTCACCGGCGCACCCACGCGCCGCTTCTGGAGGTTCAGCATGAATACCCTGACTTGGATACGCCGCACACTATTGATGATTGTGCTGATGTTGTGCGCCTGCAGCACACCCTACCGCCCGCCGCAGCTCCTGGACGCGGGCACCACCTTCCCCGGCCTGATCGACCTGGCCGCCCGCGCCAACGGCAAGACCGCCGACGTGCTGCTGGTGCACGGCATCTGCACGCACGACGCCAGCTGGGCCGGCGCGGTGGTGGGCCAGCTGATGCAATCGCTGGGCGTCGCCGCCGGCCCGGCAGCGCTCAAGGCCGCCGCAGGCCCGCAGGTGCAGATCGTCTCGTCCAGCGCCGACACGCCGGCCGGCCGCCTGCGTTTCGACGCGCTGATCTGGTCGCCGCTGACCACCGAGCTCAAGCGCCAGCTGTGCTATGACCAGACCAACAAGTCGTCCATCTGCGACGGTGCGCCGCCGTTCACGCCGACCCGCGCCAGCCTCAACGCCCGCTTCAAGGATGGCCTGCTCGACGACTGCCTGTCCGATGCGCTGGTCTATCAGGGCGTGGCGCGCGACGACATGCAGCGCCGCATGCGCGACGCCATCCTGCAGGTGCTGGGCGCCGCCGACAGCGCGCCCGGCGTGCCGCTGGTGGTCATTTCCGACAGCATGGGCAGCAAGATCCTGTTCGACACCCTGCTGCGCATGACGGCGGAGGCGCCCGGATCGCGCGCGGCGCTGGCGGCGCAGCAGGCGGTGGACCGCCTGCGCCTGCTGATGATGACGGCCAACCAGATTCCGCTGCTGTCGCTGGCCGACCAGCAGATCGCCACGTCCTTGCTGGCGCCTGCCGCACCGGACAGCCTGCAACTGCTGCTGCAACAGCGCCTGGCGCGCAGGGAGGCGCCGGCAGCCGACCAGCGCCTGACGCTGGTGGCGTTCACCGATCCCAACGACCTGCTGTCGTACACGCTGCAGACGGAAAAATATGCGGGCCAGGGCGTCACCGTCTACAACATCCTGGTCTCCAACGCGCCCACCTACTTCGGCCTGCTGGAGCGCCCCGACTACGCCCACGAGAACTACCTCGCCAACCCCGACGTCGGCCGCCTGATTTCCTGCGGAGTGCCGTCGAGCCCCCTGTGCAAATGAAGGCGCGGAAACAACAACGGCCGCCCGAGGGCGGCCGTTGCGGCAGGCATGGACCGCGCGGCGGGACTTAGCCGCCGGCCACCACCATGTTCTCGATCAGGATGGAGCCGGTCTGCTTGGTGCCGCGCACCAGCACGTCCGCGCCGACGGCGACGATCTGCGCCAGCATGTCCTTCATATTGCCGGCGATGGTGATCTCCTCCACCGGATACTGGATCACGCCATTCTCGACCCAGTAGCCCGACGCGCCGCGCGAGTAGTCGCCGGTCACGTAGTTGGTGCCCTGGCCCATCAGCTCAGTGACCAGCAGGCCGGTGCCCATCTTGCGCAGCATGGCGGCGAAGTCGTCGCCCTTCTTCGTCAGCGACGAGGTCAGCGACAGGTTGTGCGAGCCGCCGGCGTTGCCGGTGGTCTTCATGCCCAGCTTGCGGGCTGAATAGGTCGACAGGAAATAGCCCTGCACCACGCCATCCTTGACCACGTCGCGCTTGACGGTGCGCACGCCTTCCTCGTCGAACGGCGCCGAGCCGACGCCGCCGACCACATGCGGGTCTTCCTTGATCTGTATATGTTTCGGCAGCACCTGCTTGCCCAGCGAATCGAGCAGGAAGCTGGACTTGCGGTACAGCGCGCCACCCGAGGTCGCCTGCACGAAGGCGCCCAGCAGTCCGGCCGCCAGCGGCGCCTCGAACAGCACCGGGCAGGTGCGGGTGTCGATGGTGCGCGCGTTCAGGCGGGCCAGCGCGCGCTCGGCGGCGTAGCGCCCGATCGCTTCCGGCGACGACATCTTCTTGGCGTCGCGCACCGAGGTGTACCAGTCGTCGCGCTGCATCTTCGAGCCCTTGCCGGCGATCATGGCCACCGACAGCGTGTGGCGCGAGTACGGATAGCCGCCGATGAAGCCGCGCGAGTTGGCCGCGACGAAGTGCGACTGCTGCACATGCACGCCGGCGCCTTCGGAGTTGGTCACGCGCGGATCGACCTCAAAGCCGGCCGCCTCGGCGCGCTGGGCCAGCGCCACCGCGTCGGCGGTGCTGATGTCCCACGGGTAAAACAGTTTCAGGTCGCGCGGCGCCAGTTCTAGCTGGTCGGCGTCGGGCGCAATCGTCGTCCGAGGTGAAACGGGCGATGTTGTAGGCCGCCTCCACCGTCGCCTTCAGCGCGGCCGGCGAAAAGTCCGACGTGCTGGCGTTGCCCCGGCGCTGGCCGATGAACACCGTCACCCCCATGCCCTTGTCCTTGTTTTGCTCGATGGTCTCGATCTTGCTCTTGCGTACCGACACCGACAGGCCGCTGCCTTCGCTGATTTCGACGGCGCAATCTGTGCCGCCCTGCTCCTTGGCGAAGGCCAGCACATCGCGTGCGAGCTGCTTCAACTGGTCCTGGGTGTGGGTAAAATGGGTATCGCTCATGGGCTGTAATCTTCGGGTGGCCGCTAAAACAGGTATCATAGCAGTCGTTTACAGTTTACAGGTGCGGCCACGTGCCGAACCGAAAGTTAATATTATGGTAAATCCCAACCGCGGAGCCGTTGGCTTCAGCTCCACCGAATTCGAACAAGAGTACGAGCGCCCGTCTAAAACCGAGCTCAAACGCCAGTCCGACGCCCTGCAAAAAATGGGCGAGACCCTGGTCGAGGCGCCGCGCGACCGCGTCAAGCGCGTGCCGATGCCGGAGGACGTGATGGACGCCATCCTCGCCTGCCAGAGCATCACCAACCACGAGGGCCGCCGCCGCCAGATGCAGTTCGTCGGCAAGAAGATGCGCTCCCTCGACGAGGCCGAAGTGGCCGTGATCCAGAAAACCATCGACAGCTGGAAAGGCGCTTCCAAGTCGGAGACGGCCGCCATGCATGCGCTGGAGCGTCGCCGCGACAAGCTGCTGGTCGACGACAAGGCGCTGACCACGCTGCTGGAAGAAAACCCGGAACTGGACGTGCAGCAGCTGCGCACCCTGATCCGCAACGCCCGCAAGGAACAGGCGGAGAACAAGCCGCCCAAGGCTTACCGCGAGATCTTCCAGATCCTCAAGCAAATCGACGCCAAGAAGAACAAGCCGGCCGCCGACGGCGACGAGCAAGACGACGACAGCGAGTCCGATGACGAGTAACAGCAGCACTGCGGCCGAGCCGGTGCTGGTCATCGGCCTGGTGTCGGTCTCGGACCGCGCCAGCGGCGGCGTCTACCAGGACCTGGGCGTCCCCGCCCTGCAGGACTGGCTGGCGCGCGCCCTGACCACCCCCTATCGCCTTGAAACCCGCCTGATCGCCGACGACCGGGCGCAGATCGAAGCCACCCTGACCGAGCTGGTCGACACCGCCCGCTGCCACCTGGTGCTGACCACCGGCGGCACCGGCCCGGCCCGGCGCGATGTCACGCCGGAGGCGACCATCGCCGTCGGCACCCGCGAAATGCCCGGTTTCGGCGAACAGATGCGCCAGATCAGCCTGCACTTCGTGCCGACCGCCATCCTGTCGCGCCAGACTGCCGTGCTGCGCGAAATCGCCGACCACGCGGCGCTGATCCTGAACCTGCCGGGCCAACCCAAGGCCATCGCCGAGACGCTGGGCGGCCTGAAGGACGCCGACGGCGCCACGCTGGTGGGCGGCATCTTCGCCGCCGTGCCGTATTGCGTCGACCTGATCGGCGGTCCCTACATGGAAACCGATCCGGCCGTGTGCAAGGCCTTCCGCCCCAAATCCGCGCTACGCCCACTACCCTGAGGACGCCCATGAGCACCCTGTTGCAAACCATCGAAAAAGAAACCGGCGCCAACCCGAGCGTGGCCATCATCTGGATGCACGGCCTGGGCGCCGACGCCAACGACTTCGTGCCCATGCTGCACGAGCTGGACCTGCGCGGCCTGCCGGCGATCCGCTTCGTGTTCCCCAACGCCGACACCATGCCCGTCACCATCAACGGCGGCTATGTGATGCGCGCCTGGTACGACATCGTCGCCACCGACCTCGGTCGCCAGGAAGACGAAGCGGGCCTGCGCGCCTCGCAAGCCAAGGTGGAGGCGCTGATCGAGCGCGAGAAAGCGCGCGGCATCCCGGCCGAGCGCATCATCCTGGCAGGCTTCTCGCAGGGCTGCGCGATGACCTTGCAAACCGGCATGCGCCAGCAGGAAAAACTGGCAGGCCTGATGTGCCTGTCCGGCTACGTGCCGATTGCCGACAAGGCAGCCGCCGAGCACACGCCGGCCAGCCTGGCGACGCCGATCTTCATGGTGCACGGCCGCATGGACCCGGTGATCCCGGTGGCCCGCGCCGAACAGTCGCGCGACCTGCTCAAGCAACTGGGCTACAGCGTCGAATGGCACGACTACCCGATGCAGCACTCGCTGTGCCAGGAAGAAGTCGTCCACATCAGCGCCTGGCTGAAAAAAGTGCTGGCCTGATTCTCGCAACACTGCAGGAACTACACGGTTCCTGCAGCGTCTCGCATATCCACCGCCGTTGGCTGGTATCGTCCAAACAAATAGAGCAGCAATACATTGGTATCGACCAGTATGCCGCGCGGGCCATGTTTGCTCGCCAGCGCCAGCAGCACCTGCTCCAGATTCTGCATCACTGCACCTGTCGCATATCCATCTTGACGAACTCACCCGACCCCGCATCGATGAACAGCGTTTTATAGTGGCAAATCCGGCAGCGGCGCGGCCGGCGACGCCGGCACCGCCGTCTGCGCCGCGTTCATCACCATCGCCAGGAAGGTGTAGTAGCCGTTGATGCCCATCAGGTCGACCACCCCGTGCTCGCCGAAGGCCGCCAACGCCGCCGCGTAGATGGCGTCGTCGACCCGCTGCTGCCGGTGCAGCTGCACGCAGAAGTCGTGCACCAGCGCCTCGTCGTCCGCCATGTTCTCGGGCCGGCGCCGCGCCGCCACCGCCGCGATCACGTCGTCCGCAATGCCGTACTGGCGCGCGATCGGCTCGTGGATCGCCCACTCCACCTGCTGGCTCCACTGCCGCGCCGTCACCAGGATCGCCAGCTCCGTCAGCCGCGTGCCGATGGCGCTGCGGTAGCGCAGGTACTCGCCCATCTTCTGCGCGGCCGACATCAGCTCCGGGCTGCGGATCAGCGGCACGAACGGCCCGTACAAGGCGCCGCGCGGGCCGTCGATCACGGCCTGCGCCGCCACCTGCTGGGAGGCACTGAGTTTTTCGAATCCGATTGGAGGAAGCCGGTCGTTCATGGTGATCTCTTCAATGTTGTCGTGCTTCGATGATATCGCAGCTGGTCGGGACCGCGTTTGACGAGTCATCGACCGCCAGGCTTGATGCAGAAATTTAAATGATAATTATTTTATAATTATCAGGTTATCATTGTTGTCCGCATTGCTACGGCCGCCCGCATCGGAGCGATGGCCGGGAACGCCGATGCGGCATTACACTGAAAGATACCCATGACTCGTTTCCCTTTCATCCGCGGTGCGTGCCGGATATTGCCTGTCTGCGCGTTCGCGCTGCCGCTGGCACTGCCCCTGTCGGCGCAGGCTTCGATCATCCTCAGCGCAAAGAGCAACGACACCACCACGGTGACTTATCAAGTGACCTACAGTGGCTCGCCCACCACGCGTCAACTGTTCCTGGACACCGACAGCAATGCCGCCACCGGCTACCCGACAGGCGGCATCGGCGGGGATTTTCAAGTCAACGACAGCGTGCTGTCCCGTTACACCGGACAGCCAAGCAACCCCTGGCTGTGGAGTCAAGTGGGAAAGGTCAGCTATAGCAACCAGGATAATCCGGATGGCACGCACACCGCGACCTGGGTGATTGCGCGCTCGGTGCTGGGGGCGCCTGCCTCGCTGCATATCGTCGCTCGGGTGGTGCATAACCCCACGACAGTGGAGCCAACGGCGGCGGTCACGCATATCATGAACAACAACAACCCCGTGCTGGCGCGCGACCCGCTCAAACAGCCATTTGCCAGCAGCAGTATCTGGAACCGCTCGATAGGCACCGGCGCGCTCTATGTCCCTGCCAATTTGCCGGGCAATCCGGGAACCACAACCAATACGTCGGTGCCGGCGGTAGACAATGAGATGATCGTGCTGCGGCCCAGCGCGCCGCTGCAAGTGGTGCGTTACAGCGACGCAGGATGGGAAGGCCGGGATCGCTGCAGCGCAAGCAGCACCTGGCCCAGCTGGATACCCGACGGCGTGGTGGCCAAGGTGCCGATGCCCGATGACTTTGTCGTTCCCAACAGCGGCGGCAATAACACCGGCAACTTCCTGATGCCGGACAACCGAACCCTGATCCAGGCACAGCCCATGGCGCGCTGTACCGCCGGCGGCTATGCCACCGCCGGCGTCGCCGTGGATCCCGTGGACCTGTATGGACCTGGCATTACGGGCGCCCATGGAGGTTCCGGCCTGTCCTCCTTCGGCGGGTCGATCCGGGTCGGGGAGCTGGTTCCCTTCAGCCTCCAGGGGCCGCGCCATGCGCTAAAGCTGAACCTGGACGCCAAGCAGTTCCTGTTCCGTTGCGGTCTGACCAACGCGACAGAGTGCTATCGCTGGCCGGCCACCAAGGCTGATCGCTATGCCATGGAAAAGTATGGCACGATGGGCCCGGGAAGCAACCGCGCCATGCGCATGGGTGCCTTGCTGGCGATTCCGGCTTCGGTGGATATCGACCAACTGAAGTTGAGCGACCTGGGCCATCAAATTGCCTGGACTCTGCAGAACTATGGCGCCTATATTGTCGACGACACGGGCGGCCCGGGCTATGACTTGTCCGTTCAGAGCGGACCGGACGGTTCAGTGCTGGAACAGGTGCAAAACGACTTCAAAACTCCGTTCAGAGTGACGGCGGATAACAACACCCCGTGGTCGAACGATTTCCAGAAGCTGATGACGCTGCTGCAGGTGGTCGACAACAACAGCAGCGCAGCCGGTCCGGCTGGCGGCGGCGTCCCACTGCAAGCGCCGCTGCCTGAATTGCCAGCGCTGTAAAGCGCACATTAATCGCTCATGGCGAGGCATAGATCAACAGGCCGCGAACCGATCGCGGCTATCGTCTGCTCTTCGTCATCCCTGACCGAAAGGACGCCATGAGCCACATCATCCACCGCAACCTGCGCCGCGCGCCGCCGCTGGCCGTCAGCGCCGCCGGCCTGACCGTGCGCGACAGCCAGGGCCGCAGCTATCTCGATGCCAGCGGCGGCGCCGCCGTCTCCTCGCTGGGTCACGCCCATCCCGACGTGCTGGCCGCCATGCACGCCCAGATCGACCGCAACGCCTACGCCCACACCGCCTTCTTCAGCTGCGACGCCGCCGAGGAACTGGCGACCCGCCTGGCCAACGACGCCCCCGGCGACCTCGATCACGTCTACCTGGTCTCGGGCGGCTCGGAGGCGATGGAGACCGCGCTCAAGCTGGCCCGCCAGTACTGCGTCGAGGCGGGCCAGCCCAAGCGCAGCCTGTTCATCGCGCGGCGCCAGAGCTATCACGGCAACACGCTGGGCGCGCTGGCCATCGGCGGCAACGAATGGCGCCGCCGTCCGTTCGAGCCGCTGCTGATCCAGGTGCCGCGCGTCGCCCCCTGCTACGAATACCGCGACCGCGCAGAAGGCCAGAGCACAGAAGACTACACCGCCGCCCTGCTGGCCGAACTGGAGGCGACCATCCTCCAGCAAGGCCCGGAAAACCTGATCGGCTTCGTCGCCGAAACCGTGGTCGGCGCGACCGCCGGCGCGCTGCCGCCCACGCCCGGCTACTTCCGTGGCGTGCGCCGCTTGTGCGACCAATACGGCCTGCTGCTGATACTCGATGAAGTCATGTGCGGCATGGGCCGCACCGGCACGCTTTACGCGTTCGAACAGGAAGGCGTGCTGCCGGACCTGGTGGTGCTGGGCAAGGGGCTGGGCGCCGGCTATCAGCCGATAGGCGCGGTGCTGGCGCGCGAGCATGTGGTGCAGCGCCTGCGCGAGGGCAGCGGCGCCTTCCAGCACGGCCACACCTACATGGGCCACCCGGTGGCTGCGGCGGCCGCGCTGGCGGTGCAGAAGGTGATACAGAGGGATTGTCTGCTGGGCGCAGTCACGGTGCGCGGCGCCGCCTTCCGCCGCATGCTGCGCGAGGCCTTCGGCAACCATCCGCATGTGGGCGACATACGCGGGCGCGGCATGCTGCTGGCGCTGGAGCTGGTGCGGGATCGCGACAGCAAGCGGCCCTTCGATCCGGCCTGCCAGCTGCACGCGGCGGTCAAGGAACAGGCCATGGCGCGCGGCCTGATGGTGTATCCGATGGGCGGCACCATCGACGGCCGGCGCGGCGACCATATCCTGCTGGCGCCGCCCTTCATCGCTACCGAGGCGGAACTGGCGGAGATCACCAGCCGCCTGGCCGACGCCCTGGCGCGGGCGCTGGCCAGCGTGACCTAGCTACGCCGCGATTACTTCGGCGCAGTCCAGGCGATGACGTCCTGCTGCTGCTCGCCCAGGCCGGCGATGCCCAGCCGCAGGACGTCGCCCTTCTTCAGGAAGCGCTGCGGCTTGCGGCCCTGGCCCACGCCCGGCGGCGTGCCGGTGGCGATCACGTCGCCCGGCTCCAGCGTCATGAACTTCGACAGATAGCTGACGATTTGCGCCACCGAGAAAATCATGGTGTCGGTGCAGCCGGTCTGCATGCGCTTGCCGTTCATCTCCAGGTACAGGTCCAGTTTCTGCACGTCGTAGATGTCTTCCTGCGTCACCAGCCATGGGCCGACCGGGCCGAAGGTGTCGCAACCCTTGCCCTTGTCCCACTGCGGGCCGCGCTCCAGCTGGAACGAGCGCTCCGACACGTCGTTGACCACGCAATAGCCGGCCACGTACTTGAGCGCATCCTCTTCGCTGACGTACTGCGCGCGGGTGCCGATCACCACGCCCAGTTCCACTTCCCAGTCGGTCTTCTTCGAGCCTTGCGGCAGCATGATGGGATCGTCCGGGCCGGACAGGCAGGAAATCGCCTTCATGAAGACGATGGGCTCCTTCGGAATCGGCATGCCCGCTTCGGCCGCGTGGTCCGAGTAATTGAGGCCGATGCCGATGAATTTGCCGACGCGCGCGAGCGGCACGCCGTAGCGCGGATTGCCGCGCACCAGCGGCAGCGAGGCGTGCGGGATTTTTTCCAGCTTGCGCAGCGCCTTCGGCGCCAGCTGCGCCGCGTCGATGTCGGCGATCACGCCGGACAGGTCGCGCAGCTTGCCTTCGTCATCGATCAGGCCTGGTTTTTCTTTGCCGGGACGGCCGTAACGAACGAGTCTCATGGGGGTTCCTTGGTTAAAAGCGGTGGCAATGTTTATGCCGATGCCCGCCATTCTAACCGTAGCGCCCTTGCCTCAGCCATTTGTTGGCGATGATCTTGGTGCCGCTGACCACCGGAGCGCCGCCGTGCAGCGTGCGCTTGTCCGGCTGGTGGTTGATGTCGGTATTGAGGAACCACAGCGCACTGCCCTTCTTCGGATACACCTCCAGCCCCAGGCCGGGGAACACCGTGCCGCCGCCCTGCTCCACATCGCTCAGGTAGAGGATGAAGGTGGCCAGCCGTTGGCCGCCGCGCGCCAGGTGGCTGCGGTGGCCGCTGCTGTCCGGGTCCAGCCAGTCGTAGTGCGGCCGGTACTCCTGCGTGGCGTCGTACTTCTGCAGCTGGAACGGTTCGCTGCACTCGGCCGGCCAGTGCGCCAGCGCCGCCAGGCGCCGTTCGATGCGCTCGGCCACCTCGGCCTCGCCACGCTGGATGAAGGCCATCTCGCTGGTGCGGCCCTCGTGCACCATGCTCGATCCGTCGGCCTCGCCGGTGACGGTGGAGCGCGTGTAGCGCGTGCCGCAATGGGCGATGATGGCGTCGCACTCCTCGTCGCTGAGCACATTCCCCAGCAGGATGATCTGCGGCTGCTTCAGCACGAACAGCACTTCCGCCACGCGGTCGGGCGCCGCCACCAGGTTGCGTTCCAGGTCGATATACGGCATCTGCTGCGGCGCCACGAACACGCTGGCCTGCGGCGCTGCGGCGGCAGCGGCGCCGGCGCGCATCGCCAGCGCCTCGTCGATGGCGGCGCGCGCCACCGCCATGCTGTGCTGGCCGGAACCGGCCATGCTGTTGGCCATGTCGAGCGGGTTGCAGGCGCGGTCCAGGTTATCCATGATCCACTCCTGCCAGGCGGACGGCAGGGAAACGAAGACCGGGTGTGTAGAAGTCATGGCGTAATCGAGGGGCTGGTTGCCGGGCTGCCGGATTGGTGTTCGATTTTACCGGATTGCGCCGCCCGGCCCCAGCGCCCGCGCGCGAATAACAACAGTCCCCGCAGCTGCAGCAGCACCAGCACCGCGAACGCCACCTGATAGGCCTGGGCAGGATACTGCTGCAGCACGTTGGGCCGCCAGCAGCCCACCAGCAGCCCGAAGCCCGCCTGCACCGCGAACGCGCCGAGGAAGATCAGCAGGTTCAAACAGGTGGCGCCGCGCCCCGTCAGCGTGGCCGGCAGGCTTTGCGCGACGATGGCGTACTCGATGCCGGTGATGGTGCCGATCAGCGTGAACAACACCGACAGCAGCTGGTAGCTGGGCCGCCAGTTGAGCACAAAGCCCAGTTGCACCAGCACGAACAGCGCCACCCCGGCCGCCGCCACGCGGATCGGTTCTATGCCGCGCCGCCCGGCCCACTCGGTCAGCATGCCGACCGCGATGGCGCCGAAGATCACCGCCGCCATGCTGAGATACAGCAGGTAAGCCACGCCCTGCTCCGTATAGCCGGCGACGTCGGTCAGCCAGCGGCTGATCCACAAGCCCTGTATGCCGAAGAACACCATGTGCGGCACCAGCACCAGCCGCGCCACTTCGCGGAAGGCCGGATGGCGCATCACCTCGCGCAGCACCGCCAGCGCGGCCGGCGGCGCAGAAGCAGCGGCAGCGGCGGCCGGCCGGATGCTGGCGGGCGGCGCGGCCGGCGCCAGCACGCGTATCAACAGGCCGATGCCGACCGCCGCCGCCGCCAGGCCGACGAACAGGCCGCGCCAGTCCGTGTACTGCAGCGCCAGCCGCACCGGCAAGGTGGCCGACGCCGCGCCCAGCCCGCCGGCCGCGATCAGATAGCCCTGCACCGAAGGCAGCCGCGCCGGCGCGACCCAGGTGGCCAGCGCCTTCACCGCCGACATGAAGCAGCCGCCCAGCCCCAGGCCGATCAGCGCGCGCGCCACCAGCAGCTGGGTGAAATCGTGGCCGCCGGAGAAAGCCAGCGCGCCGACCGCCGCCAGCAGCAGCATAGGCGGCTGCACCCGCGCCGGGCCCCAGCGGTCCAGCGCCATGCCGACCGGCAGCTGCGCCAGCGCGAACGCCAGGAAGAAGGCGCTGGTGAGCAAGCCAAGCTGGCCCGGGGTCAGCGCCAGCGCCGCCATCAGCTGCGGCGCCAGCGTCGCGTTCACGGTGCGCATCAGGCTAGACAGATAATGGCCCAGCGCGAACGGCAGGAACACCAGCAGGAACACCGCGCGGCCGGCCATGGCCGCACCTAGGCCGGAACGCCGGTGGTGCCGGTGGCGCCCGCGCAACCGGCCGCGCCGCCGCCGCGCAGCGCCTCGTCCTGCCGCGCCGGGATCAGCGGGATCACCTTGCGCTGTC
>NZ_LRON01000022.1:0-116041 GCF_001758795.1 Duganella sp. HH101 | reverse complement strand
CTGGCAGTTCGATCGAACCGGTCACGTCAGTCGTACGGAAGTAGAACTGTGGACGATAGTTGTTGAAGAACGGAGTGTGACGGCCGCCTTCGTCTTTCGACAGAACATAGATCTCGCCGGTGAAGTGGTTGTGCGGCTTGATCGAGCCTGGCTTCGCCAGAACCTGACCACGCTGTACGTCTTCACGCTTGGTGCCGCGCAGCAGCAGACCAACGTTGTCGCCGGCTTGACCCTGGTCCAGCAGCTTGCGGAACATTTCCACGCCGGTGCAAGTGGTCTTGACGGTGTCGGTGATACCAACGATTTCGATCTCTTCGCCGACCTTGATGATGCCGCGCTCGATACGACCGGTAACAACGGTACCGCGACCCGAGATCGAGAACACGTCTTCAACTGGCATCAGGAAGGCGCCGTCCACTGCGCGCTCTGGCGTAGGGATGTAGGTGTCCAGTGCTTCAGCCAGGGCCATGATGGCTTGCTCGCCCATTGGGCCGGTGTCGCCGTCCAGCGCCATACGTGCCGAACCTTTGACGATAGGCAGGTCGTCGCCTGGGAAGTCGTACTTCGACAACAACTCGCGCACTTCCATTTCAACCAGTTCCAGCAGTTCTGCGTCGTCGACCAGGTCGCACTTGTTCAGGAACACGATGATGTATGGAACGCCAACCTGGCGGGCCAGCAGGATGTGCTCGCGGGTCTGTGGCATTGGGCCGTCAGCTGCGGAGCAAACCAGGATCGCGCCGTCCATCTGCGCTGCACCGGTAATCATGTTTTTGATGTAGTCGGCGTGGCCTGGGCAGTCAACGTGAGCGTAGTGACGGCCGGCGGTTTCGTACTCGACGTGCGCGGTGTTGATGGTAATACCGCGTGCTTTTTCTTCTGGAGCAGCATCGATCTGGTCGTAGGCTTTAGCTTCGCCGCCGAATTTCTTCGACAGAACGGTAGCGATCGCAGCGGTCAGGGTGGTCTTGCCGTGGTCGACGTGGCCGATGGTGCCGACGTTGACGTGCGGCTTGGTCCGTTCGAATTTCTCTTTTGCCATTTTATTCTTCCTTAGAACAATGTTTTAAATTTGCCGCCGGAGGATCTCCCCGGCGGCAATAGATACAAATTACTTAGCTTTAGCGGTAACGATCGCGTCGATAACGTGCTTAGGCGCTTCCGAGTAGTGCTTGAATTCCATCGTGTAGGTAGCGCGACCTTGCGTTGCGGAACGCAGGGTGGTCGAGTAACCGAACATTTCCGACAGAGGCACTTCAGCTTTGATGATCTTGCCACCGCCGCCTGGGATCTCGTCCATGCCCTGCACCATACCGCGGCGGGACGACAGATCGCCCATCACGGTACCGGCGTAGTCTTCCGGCGTTTCCACTTCCACAGCCATCATCGGCTCCAGAATAACTGGCGACGCTTTGCGGCAGCCTTCTTTGAACGCCATCGAAGCGGCCATCTGGAACGCGTTTTCGTTCGAGTCCACATCGTGGTACGAACCGAAGAACAGCGTGACCTTGACGTCGACCACTGGGTAGCCAGCCAGAACACCGGTGTTCAGGGTGCCGCGCACGCCTTTTTCCACCGCAGGGATGTATTCGCGAGGAACGGTACCGCCCTTGATCGCGTCAACGAATTCGAAGCCCTTGCCTGGTTCTTGCGGTTCGATCTTCAGAACCACGTGACCGTATTGACCACGACCACCCGACTGCTTGACGAACTTGCCTTCGGATTCTTCGCAGGTCTTGCGGATCGTTTCGCGGTATGCAACCTGTGGCTTGCCGACGGTCGCTTCCACGCCGAATTCGCGCTTCATACGGTCAACGATAATTTCCAGGTGCAGCTCGCCCATACCACCGATGATGGTCTGGCCCGACTCTTCGTCGGTTTTCACGCGGAACGAAGGATCTTCCTGAGCCAGACGGTTCAGTGCCAGACCCATTTTTTCCTGGTCAGCCTTGGTCTTTGGTTCCACAGCCTGTTGAATCACCGGCTCTGGGAAGACCATGCGCTCCAGCACGATGATCGAGGTCGGATCGCACAGGGTTTCGCCGGTGGTCACGTCTTTCAGACCAACCGCGGCGGCGATGTCGCCGGCGCGCACTTCTTTGATCTCTTCGCGCTGGTTAGCGTGCATCTGCAGAATACGACCCAGACGCTCTTTACGGCCTTTGACCGAGTTGTACACGGTGTCGCCCGAATTGATGGCGCCCGAGTACACGCGGAAGAAGGCCAGCTGGCCGACGAACGGGTCGGTCATGATCTTGAATGCCAGCGCCGAGAACTTCTCTTCGTCCGAAGCTTTACGGGTGGTCGGCTGTTCGTCCTCGTCGGTACCGCCGACGTCGTCGATGTCCAGTGGCGACGGCAGGTATTCGATGACCGCGTCCAGCATGGCCTGTACGCCCTTGTTCTTGAAGGCGGTACCGCACATCATCGGAACGATTTCGGAAGCGATGGTGCGTTCGCGCAGCGCTTTCTTGATCTCGGCTTCCGACAGGTCGCCTTCTTCCAGGTACTTGTTCATCAGTTCTTCGGACGCTTCAGCAGCGACTTCAACCATCTTCTCGCGCCACTCGGCTGCCGACTCGGCCAGCTCTGCAGGGATCTCGACGTAGTCGAACTTCATGCCCTGGGATGCTTCGTCCCACAGGATGGCTTTCATCTTGACCAGATCGATCACGCCCTTGAAGTTTTCTTCAGCGCCGATAGGGATCTGGATCAGGACCGGGTTCGCCTTCAGGCGAGCGCGCATCTGATCGTAGACCTTGAAGAAGTTGGCGCCGGTACGGTCCATCTTGTTGACGAAGGCCAGACGTGGCACTTTGTACTTGTTGGCCTGACGCCATACGGTTTCCGACTGTGGCTGTACACCGCCCACTGCGCAGTAAACCATGCAAGCACCATCCAGCACGCGCATCGAGCGTTCGACTTCAATGGTGAAGTCAACGTGGCCCGGGGTGTCGATGATGTTGATGTGGTGCTCAGGGAAGTTGTTAGCCATACCCTTCCAGAAGCAGGTCGTCGCTGCCGAGGTAATGGTAATGCCGCGCTCTTGTTCCTGTTCCATCCAGTCCATGGTGGCGGCGCCATCGTGAACTTCACCGATCTTGTGGTTCACGCCCGTGTAGAACAGAACGCGTTCGGTGGTGGTGGTCTTACCTGCATCGATGTGAGCGGAGATACCGATATTGCGGTAGCGCTCGATGGGGGTCTTGCGGGCCATAATTATTCCTAAATCTTTTAATGGACAAAACCGAGCGCCATTTTTGCTGACAAAAATGAGCCCGGCCTCGAACAACAGATAACAGCCAGACCACGAAGGGCCCGGCCGATTTGATTAGAAGCGGAAGTGCGAGAACGCCTTGTTCGCTTCTGCCATACGGTGCACTTCATCGCGCTTCTTCATCGCACCGCCGCGGCCTTCAGCCGCTTCCATCAGCTCACCGCCGAGGCGTTGTGGCATGGATTTTTCGCTGCGCTTGTTTGCAGCTTCACGCAGCCAACGCATGGACAGAGCCATACGACGCACTGGGCGCACTTCAACCGGCACCTGGTAGTTTGCACCACCGACGCGACGGGATTTTACTTCAACCAGTGGCTTGGCGTTGTTGATCGCGGTTGCGAACACTTCCAGCGGGTCTTTGCCCGACTTGGCGGCGATGTGCTCGAAGGCACCGTAGATGATGTTTTCTGCGACCGATTTTTTACCGGACAGCATCAGAACGTTCACGAACTTCGCGACATCCGTGTTGCCGAATTTTGGATCCGGCAGAATCTCGCGCTTGGGTACTTCACGACGACGTGGCATATCAATTCCTTTCAATCTTCAGTTGAGGTGCGCAGATATGGGATTCGCACTCTCGCGGAGGGCCATCATAGCCATCCACTTACTCGACCAATTGCGGTCGATTACATTCACTTAGTTAGCTGCCACTGAGCGAAAACTTTTAAAACTATTGCAAACTGCGATTACTTCTTGGCTTGCTTGGCACGCTTGGTACCGTATTTCGAGCGAGCTTGCTTACGGTCTTTAACGCCCTGGGTATCCAGTGCACCGCGAACCATGTGGTAACGCACACCTGGCAAGTCTTTTACACGACCGCCGCGCAGCAGAACAACGCTGTGCTCTTGCAGGTTGTGGCCTTCACCGCCGATGTACGAAATAACTTCGAAACCGTTGGTCAGACGCACTTTGGCCACTTTACGCAGAGCCGAGTTAGGCTTCTTAGGAGTGGTGGTGTACACACGGGTGCAAACACCGCGCTTTTGCGGGCTGTTTTCCAGCGCCGGCGATTTGCTTTTCACGGTCAGAGCGACGCGTGGATTGCGAATCAGTTGATTGATGGTTGGCATCGTTATAAACCCAACAAAATTACAACATTAATAACCCGGACCGGAGTCCGGCGACTAAAACCTAGTCCCGACTTACAGGCACAACGGAGGCGCGAATAGCCACTCGCGAGGAGCGGCCTGAAACAGCGTATACGATGTGCAGAATAAATTGAGAACTCGCGAGTATAGACGTGGTCTGAGCACCAGTCAATCTATTTCGCGGCGGAATGCGGCCCCGCGGGGCAAGCAAACACTAGCTGAAAGGTCAAGAAACACTTGATAATAGCAGACAATATCCAACGCCTCTTCTTTATGCGACCTTTGCTGCGCCCCGCCCCGCTGTTCGTCCTTGCAAGCTATCTGTTGCTGTCGCTGGTCCCCTGCGTGCCCCTGCTGCTGGGACGGCAAGTGCCTGAGCTCAGCCACATCCTGCTGGTCGAGCTGCTGGCCTGGGTGGCGGTCTGGAGCGTGCTGCAGCGGCCGGCCTGGTTCCACTGGCTGCTGATCCCGGCCTTCCTGGCGCTGCCGACCGAGCTCTACCTGTTCCTGTACTACGGCCAGGGCATCTCCACCCACCATCTGGGCATCATCGCCGAGACCAGCCCCAAGGAGGCGCTGGAATTCCTCGGCCGCAAAGTGTGGCTGATGGGCGCCGTGATGCTGCTGGTGCTATTCTGGTGGATCGCGGTGCAGGCCGCCGCCCGCCGCAGTCCGGGGCTGGCCTGGCGCGGCAAGTCGCGCTGGGCCGCGCTGCTGCTCCTGGCGGCTATTGCCGCGCTGTGGAGCTATGGCTGGGAATTCGGCGTGCGCGCCAAGCCGGCGCAAAAGACGGTGGCGGCCGCCAGCGGCGCCAAGCCGGCCGCATCGGCGCTGGGCTCGGCCATCGGCTCCGCGCTGAGTTCGGCGCTCAGCCATGTCGGCATCACCGCCCCGGCCGGCTCGGCCGACAGCGCGTCCGACGCGGCCGAGGAGGAAGAGGATGCCGAAGAGGACAGCTCGCCCGAACACGCCGCCATCGCCGGCGCCGGCCGCAGCGGCTGGCAGTGGTCGCAGCTGCCATGGTGGATGCGCTCGCCGCTGGGCTTCGACAACTTCGCCTCGTCGTGGCCGTTCGGCCTGACCGCGCGCGGCGTCGACTTCTATAAAGAGCGCCAATACCTGGCCGACCTGGGCGAGCGCAGCAGCAGCTTCAGCTTCAAGGCGCACCAGCCGGAACAGAACGACACGCCGGAGATCGTCATCATGGTGATCGGCGAATCGTCGCGCTACGACCGCTGGGGCATCAACGGCTACGCACGCGACACCACCCCGCTGCTCAGGCAGGAGGCCAACCTGGTGACGCTGCCGGACGTCATCACGGCGGTATCGGCGACGCGCTTGTCGGTGCCGGTGATCATCTCGCGCAAGCCGGCGATGCAGAGCCTGAAGGACGGCTTCTCGGAGAAATCCTTCCTCACCGCTTATAAAGAGGCGGGCTTCAAGACCTGGTGGCTGTCGAACCAGATCTCGTTCGGCCAGTTCGACACGCCGGTGTCGGTGTTCGCCAAGGAAGCGAACGTGATCCAGTTCATGAACCTGGGCGGCTTCACCAACAACTCCAACTTCGACCAGATCCTGCTGGAGCCGCTGCAGCACGCCATCGCCGATCCGGCGCCGAAAAAGCTGATCGTGCTGCACACGCTGGGCAACCACTGGAACTACAGCCAGCGCTATCCGAAGGAGTTCGACAAATGGCAGCCGTCGCTGCTGGGCGTCGACAAGCCGGTCTACACCGACACCAAGATCAAGCCGCAGCTCAACAACAGCTACGACAACTCCATCCTGTACACCGACTGGTTCCTGTCGCAGGTGATCCACCAGCTGAAGGATACGCAGCAGCTGACGTCGATGGTCTACGTGGCCGACCACGGCCAGACGCTGTACGACAACAGCTGCAACCTCGCCTTCCACGGCCACAACACGCAGTTTGAATTCCACGTGCCGGCGCTGGTGTGGTACTCGGACGAATACAAGACGCGCTATCCGGAGAAGGTGAAGCAGCTGGTCCGCCACCGCAAGGCGCGGCTGGCGACGGAAAATGTCTTCCACACGCTGCTGGACCTGGGCGATATCCAGTACGAGGACGAGCGGCTGGAATGGAGCTTCATCAGCAAGCAGTTCAAGCAGCACAAGCGCTACGTCGACAGCTACGGCTGGAGCAACTACGACAACGCCAGCTTCAAGGGCGACTGCCGCGAAGTGATCGACAAGGGCAAGCCGCTGAAGCAGGAGAAGTAAGCGGGCGGAGCGCGCGCCGTGGCTGCGATAAATACTCAGGCAGGTTTATGCACCATCAGCCAGTAGACCACCAACAGGCCGGCGAAGGCCGGGAAGCCGAGCGCGGTCCAGATTTTCTCGTAGCGCCAATAGCGCGCAGGCAGCGCTTCGCCGCTGTGCGCGGCAGCCACCGCCATGTCGCGCATCCGCAGTTGCAGCCAGACCACCGGCAGCCAGCAAGCGCCAGCCAAAACGTATAACGCTATCGACCAGACTATCCACGTCGACGTGAACGGGAAGCCGGCCAGGTGGATCATCCACATCCCCGACAGCGGCTGGATGATGACGGCCGGCGTGGTGAACCACCAGTCGGCCTTGGCGACCAGCCGCGTCACCACCGCCATCGCCTGCACATTGCCGCTGCGGTTGACGAAGAACATATAGAACGCCGTACCGAAACCGGTACCGAACATCAGGGTGGCCGACAGGATGTGCAGCCATTTGATCGCAAGGTAGTCCATTATCTACTCACTCTCCACATCAGGAACATCAACGCCAGCAAGGGCAGGTTCTTGCTCAACGGGCCAAACGGATGCAGCCAGAACGAGGGCAGGCAAACGCTCATGATGACGGTGTAGCCGCCCGCCAGCGCCAGCTGAGCCGCCCACAGCCAGCGGCGCGGCCGCAGCAACAGCAGCACGCCGATGCCGGCATCCATGACGCTGGCCGCCAGCAGCATCGGCTCCTGCAAGCCGGCCGGCACGCCGCAGGCCGCCAGCCAGGCCTCGCTGTCCGCATGCGGCCAGCCGAACCATGAGACCCACGCGGTGATCAACCACAGCATGGCGACCACCATCGTCACCAGCGGCTCGGCCCACGACCACGCGGCGGCGATGCGCAGCGCGGGCCGCGTGAACCGCGCCGGATCGCGCAGCGGACGCCCCAGCAGCGCGGCAACGGCAGCCGCGTCGGCGGTATTGCCACCGACGGCGCTTTGCTCCAGCATCCGCAGCGATTCCGGCGTCAGCGCGCTGGATGGGATCAGCGCCGCCACGCGCGCGACCAGCCGCGCTATCGGCATCGGCAAATCCAGCACCAGCGACGGCGCTGCCTGCATGCCGCTGCGCAGCGCGCCAAGATAGCCGGCCATCGTCATCGCCCGCGGACCGACCGCCGCCAGCACACGCGGCGCCTCGCCCTCCGTCGTCACCAGCTTGCGCACCACCGCCGCCAGGTCGTCGACGTGGATCGCCTGCACCTTGGCCTCATGTGCCTTCGGCAGCATCAGCACCGGCAAGGTCGCCAGCATGCGGAACATGACGCTGCTGGCGCCATCTTCGCCATACACCAGCGACGGCCGGACGATGGTGGCGCTGAGCCCGCGCGCCAGCAGATCGGCATCCGCCGCCCCCTTGCTGCGCCAGTAGCCTGTGGCCGCGTCCGGGTGGCTGCCCAGCGCCGATATCTGCACCACGCGCCGCACGCCGAGGCGCTCGCAAGCGGCGAACAGGGCCACCGGCGCCGCGCGGTGCAGGCGATCGAAATCGTCTGCACGCACTTCACGGATGATGCCGACGCAATTGACCACAGCATCCACACCGGCCAGCACTGGCAGCCAGTCGCCTTCATCGGCCATGCTGCCGAAGTCCATCTCGACCCAGTCTTCGGGGCGCTCATCGGCGGGACGGTGACGGCTGGCGCCAATCACGGTACAGCCGTCGGCGCGCAAGGCCCGCAGCACATGGGCGCCAATCAACCCTGTCGCCCCAAGTATCAGTACTCTCATGCCTTCTCCGTCAGTTATTCAAGGCTGCGCAGCGCGCCATCCAGATGCGGATAGCGGAACGCGTAGCCATCCCCCAGCAGGCGTGCCGGTGCAACACGCTGGCCTTCCAGCAGCAAATCGGACTGCTCGCCCAGCATCAGCCGCATCGGCCAGCCCGGCGTGGGGAAGCCATATGGACGACGCAGCACGCCGGCCGCCACGCGGCTGAACCGCGCCTGCGTCAGGCTTTCCGGCGCGGTGAAGTTGTAGGCGCCGGCCCCGCCCGTGCGGCACAGATGCGCGATGCCGCCGATCACGTCGTCAACGTGTATCCACGACAGCCATTGCACACCGCCGCCCAGCGGCCCACCCAGCCCCAGCCTGATGGGCAGCAGCATCATCGGCAGCGCGCCCTGCGTGCCCAGCACCAGTCCGAAACGCGTGCACGCCACACGCACGCCATGGGCTTGCGCGCCTTGCGCCGCCTGCTCCCATTCGCGACACAGGTCGGACATGAACATCGGCTGCGGCGCGTCGCCCTCGGCCAGTACGGCATCGTCGCCTCGCCGCTGTATGCCGTAGTAGCCGATGGCCGATGCCGATACCATCAAGGCCGGCTTGTGTTCGGCGGAAGCAATCCAGGCCACCAGCTTGTTCGTCAGTCCGACGCGGCTGGCGCGCAGCGCCGCCCGCCGTGCCGCCGTCCAGCGCCAGCCCAGGATGCGCGCCCCCGCCAGATTGATCACCACATCGAAACGGCGCGACGGCGGCAACTGCGCCATGCTCTCCACACAATCGACGCGGCCGTCGAACAGCCACGCGGCCTGGCGCGCTTGCCGGGTCAGCACGGTCACGCGCTGGCCGTCGCGCAGCAGCGCATGCACCAGGCGCTGGCCGATAAAACCGGTGGCGCCAGTGATCAGGAAGCTGCGATCCGCCACGCCGAAGCTGGCCACGGCCTGATCGCGCGCCGACAACCTGCCAATGGCCCGCGCGGCAAACGCATCCCGCACGCCGGACACGCCGACGCCGACGCCGCACAGCGCCAGGAACACGCTCAAGCCGCCATGCGGCTGCCACGTCAACGCCGTCGGCATCGCCATCCATTCAGGCGTGTTCAACGCCAGCAGCGCGATAAAGGCGCCGCCGTTCATCGCCAGCACGGTGTGGGTCACGCGCTCGGTCGCCGGCAGCAGGCGCGTGCGGTCCTCGACCACGAAGTCCCACAAGGTCAGCACAATCTCTATCGTGAACACGGCCAGCAGCACCAGCGCCCACGCGCCGTGGAACGCCCAGCCGGCCAGGCCGATGAACAAGGCGCTGTAGATCGTCGCCCGCACCGCGTGGATCGACAGCTCGCGGCGTGCGGTGGCGCGGCCGGGCAAGGCCTCGGTCAGCTCGTGGTGGTAGAGCGTGTCGAAGGCCCCCAGGCAACCCTGGAAAGCCATCAGTTGCAGCGCCAGCAAATGGGTATTCATGCGATCACCTCCCGGAACACGCCCGCCTGCGTGAAGGTCGTGCCGAACAGCGCATGGCGGATCTCGATGCGGATGTCGAATTGATTGGCGTTGTTATTGCGGTGGCAAAGATAGGTCTTGCCCGGCGTGAGCAAGCCCGGCAGCGGAATGCGCACGCCGAGCACCTGCCAAAAGTAACCGTCGCTTTCGAAATGCAGATTGCCGTCGCGGACGTCCAGCACCAGCTTCATGCCCAGGCCCATGCCGACATACTCCAGCACCTCGCCCTTGCGGCTCTCGGCCATGAAGGAAGTGAACATGACCGGCTTGCGGCCGTTGAGCCGGTAGATGCGCTGCTTGAAGATCGACGCGCAATCGGGCTTCGAATAGACCTGGATATCGACCGGGAAATCGGCATCGTTGTACGGCATCAGCGCGCCCTGAATCAGCGGCATGGTCAGGTAGCCCAGCACCCGTCCGATGCCGGAGCAGGTCAGCTCGGCCAGGCGGCCGGTGTAGTTCAGCGGCTTGCCCGGCGCCGGATTCTTGTCGAAGCGGGCCTGGATATCGGGATGCAGCCGGCGCCATTCCGGCCCCAGGATTTTCTTGAACAGCTCACCTTCGGAGGGGATCGTCATGCCATTGTCTTTCCATGTTTGAATGCCAGGTCGAGCTTGCAGAGCCACAGCAGCGGCGGCAGCATGGCCGCCAGCGCCAGCGCATCGATCCACAGATTGATCCAGCAATGCGCGCGCGCCGAGATCAGCATGTCCTGCGGCGCCCACACCAGCAGGCCGAGTATCAACATGAACCAGGCGAAGGCGTTGCGCTGCTTGTCGCCGATGACCGCAAGGCCGGCCATCCAGATCGCCGCCGCCTGCACCGTGGGACCGAACAGCGAGATCCACCACACATGCAGCGCCTTGCCGGCGGCCGGTGCATCGACGCCGAAAAAGAAGTCCTCGATGCCGCGACGGTAGCCAACCGTTATGGCCGCCCCGGCACACAGCGGCAGCAGCACGCCGGCCACCAGGTGCGCCGCCACCGTCATGTAGATCCACCGCACCAGCCAGGCTCTCGTCGTCATGATGTTGTCCGTAGTTTCTGTAAAAACAGAAATATCAAGTGAAAAAATTAGCGCAAAGAATACTTATAAGCGCACACGCCATCGGCACAAGCCGGACGGCCCAGCCAGCCCGAAATGCGGTAGCGGTTGCGGGCGAAGCCGCGATACAAAGCGGCAAGCAGCGGCCGCAACATGCGCACGCGCAGCGGCGCCATCATGCAAAAGCCGCAGTGGCCGTCGTAGTACAACGTCAGCGCGCTCATGTCAGTCCCCGCCCAGCAGCTTCGCCACCTTGCCGCCCATTTTCAGGAAGCGCTGCATGGTGGCTGGCGGCAGGTGTTTGTAGTCGCCGTAGGTGGCGGTCAGCATTTCGAGGAAGTCCAGCACCTGCTCCATCTTGACCTTGGTGGCCTGCTCCAGCGCGGGATCGTTGTCGGCCTCCAGCGCGCATTCGCGCAGCACGGTCAGCGTGGGGTCGATCTCGGCGCTTTTGCGCTTTCTTCGACAATTGACAGCGGAAAATTTGCCCAGATCCAACATCCTCGCAAGGCGACGAAATGGTCGCGGCGGTCGCCGGCGATATGGGTGATCCGCACCAGCCCCCAGCTTTGCAGTTCCTTCAGGCTGTTGCTGACGTTGGAGCGCGCCACGGCCAGCGCATCGGCAATCTCCTCGGCCGGCAGCGGCCGGTTGGACAGGAACAGCAGCGCATGAATCTGCGCCACCGTGCGGTTGACGCCCCAGCGCGCCCCCATCTCCCCCCAGTGCAGGATGTATTTTTGAATGGTCGGTGCGAGCGTCATGGCATTTCTCTTATTTCTGTCATTACAGAAATCATAGGCCAAATTTTTTAGGAAATCAACTCCGCAACCGGATTGCCTGGATCCGGTTGCGGATGGCGGCCCGCTTAGGCGATGGCTGCGTCGTACACTTCGTGCGTCTGCACGCCAACCAGTTGCACAGGCAGGGCGTTCGTGACTTTCTGCATCAGGTGCTGCAGGTCGGCGCCGGTGGCGGCATCGGCGATTTGCATGATGACGTCGGAGGTCGGGGTATGATTGACCAGGGCGTCCATGAATTTATAGCCCCACACGTTCAGCTCTTGCATGCTGGCATGGTGGTCGAACATATTCATGAAAGCATGGTCAACGCTGCTTTCCACCCCGGTGGACCACTGGGTCGTGAAGTTCGCCTTGTACTCGGCCGAGTTTTCCATGGCGTGGGCGACTTGGGTGATGGTCGCCCCGTTGTTGACTGCATTGACGTAAAACTGCAGGCCACCGGCATCGGCAGGGCGATTGAAGAATTCAATGTACAGCTTTTCGATTTCGAAAGTCGTGGACGACATGGGTATTGCCCTCAAAAGTATGGTTAAGTTTCAGGACATTGCATACGCTGGCATCTTTATAAGAAACCAATTTTTACTTATATGCAATTCAAATATACTAACCTTACTTTTTAAATAACTCAACCAAAAAAACCGCCCGCCCGGGCCACGGGACCATGCGCCTGCGTGCTCAGCCAATCGAACACGCGGCCGGCCTTGGCCGAGATCGCGTGATCGAAACCCCGCGCCGCCAACAGCGAGATGCCGTTGGTCTCCTGCAGCACGCCGGGCGCCACGCGCAGGCCCTGGCCTTCGCGGCTGACGCACCACGGCGCCAGGCGGTCCTCCAGCAAGGGCGCCAGCACCAGGTTGTGCGAGGAGACGATCACCGTGCCCTGCTGCGACAGCGTGTGCAGCACGGCCGCCGCCGCCGAGATCGACTCCAGGTGGTTGGTGCCGCGGAAGATCTCGTCGATGATGAACACCGCCGGCGCGCGTTCGGCCAGCGCCAGCAGCTCGCGCGCCCGCCGCAGTTCGGCGATGTACAGGCTCTCGCCGCCGTCCAGCGCATCCTCGCTCTGCATGCTGGAATACACCGGCAGCAGCGGCGTGGCGGCCCGCTCCGCATAGCAGAAGCCGAAGGCGCGGGCGACGATCAGGTTCAGCCCCACCGTGCGCAGCAAGGTGCTCTTGCCGATGCCGTTCTGCCCGGAGATGAAGGCGCCCTGCCCCGCCAGCGCGAACGTCAGCGGCTCGGCCTGCGCCAGCAGCGGATGCACCACCTGCTCCAGCGCCACCGCGCCGCCCTGCTCGGCCCAGCAGTAGCGCGGCGTCTGCGCCAGGTGCCGGGCCAGCGCCAGGTCGGCCTCCAGCGCCGCCACCCGCTCAAAGCTGGAGCGCAGCAGCGCCAGCTCGGCGCGCACCGCGTCGCGGCTGGCGAAGTAGTGGCGCACGTTCATCAGCCACAGCCAGTCGCGGTACTCGCGCACGCCCGGCAGGTTGCCGACCACCGACTGGGCGATGCGGCGATTGAGCTTGCCCGCCCGGGCCGCGTCCGCGCGCAGGCCGGCGGTCAGCGGATCGTCCAGCGCGGCCAGCAGGCTGTGGGCGCGCAGCATCTGCTGCAGCGTGGCCAGGACGCGCCCCCATTCCTCCACCGCCTCGTGGTAGCGCACCTGCACCGCCGACAACAGCAGCCACAGCCCCACCACCACACCCCACAGCGCCACCACGCCGGTGGCCAGCGCCAGCGCCACCGTCAGCAGCAGCGCCGGCGGCAGCCACGACAGCAGCCCGGCCCAGCGCGGCGCCGGCGCCGGCTCGGCGCCGAACAGCGCCACGCTGATCTCGCGGTCGGCGCGGCGCAGGCCGGCGCAGGCGGCGTGCAGCCGTTGCCGCTGTCCGGCGTCCTGCGCCAGTGTCCGCACGCGGACGGCGGCCGCCGCCACGCCGCCGCCATCGGCATACAGGCGACGGTGCAGTTCCTGCTGGCCGAAGATGCTGGTCTCCCGCGCCAGCTGCGCGCTGTACTGCGGCAGCAGCATGTCGTCCCAGGTTTGCTCGTCGAGCACGTCGGCGCCGGGGTGGGCGGTGCGCCGGTACAGCGCGACGTCGCTGGGCACGAAGGGATAGTCGATGACCGGCGCTTCGGCCGGCAACAGGAAACGGGTCAGGCTGGAAAGCAGGCTCATTCGGTACTCGGGTGGGGGCGACAGCGCCACAGATGGTCACGCTTGACACTTTATCAAGCGCGGGCGGACAGGCCGGACGCCCGGACAGGCGCGCGGACAATGGACGAAAATCACAATAATCAATCAAATCAATGCCTTACAAGCTGGCACAGTTTCTGCATAACGTTGCATATCTCTACACATCGATACGACCATGATACGCGACACCTCCAATCAAGATGCAGTCATCGCCACCCCGAAAGGGCATGCCGTCAAGCGCCGCCTCGTTTTCGCCGTCGGAGCCATCGCCCTGGTGGCGGTGGCCTACGCCGTGCTCCACTCGTGGCGCGGCAGCGGCCACTCGGTCAACATCTCGCGCCTGCGCATCGCCGAAGTGGGGCGCGGCACGCTGATACGCGACGCCGCCGTCAACGGCCGCATCGTCGCCGCCATCAGCCCGACGCTGTACTCGGCCTCGCCGGCGACGGTGACGCTGAAGGCCGCCGCCGGCGACACGGTCAAGAAAGGCGACGTGCTGGCGGTGCTGGAATCGCCCGACCTGACCGATGCGCTCAAGCGCGAGCAATCGAGCTATCTGCAGCTGGAGGCCGAAGTGGCGCGCCAGCAGATCCTGGCCCGCAAGCAGAAGCTGCTGGCCCGCCGCGACGCCGACACCGCCGAGATCGACCGCCTGTCCGCGCTGCGCACGCTGGAGCGCTACAACGCCGTCTCCAACGAAGGCATCATCGCCAAGATCGAATTCCAGAAAGCCAAGGATGCTTTGAACTCGGCCGAGATCCGCGCCAAGCACGCCGGCCAGGCGGCCGAGCTGGAAGGCGACAACGTCGCGCTGGAACTGAAGACCAAGATCAACGAGCTGGACCGCCAGCGCCTGTCGCTGGCCAACGCCCAGCGCCGCGTCGACGAGCTGACCGTGCGCGCGCCGGTGGACGGCTTCATCGGCACGCTGTCGGTGGCCAACCGCAGCGTGGTGCCGGCCAACGCGCCGCTGATGACGCTGGTCGACCTGTCGCGCCTGGAAGTCGAGCTGGAAGTGCCGGAGACCTATGTGTCCGACATCGGCCTGGGCATGAACGCCGAAGTCAACTACGGCACCGGCACCGCCGTCGCCAAGCTGTCGGCGCTGTCGCCGGAAGTGGTGAAGAACCAGGTGCTGGCGCGGGTGCGCTTCAGCAACGCCCAGCCGGCCGGCCTGCGCCAGAACCAGCGCGTCACCGCGCGCCTGCTGATCGACGAGAAACCCAACACGCTGATGATACAGCGCGGCCCGTTTGTGGAATCCGAAGGCGGCCGCTTCGCTTATGTAGTCCGGGACGGCATCGCCATCCGCACCCCGATCAAGATGGGCGCCACCAGCGTCTCCGCGGTGGAGATCCTCGGCGGTTTGAAACAGGGCGACAAGGTCGTCATCTCCGGCACCGAAACCTTCGAGAACGCCGAACGCGTCTCGATCAACCAATAACTTTTTTCCCAGAGGCCCTCCATGCTGCGCATGCAAAACCTGAGCAAAGTCTATCGTACCCACATGATCGAAACCCACGCGCTGCGCGGCTTCGAGATCAACGTCAAGCAGGGCGAGTTCGTCACCGTCACCGGCCCGTCCGGCTCCGGCAAGACCAGCTTCCTCAACATCGCCGGCCTGCTGGAAGAATTCACCGACGGCGAGTACATCCTCGACGGCATCAACGTCAAGGGCATGGACGACAACGCCCGCTCGCGCCTGCGCAACGAAAAGCTGGGCTTCATCTTCCAGGGTTTCAACCTGATCCCCGACCTGTCGCTGTTCGACAATGTCGACGTGCCGCTGCGCTACCGCGGCTTCAACGCCGCCGAGCGCAAGGAGCGCATCGAGGACGCGCTGGCCAAGGTCGGCCTGGCTTCGCGCATGAAGCACTACCCGGCCGAGCTGTCGGGCGGCCAGCAGCAGCGCGTGGCGATCGCGCGCGCGCTGGCCGGCTCGCCGAAACTGCTGCTGGCCGACGAACCGACCGGCAACCTGGACACCCAGATGGCGCGCGGCGTGATGGAGCTGCTGGAAGAGATCAACGCCCAGGGCACCACCATCCTGATGGTGACGCACGATCCGGAGCTGGCGGTGCGCTCGCAGCGCAACGTCCACATCATCGACGGCCAGGTGTCGGACCTGGTGCGCAAGGCGCCGTCGCTGTTTGATGCCAACGCCAACGCCAACGCCCATGCCCACGCCGACGGCAAAACCCATGTCGCATAAGGAGCGCCATATGTTCCAATACTATTTCGTCCTGGGCCTGCGCAGCCTGCGCCGCAACCCGGCCCTGACCGCGCTGATGGTGCTGACGCTGGCCGTCGGCGTGGCCGCCAGCGTGGCCACGCTGACCATCCTGCACGTGATGTCGGGCGACCCGATCCCGCACAAGAGCGACCGCCTGTTCGTGCCGCTGGTCGACAACGGCCCGCCGCAAAGCTACAAGCCCGGCGACGAGCCCAACGACAACCAGCTGAGCTACACCGACGCCAGGAACTTCCTCAACAGCAAAGCGGCCGAGCGCGCCACCGCGATCTACGGCGCCAGCGTGGCGGTCGAGCCCGAGCGCAAGGAGATCGGCCTGTTCATCGCGCGCGGCCTGGCCGTGGCCAGCGACTACTTCAATATGTTCGACGCCCCCTTCCGGCACGGCCAGGCCTGGAGCCCGGCCGACGACAAGGCCGCCGCCAACGTCGTGGTGCTGGGCCGCAAGCTGGCAGACAAGCTGTACGGCGATACCGACCCGGTCGGCAAGCGCATCACCCTGAGCGGCAAGCAGTACCAGATCGTCGGCGTGCTCGACAAATGGACCGTGGTGCCGCGCTTCCACCGCATCATCGGCAGCGCCGACGGCGCCTTCAGCGACGAGGACGACATGTTCGTGCCGTTCACCACATCGATCCGCAATGAAATGCAGCGCAACGGCAGCACCAGCTGCACCGACGACATCAGCCCCGGCTACCAGGCCTTCATCGATTCCGAATGCACCTGGATCCAGTTCTGGTTCGAGACCCGCAGCGCCAGCGACCGCGCCAGCCTGCAGAACTACCTCGACAGCTACGCCGCCGAGCAGCGCAAGCTGGGCCGCCTGAAACGCAGCGCCCCCAACCGGCTGTACGACGTGCGCGAATGGCTGGACTTCATGAAGGTGGTCGGCAACGACAACAAGCTGTCGGCCTGGCTGGCGTTCGGCTTCCTGGTGCTGTGCCTGGTGAACACGATAGGCCTGCTGCTGGCCAAGTTCTCGGTGCGCGCCGCCGAGGTCGGCATCCGCCGCGCGCTGGGCGCCTCGCGTCGCGAGATCTTCCAGCAATTCCTGATCGAGACCACGGTGGTCGGCCTGGTCGGCGGCGTGCTCGGCCTGGCGCTGGCCTTCGGCGCGCTGGCGCTGATCGCGATGCAGTCGACGGCGCTGACGGTGGTGGCCCATATGGACTGGATCATGCTGCTGACCACCTTCGCGATGGCGGTGCTGTCGGCCGTGCTGGCCGGCCTGCTGCCGACCTGGCGCGCCTGCCAGGTCACGCCCGCCATGCAACTCAAATCCCAATAAGGAATCATCATGGAAATCCGTCCCATCCTGTCCGCGCTGCTGCGCAACAAGACCGGCCCCATCCTGGTGGCGGTGCAGGTCGCGCTGAGCCTCGGCATCCTGGCCAACGCGCTGCACATCGTGCAGGTGCGCCAGGCCGTGTCGGCGCGCGCCAGCGGCCTCGCCAACGAAGCCGATGTCTTCACCATGCAAGTGCGCCGCCTGCAAAAAGGCAACCACCAGGAACAGCTGGCGGCGCAACACCGCGAAACCGACACCCTGCGCGCCGTGCCGGGCGTGCTCTCGGTGGCGTCCACCTCGCAGATGCCGCTGTCGCGCTCGGGCAACTACACCGGCGTGGCGACCGACCGCAAGCAGTTCAAGTCCACCCTCACCACCAGCACCTACGTCACCGCCGATTCGCTGGTCAAGACCTGGGGCCTGCAACTGGTCGACGGCCGCGACTTCCTGCCCGCCGAGGTGCTGGAGATCGACGAGAACACCAGCAACGAGTTTCCCAAGGTCGCCATCATCACCCGCCAGCAGGGCGAGAAACTGTGGCCGGGCGCGGCCAGCTTCGTCGGCAAGACCTTCTACTTCGGGGTCGGCGACGACGCCAGGAACGCGCGCGTGATCGGCGTGGTCGAGCGGCTGCAATCGCCGAACGCCCAGATCGGCGAGCGCGGCGACTTCTCCACCATCGTGCCGACCCGCCTGACCGGCGACGACGCCAGCGTCTATACGCTGCGCGCCGAGCCGGGCCAGCTGGACCGCGTGATCAAGGAGGCCGAGGCGGCGCTGCGCGCCTCGTCGCCGACGCCGGTCATCGTCAAGGTCAAGACCATGGTGGAACTGCGCCGCGACCGCTACCGCGCCGACAACGCGCTGGCGTGGATGCTGGTGACGGTCAGCGTGCTGCTGCTGCTGATCACCTCCAGCGGCATCGTCGGCATGGCCAGCCTGTGGGTCACGCAGCGCCGCAAGCAGATCGGCGTGCGGCGCGCGCTGGGCGCCCGCCGCCTCGACATCCTGCGCTACTTCATCACCGAGAACGTGATGATCACCAGCGTCGGCGTCGGCGCCGGCGTGCTGCTGGCGCTGGGCCTGAACCAGCTGCTGGTGAGCCAGCTGGAAATGGCGCGGCTGCCGGCCGGCTACCTGATCGCCGGCGCCGGCGTGTTCTGGGCGCTGGGCATCGCCGCCGTGTACGGCCCGGCCTGGCGCGCGGCGTCGATCTCGCCGGCCACCGCCACCCGCAGCGCCTAGCGTTGCACCGATGTTTGCCACACCGGGCATGCCGCGACAATGTTATGCTTACGGCATGCCTACCGTATTGATCATAGATGACAACGCCGCCGTCGCCATCGCGCTTGAAGTGCTGTTTTCGCTGCACGACATCGACGCGCTGCGCGCCGCCTCCCCCGAAGCCGGACTGGACATGCTGGAGCGCCACAGCGTCGACCTGGTGCTGCAGGACATGAACTTCACCGCCGACACCACCTCCGGCGAGGAAGGCACGGCGCTGTTCCGCGCCATCCGCGAGCGCCATCCCGAACTGCCGGTGATCCTGCTGACCGCATGGACCCACCTGGACGCGGCGGTCGACCTGGTCAAGGCCGGCGCCGCCGACTACCTGGCCAAGCCCTGGGACGACAACCGCCTGATCGCCACCGTCCACAATCTGATCGAGCTGGGCCAGACCAAGCGCGCGCTGCAGCAGCGCCTGCAGACCGAGCTGCGCCAGCGGCGCGAACTCGAACGCGGCTACGACCTGCGCGGCATGGTGTGGCAAGACCCGGCCACCGAGCGCGTGGTGCACCTGGCCTGCCAGGTGGCGCGCGCCGACGTGCCGGTGCTGATCAGCGGCCCCAACGGCACCGGCAAGGAACGCATCGCCGACATCATCCAGGCCAATTCCGCCGTCCGCGACGGTCCCTTCGTGGTGCTCAACTGCGGCGCCCTGCCGGCCGAGCTGATCGAGGCCGAACTGTTCGGCGCCGACGCCGGCGCCTACACCGGCGCCTCCAAGGCGCGCGAGGGCAAGTTCGAGGCGGCCGACGGCGGCACCCTGTTCCTCGACGAGATCGGCAACCTGCCGCTGGCCGGCCAGATGAAGCTGCTGCGCGTGCTGGAGACCGGCCGCTTCGAACGGCTCGGCTCCAACCGCGAGCGCCAGGTCAAGGTGCGCGTGGTCAGCGCCACCAACGCCGACCTGCAGGCCATGATACGGGCCGGCAGCTTCCGCGAAGACTTGTTCTACCGCCTCAACGTCATCGAGCTGCGCCTGCCGCCGCTGGCCGGACGCCCGGCCGACATCCTGCCGCTGGCCCAGCACTTCCTCGGCGCCGGCAAGCAGCTGCATCCGTCGGCGCAGGCGGCGCTGCTGGCCCACCCGTGGCCCGGCAATGTGCGCGAGCTGAAGAACGTCATGGCGCGCGCCGGCCTGCTGGCCGCGGGCGACCTCATCAAAGTGGGCGACCTCGGCCTGCCGGCCGCCGCCGGCGCCGTGCTGGAAGACGGCGCGCGCGAACCCGACCGCGACGCCATCGGCCTGGCGCTGAGCCGCGCCGGCGGCGTGGTGGCGCAGGCCGCCGCCGAACTGGGCCTGTCGCGCCAGGCGCTGTACCGCCGCATGGAGCGGCTGGGCATCGCCCGTCCCTGATGGGCGCCACGCCGCCGCCGCGGCCCCCGCGCCCGACAGGCATGCGCCTGTCGCTGCTGACGCGCTGGACGGCGCTGGTCGGCACGCTGCTGACGCTCGGCATCCTGATCGCATTGGCGCTGACCCATTTCTTCCCCGCCCATCCCGGCATGGTGCTGGCGGTCTGCCTGCTGTGCGTGCTGCCGATCTCCATCATCACCATCCGCGCCCAGCTCGAACACATGCTGTCGCTGTTCCGCGCGCTGACCGGCACCGTCACCAGCTACCAGGACGGCGACTTCTCGTTCAGCCTGCACTGGCCGCAGAACGACGAGCTCAGCGACCTGGTGGCGGCCCACAACACGCTGGGCGACGTGCTGCGCCAGCAGCGCCTGGACCTGGTGCAGCGCGAGCTGCTGCTCGACACCATGGTGCAGAACACGCCGGTGGCGATGCTGCTGGTGCGCGAGGCCGGCCCCGTGGTGTACGCCAACATCGCCGCGCGCCAGCTGCTGCACCAGGGCCGCCGGCTCGAAGGCCACCGCCTCGACGAGATCCTGGCGCAAGCCTCGCCGGCGCTGCGCGAAGCGATGGCGCGCGGCGGCGACGGCTTGTTCACCACCCGCGAGGCCGGCGCCGCCGAGGGCCAGGAAGCGCTCGACCAGGAAGAGGTCTACCACCTGGCCCGCCGCAGCTTCAACCTGAACGGCCGCAAGCACGAGCTGCTGCTGCTGCGCCAGCTGACCATGGAGCTGCGCCGGCAGGAAGTGCAGACGTGGAAAAAAGTCATCCGCGTCATCAGCCATGAGCTGAACAATTCGCTGGCGCCGCTGACCTCGCTGGCGCATTCCGGCGCCGAGCTGGTGCGGCGCGGCCAGACCGAGCGCCTGCCGCAAATCCTCGCCACCATCGAAGAGCGCACGCGCCACCTGGAAAGCTTCATCCTCGGCTATGCGCGCTTCGCCAAGCTGCCGGCGCCGCGGCTGGAGTTGCAATCGTGGCCGGCCTTCCTGGCCCAGCTGGCGGCCCAGGTCGACTTCACGATCGCCGGCGAGCCGCCCGCCGAAGCGTGCGCCTTCGATCCCTCGCAGCTGGAGCAGGCGCTGCTGAACCTGCTCAAGAACGCCCACGAATCGGGCTCGCCGGCCGACCAGGTCAGCCTGGAGGTGCGGCGCCTGCACGACGCCGTGCGCATCGACGTGCTCGACCGCGGCCCCGGCATGAGCGACACCGTGCTGACCAACGCGCTGGTGCCGTTCTACTCCACCAAGCGCAGCGGCACCGGCCTGGGCCTGGCGCTGGCGCGCGAAATCGCCGAAGCCCACGGCGGCCGCATCACGCTGGCCAACCGCGACGGCGGCGGCCTGACCGTCACGCTGGTATTGCCGGTGTCGGCAATCAGCAACTAATACGTCATTACTAAATTGAAATTAAGTTGATGTTTTGCACAACGGAAATTGACCATTTGCAATTTCCCATTGCTCAGCCCGGGAGTTAGCCCCGCCCTATGATTCTTGCCCACGCGATAAAAAAATAGCTGATTGACATCGAAAATCCCCAGGCGTAATTTGGTCCGGTAGTCCGGGGGTTTCATGAATCAAGTCTTACATTTCGCGGGGATAATATGAAATTAAAATCAATATTGGCAGCCGGTTTGATGGCGGCCGCGGCAGGGGGGGCGATGGCGAACAACTACGCGCCAGCGGTAGTCGCCATGGCCGGCGGTCCGTCCAACTGGACCGTTCCGTTCGGCACGTCGCATACTGACGGCCTGTCTTTCATCGATACCTACACCTTCTCGTATTCCGGCCTGCCGGGCACGGCGCAGGGCTTCTTCGCCAACTTCGCCAACTTCTCGCCGCCGTCGCCGACCATGCTGAACTTCAGCTGGGCCGACATCAACGGCGTGCCGCTGCCGATCTTCAACGGCTTCGTCTCGGGCAGCGTGTTCTTCGGCATCCCGGTGAACGGCCTGATCACGCTGACCATCATCGGCAACGATATCGGCCACGCCAGCTACGCCGGCACGCTGGACATCACCTCGGCCGTGCCGGAACCCGCCACCTACGGCATGCTGCTGGGCGGCCTGGCGCTGATGGGCCTGGTTGCGCGGCGCCGCAAGTCCTGAACGCCACGCCCCTTAAAAAGACGCTGCGGCGTCTTTTTTTACGCCGCACGCGCGGCCGGGCGGGCTGGTAAACTAGCGCCATGTCACTCGCCAACACCTCCCCCTCCCGCTTCGACGCCCCCGGCCATCCGCCCGCCACCATCACCGAATTCCAGGGCGTGCGCAGCCTGCACCTCGGCACCTCCTGGGTGCAGGGCGCGATGCGCCTGGCCAAGCCGGACCACATCGAGCTGGAATATGTGCAGATGATGATGATGTGGCTGCTGTTCAACGACCAGCCGCGCCACATCGTCCAGCTGGGCCTGGGCAGCGCCGCGCTGACCAAGTTCTGCTACCGCCGCCTGCCGGACGCGCGCGTGACGGCGGTCGAGCTCAACCCCAATGTGATCGCCATCTGCCACGCCAAGTTCGGCCTGCCGCCCAACGACGCGCGCCTGAACGTGCTGGAAATGAACGCCATGGATTTCGTGCTCGACCCGGCCAACCATGGCAGCGTCGACATCCTGCAGGTGGATTTGTACGACGAGGAGGCGCGCGGCCCGGTGCTGGACTCGCCCGAGTTCTACCAGGCCTGCTTCGACACCCTGCGCGACGGCGGCATCATGACCACCAATGTGTTCGGCGACTTCGCCAACTACGACAAGAACCTGCAGGCGATGGAACTGGTGTTCGACGCCGTGGTCTGGCTGCCGGAGGTGCACGACGCCAACATCGTGGTGATCGCCTTCAAGCAGTCGCCGGTGCTCGATTTCAGCGTGCTGTACGAGCGCGCCGGCGCCATCAAGAAGAGCTTGAACCTGCCGGCCAAGTCCTGGGTCAACGGTTTGAAGGGCTGGATGCTGGACCAGCAATAGGGCCGCGCACGGACCGGCCCGCGCGCCGGTTTGATGCGTGCGCACCACAATATCGCACCGTTTTGCAGCAGCCCGTCGGCCAGATTACGCCAAGTCGTCGTATAACGCACGCAATATTGTCAAATGTGCATATTTCGCAACAATGTGGTGCATGCCGCGTTGCAGCGCACTCCGCCGCCAAGCTAGTATTTTTCTCGACGCCGCTATCCGCGTGTGCGTCCACTAAAACGAGAGAGATACATGACAAGAGCACCTCACTTCAAACGCACGCTGGTAGCCAGCGCCATTCTGCTGCTGGCCGCCGGCCAGGCCAGCGCCCAGACCGCCGCCGCAGACGCGCCGGCCCCCGAACAGACCGTGGTCGTGCTGGGCTCGCGCTCGGTGGCCAAGACCGCGCTCGACACCTCGTCCCCGGTCGGCCTGATCAGCCTGAAAGACATGCAGACCGCCGGCCCGCTGGAACTGGGCAAGCTGCTGCAGACGCTGGACCCGTCGTTCAACTTCTCCAGCACCTTCATCAGCGACGGCACCGACTCGATCCGCCCCGCCACGCTGCGCTCGCTGGGACCCGACCAGGTCCTGGTGCTGGTCAACGGCAAGCGCCGCCACCAGCAGGCGCTGGTCAACGTGCAGCAAACCATCGGCCGCGGCTCGGCCGGCACCGACATCAACGCCATCCCGCTGGGCGCCATCCACCACATCGAAGTGCTGCGCGACGGCGCCGCCGCCCAGTACGGCTCGGACGCGATCGCCGGCGTGATCAACATCGTGCTGAAATCGCAGGTCAACGAGACCCAGTTGAGCGGCAGCTACGGCACCACCTCCGAAGGCGACGGCGACCTGTACTCCGGCACCGCCAACACCGGCTTCGCGCTGGGCCAGGACGGCGGCTTCATCAACCTGACCGCCGAAGCGCGCAAGCGCGGCGAGACCAACCGCGCCGGCCCGGATTCGCTGCGCACCCAGCCGGGTCCGCCGCGCGTGACCCAGCACATCGGCGACAGCAACACCAAGGACGGCTACCTGTGGTGGAACGCCGCGCTGCCGATCGACAAGGCCAGCGAGTTCTACGCCTTCGGCGGCATCTCCAAGCGCAAGAGCGACTCGTACGGCTTCTTCCGCTCGGCCGGCGACGACCGCACCATCCCGTCGCTGGCGCCGAACGGCTACCTGCCCTCCATCCACACCGACATCAAGGACGCCTCGTTCGCCTTCGGCTACCGCCGCGACCTGCCGAACGACTGGAAGGCCGACGTCAGCATCAACTACGGCGCCAGCGAGCTGGGCTTCCATGAAGCGGACAGCGTCAACGTCAGCTACTGGTACGAGAAAAAGGCCGACGGCAGCATCTACGGCGAATCGCCGCGCGACGCCAACACCGGCACGCTCAAGTTCAACCAGCTGACCTTCAACGCCGACGTCAAGGGCCCGGTCAAGTTCGGCGACAGCAGCGTGTTCCTGGCCACCGGCTTCGAATACCGCGCCGACCACTACCAGATCGTCGCCGGCGACCCGGTCTCCTACCAGTACGGCCGCACCAACAACCCGGCGATCGCCATCACCACGCCGAGCGGCGCCACCGCCGCCGCCGGCATCCAGGGCTTCCCGGGCTACACGCCGGCCACCGCCGTCGATTCGGGCCGCCACAACATCGCGCTGTTCCTCGACGCCGAAACCAAGCCGGTCGACACCCTGACGCTGGCCGGCGCCGTGCGCTATGAAAAATACTCGGACTTCGGCAGCACCGTCACCGGCAAGCTGAGCGCCCGTTTCGATCCGACCAAGCAGATCGGCTTCCGCGGCAGCCTGTCGACCGGCTTCCGCGCGCCGAGCGTGCAGCAAGAGTTCTACAGCTCGGTCTCGACCAACCTGAACAACGGCGTGCTGACCGAAACCCTGACCGCGCGCCAGGGCAGCGCCGTCACCAAGGCCTTCGGCATCGCGCCGCTGAAAGAGGAAACCTCGACCAGCGGCAGCGTCGGCATGGTGCTGCGTCCGGCGAAGAATATGTCGCTGACCGCCGACCTGTACGAGATCAAGATCAAGGACCGCATCGTGTTCTCCAGCGAGATCGCGCCGGAGGCCGGCGGCGGCCCGATCGCCAACATCCTCAAGCCGTTTGCCGTGGGCCAGGCGCAGTTCTTCACCAACGCGGTCGACACCCGCACGCGCGGCCTGGACATCGTGGCCGAGCATACGTCGAAGTTCGCGGCGTCGACCTTGGTGCTGTCGGGCCAGCTGGGCTTCAATAAAACCGAAGTCACCAAGCGCCACTCGACCTCCTCGGTGCTGACCGGCGAGCAGCTGTTCGACAAGTCGCAGGTGACGCTGATCGAACACGGCCAGCCGCGCAAGCACCACGTGATCGCCGCCGACTACACCGCCGGCCAGTGGAACGTCAACACCCGCGCCAACTACTACGGCGAAGTCGAAGCGGAAAACTTCAGCCCGCTGCAGAAGTGGGACGCCAAGTGGCTGGTCGACGCCTCGGTACGCTATGCCTACACCAAGCGCACCTTCTTCAGCATCGGCGTGAACAATATGTTCAACCAGCTGCCGTCGGAGTGGACCAATGGCGGCAACTTCCCGAAACTGGGCTTCACCCGCTGCTGGGAAACCTGCCCGATCGGCGTCAACGGCCGCTCGATGTACGTGCGCGCCGACACCGCGTTTTAATTTGACGTAGCCTCAATGTCGTCTTGAACGGTTGGCGGCGAAGGCCGCCAGGTGCACCACCGCCGCCAACTGTTTGACCAGTCCCTCCATCCGCTCGGCCGGCACTTGTGCGTAGCCGAGCATCAGCCCCTTCCAGCCCGACACGCCCTGGGTATCCTTGCCGCTCAGCGGCTCGGCGACGATGCCGTGCTCCAGCGCCTGCGCGCTGATCGCGTGGTCGTCCAGTTCCGGCAGCGTGAAGCGCAGCGCCAGGTGCATGCCGGCCGAGCCGCCGTGCACCGTCGCCACCGACCCCAGATGCCTATCCAGCGCCGCCACCAGCGCGTCGCGCCGCTGCCGGTACAGCCGCCGCATGCGGCGCAGGTGCAGCGCGAACTGGCCGCTGCGCAGGAACTCCGCCAGCGCCAGCTGCTCGGCCACGCGCCCGCGCGCCGACGATTGCGCGCGCATCTGCGCGAAGGACTCGGCCAGCCACGGCGGCACCACCACGAAGCCGATCCGCAGCGACGGGAACATGGTCTTGCTGAAGGTGCCCAGGTAGACCACCGGCGCGTCCGGCGCCAGGCCCTGCATGGCCCGGCAACGGCGCGCCGTCGTGGCGGAATTCGCTGTCGTAGTCGTCCTCGATGACCAGCGCGCCGGCCTCGCGCGCGGCGGCGATCAGCGCCAGCCGGCGGCGGCAGGCTGAGCACGCCGCCCACCGGATACTGGTGCGACGGCGTGGTGTAGACCAGGCGCGGCGGGCGCAGCAGCCAGTCGTCGGCGCTGGCGCCATGCCGTCGTCGTCGATGTCGATGCCGGCCGCAGCGTTCATGGCGTGGCCGGCGCGCGCCGCCGCCAGCGCGCCGCCGTCAGCAGGGCTGGTCTCGATCCAGATGGTGTCGCCGACGTCGGCCAGCGCGCGCACGCACAGGTCCAGGCTGCTCTGGGTGCCGTCGGTGATGAACACCTGGGCGGCGTCGCACACCACGCCGCGCGCGGCGCGCAGGTGGTCGGCGATGGCTTCGCGCAGCAGCGGCTCGCCGGCCGGGTCGCCGTAGTTGAGCTGCTCCACCGTCATCGCGCGCCAGGCCCGTTCCAGCATGCGGCGCCACAGCGTCAGCGGAAAATGGTCGAGCGCCGGCACGCCGGGCACGAAGGCGCCCATCATCTCGGCCGGCCCGGGTTGCGGCCGCAGCGCCAGCGCGCGCTGCGACAGGCCGGCCTGCGGCGTGGCCGCGTGCCGCCGTGGCGCCGGCTGGCGGTCCGGCGCCACGGCGGCCACCACGGTGCCGCGGCGGTCGGTGGTGACATAGCCTTCGCTGGCCAGCTGCTCGTAGGCGTACAGCACGGTGTTGCGGGCCAGGCCCAGCTCCTCGGCCAGCGTGCGCGAGGCGGCCAGCCGCGTGCCCGCCGCCAGCGTGCCGCTGCGGATCGCCGCGCGCAGGCATTCGTGCAGCAGGCGCTGGCGCGGCCAGCCGCGATGGCGGTTCTGGTCGGCATAGCCGTCGATCAGCAGGGCGATATCCATTCCTGGTTCCATGAAAAGCTGTTGTTCCGGACCTGTTTCCGGAGCCAGCCCCGCATTATATGGCCATCCCGGTTTTCGACGCCCTGTCCCCCCGAATCGGCATTCCGTCGGAAGCCTCCCGGCTCGCCGCCCGGACTTTTGTAGACTTCTTTGCATCATTTAATTTTGGAGGGAAGACATGCGCAAAGGGACACACTGGATCTTGGGACTGATCGCCACGCTGCCTTTCGCCGCGCAGGCGCAAGGGATGTTGACGGGACTGGACCGCGACATGGCCGGACCGCGCGCGCAAGTGCTGGTGCTGGGCACCGTCCACCTGCGCGAGATGCCGGCCGATTTCAACCCGGCCGCGCTGGACGGCGTGCTCAATCGGCTGGCGGCGTTCAAGCCGGACATCATCACGATTGAAAAGGAGTCCGGCGAAGAATGCGATATGGCGGCGCGCCATCCCGTCAAGTACGGCGCCGGCTACTGCCCCTCGACCGAGGCCGCGAAGGCCGCCACGGGCATGGACATGCCGGCGGCCATCGCCGAAGCCACCAGGACGCTCAAGGCCTGGCCCGCGCAACCGACGCCGGCGCAGCGGCGGCGCCTGGCCGCGCTGTTCATGGCGTCGAACGACACCGCCTCGGCCTACGTGCAGTGGCTGCAGCTGCCCGAGGCCGAACGCCACGCAGGCGACAGCTTGAGCGCAGCGCTGGTGGAGACGCTCGAAAAAGCCGGACGCCGCAACGGCGAAGACTATCAACTGGCCGGCCGCCTGGCCGCGCGCCTCGGCCTGCCGCGCGTCCATGCGGTGGACAACCACACCGGCGACAATCTCGACGTGCAGGACGTCAAGGCCTTCGTCCGCTCGATCGAAGCCGCATGGGCCGCAGGCGGGGCCACGCTGAAAGCAAACGAGAAACGCGAGGATGCGCTGTCGCGCGAGGCCGACCTGCTGCCGCTGTACCGCGTCATCAACGACAGCCAGAACCTGCGCGTGCGCGCCGAAGGCAACGTCGGCCCGGCCATGCGCGCCAAATCGCCCGAAAACTACCCGCAGATCTGGGTCGGCGGCTGGGAAGTCCGCAACCTGCGCATGGTCGCCAACATCCGCGAAACCTTCCGCGAACGTCCGGGCGCCCGCGTCCTGACGATCGTCGGCGCCACCCACAAGCCGTGGTTCGACGCCTGGCTCGGCCAGCTGCAGGGGGTGGACATCGTGGATACGGCGGCGGTGCTGAAATAGCGACGCCGGCTACTTGGCCAGCAACGGCGCCATCGCGGCCTTGACCGCGTCGCGCAGCAGAGAGTTGATCAAGTCGACTTTCTCGGCGCTGTCCATGGTGTCCCAGATCTCCATGCCGCTGGCCTCGCTCGACGGGCGGACCACGATCGACGACTGGTTCGATTTGACCTCGCCCACCGGCGCCAGCGTGCGGGCGTCCAGCAGCCGCGCCTTGACGTAGGCAAAGGGCCCCAGCATGCCGCGCGATGAGATCGACGATTCGGTGCCGCGCAACAGCGTGGTGTCGTCGATGTAGAACCCGAGTCCCTCCAGCTGGCCGGTGCCGGTCGAGCCGTTGGTCAGTTTGAAGTAGGCATTGTCGCGCTGCTTCGTCACCAGCACCAGGTGGCTCACACCGCGATCCTTGAGCAGATCGATCAGGTAATCGCGATTGGCCTGGTTGGCCTCGGGCTTCTCGAACATTGCGCCCCGGCCGGCGCAACATGGAACAGCATGCTGGCGAATGCGGCGACGAGTATCCTGGCATTGAGATTCATATGGCTTCCACGGCGTTGGTGATCGAGTCGCCGCGAACATGCGGCGCGCCCAGTCTACAGGGTTGCCTGCGGCAGAAATGCACAGATAATCACATCGGCGGCTCGCTGGCCCTATAAAAATGGATATTTCTGGACCTGTCGCAGGAGCCATGCAAGCCGTATATTTCGGCCTCAACCTTTTTGGATGGAGATCATGACCGAACCAGCAACCCACGCCGCACCGAGCGAACGCACCCGCGTCCGCCGCATTCCGACCAACGCGCACTACGACACCGCGACGCTGCACGCGATCATCGACGACGCCTACCTGTGCCACATCGCCTTCGCCGACGAGAAGGGCGCGCACTGCATCCCGACCGCCTGCTGGCGCGAGGGTAATCACTTGTACATCCACGGCTCCAACGGCAGCCGCATGCTCAAGCGTTTGACGGAGAGCGAGACCTGCGTGACCATCACGCACCTCGACGGCCTGGTGATGGCGCGTTCCGCGTTCAATCATTCGATGAACTACCGTTCGGCGATGATCTACGGACGCTTCGAAGTGGTGGCGGACGAAGCCGAGCGGCGCAGCACGATGGCGGTCTTCATGGAGAAGCTGGTGCCGGGCCGCCAGGCCGAGATCCGTCCGGGCTCGGACAAGGAGTTCGCGGCCACCACCGTGATGCGCATCGCGCTCGACGAAGCGGCGTGCAAGGTGCGCTCCGGCCCGCCGGAGGACGACGAGGAAGACATGAGCTGGCCGGTGTGGACGGGCGTGCTGCCGTTCGAGCGCGTGCAGATGAAGCCGGTGGTCGACCCGCAATGCACCCAGCCAGCGCCAGCTTATGTGGTGGGCTGGCAGAAGTGGTAGCGGGAGGCTAGCAGCTACCCGGCCGTATTGAACCCCGCGACAGCGTCCACCAGCTGCTGCCTGACCCAGACATGGGCAGGGTCGCGGTGGACGCGTTCGTGCCAGATCATGGCTGGCGACAACGGCGCAAGCTGTAGCGGCACATCCAGCAGCGCGAGCGGCAGCCTTTGCGCCAGCAAGCGCGCCAGACGGCCGGGCAGCGTAAGTATCATATCGCTGTCCGCCACCAGCATCGCACCGGCAAGAAAATGGGGCACCCGCAACGCGACGTGGCGGGTGTGTCCCAGCGCCGACAGCGCAACGTCAACCGCACTCTCCCCCACACCGGAAATGGTCACGGCAATGTGGCGCAAGCTCACATAACGCTCCAGACTGAGTCCGTCCGCCACAACGGGATGGCCGGACCTCAGCACGCACACCAGGCTGTCGGTATAAAGACCGCGCCGATGCAAACTGCCGGGCAGCGCCTCGAAAATTCCCAACGCCAGATCCGCGCCGCCCTGCTCGATCAGCCGCACGTTGTCCCCGGCGGGTTGCGCGATATGGAGGCTGAGCGCAGGCGCATGGCGCTCGAAGCGGGCCATCAGCCCGGCCAGGACCGTCAGGCTCAGGTGGTCGTGCGCGGCGATCGTGACGCGCCCCGTTGCCGAGGCGGGATCGAAGACGGCCGGCGAAACGATGCCTCGCGCATCGTCCAGCAGCTTGGCCACCGGCCCCGCCAGCGCCTCGCCGCGCGGCGTCAGCTCCAGACCAAGCTTGCCGCGCACCACCAGGCGATCGCCCAGCATCGTGCGCAACCGCCCCAATGCGCGACTGGCGGCCGGCTGGCTCAAGCCCAGCCGCAGGCCCGCCTGGGTGACGCTACGCTCCCGAACGAGCGCCTCGAACAGCTTCAACAGATTGAGATCGACTGTAGATAAATCCACTTGGTGCATGTTGACTATGACTTTCATGCCATTTATGTATGTCGAGTAATCATCCACCATTCAGGTTCATCTGAATAGGAGATTTTTGCATGACTACTTCCGCTTCCCTTCCTTACGCAGTATTCGGTGTCACCGGCCGCACCGGCGCCGCCACCGCCGATGCGCTGCTGCGCGCAGGACTAGCCGTGCGCGTCGTGGTGCGCGATCCGGCCCAAGGCCGGCCGTGGGCCGAACGCGGCGCAGAGGTCGCCGTGGCCGACCTGACCGACCTGGCTTCGATGACCAAGGCGCTCAGCCGGGTGCGGGGCGCCTATGTCGTCAGCCCGCAGCAGTACCACCGCGAAGACCTGTTCGGGATCGCAGCGTTGATCGCCGATACCACGGCACGCGCTGCGGTGGCGGCCGGGGCGCCCAGGCTGGTGGCGCTGTCCTCGGTGGGCGCCGACCGCGAAAGCGCAACAGGATGGATAGGAATGAACCGCATCTTCGAACAGCGCCTGGGCGCAACCGGTATCCCCGCTACCTTCCTGCGCGCCGCCTACTTCATGGAGAACTGGTTGCCGATGGTCGGACATGCGATGCGCAGCGGCACGCTGCCGTCCTTCCTGGCGCCGGCGCGGCGTGCGATCCCGATGGTGGCGACGGCCGATGTCGGCAGTGCCGCAGCCGCCTTGCTGCAGGAAGAGAGAACGGGGCCCCGCATCGTCACGCTCTCGGGGCCGAGAGATTACGCCCCGAACGATGTCGCCGCCGCCATCTCCGCCGCGCTTCGGAAGCCTGTCGACGTGGCGGTGCTACCGGAGACAGAATGGCCCAACGCGCTGGCGGATGCCCATTTTTCAAAAGCCGCCCTTGCTGGCTTCACCGAAATGACGCGCAGCCTCAATGACTCGCATATCGACATCAAGAGCGATCCCAGCGCGGTCGAATGGACAGGCACGACGACACTCGAACAAGTCTTTCAACGCTTGACTCTGACGTAACGTGATACCCGAAACTTGGTGCACTCATCACCAAGGAAAGGGACATCATGCGTAAGCTTCAACAGATAGCCAAGGCCGCTGCGGCGGCCGGCGCACTCAGCCTGTCGATCATCGCGCCGGCCGCCGGCGCCGCTCCGCTGCGCGAACAGGATGACACCGTCACCGTCGCCGGCGTGGAGATCGCCTGCCGCCTCACCTTCCCGTCCGGGCCGGCGCAGGGCGCGGTGCTTTTGCTGCCGGGCTCACTCTTCAGCGACGTCGACGGCAACTACCCGACCATGAACATCAAGCCCCACCTGTACGCCGATCTGGCGGCGCAGCTGGGCGAGCGCGGCTTCGCCGTGCTGCGGATGGCGAAGATCGGCCCGGGCACCGGCTCGCGCACGGTGGACGCCCAAGCCGGTGCCCGCCACGCCGTCTTTGCGACCCGCGCCGAAGTGGCGTCCGCCGGCCTGGCATTGCTGCGCAAGGCCGCGCCGGCCCGTCCCCTGATCGTGGCCGGACACAGCGAAGGCGCGCTGGTCGCCTCGCTGCTGGCCAGCGGCCCCGATGCGACGGCCATCGACGGCGTGGTCATGCTGTCCGGCCCGGCCCTGCCCATACTCAGCCTGCTGCGCGAGCAGGTGGCCGCCATGGCGCCGCCGGGCGCCAGCCCCGATCTGACGATGCTCGACCGCGCCATCGCCGCCATCCGCGCCGGCGAGCCTTTGCCTGCGGGCGCGCAAGCCGATCCGCAAACGGCGATGCTGGCAACCATGCCCGCCTTCAGCCTGGCCTACCTGCGCAGCACCGACCTTCACGCCCCCGTGGCCGAACTGGCGCGCGTGCGCCAACCGGTGCTGATCGTTCAAGGCGGACGCGATGGATCGGTGCCGCCGGCGCACGCGGCCCGTCTCCACGAAGGACGGAACAAGCTGCCGACCGAACTGGCACGCTTCCCCGAACTGAACCACTTCTACAAGGTCACGCCGCCCGACATGCCGCCGATGCAATCGATGGCGCTCGACACCACCAGCGATCCGGCGGTCGCCGAGCGCATCGCCCGCTGGGCGCAAGCACTGCTGTGACGCCGGGCCGCTACACCTGGTCCGGGCCGATCTGGCAGGCCGCGCCGCCGGCCGGGCCGCGGAACGGGTCGTCAAGCAGCGCGAACCGCGCGGCCAGGAAGTCCACCAGCAGCCGCGTGGCCGGCAGCATGCCGCGCCGGGTCGGCATCACCGCGTAGATCACTTCGGTCTTCGGCGCCCAGCCGGGCAAGACCTCGATCAGCTGCCGCAGCGCCAGGTCGTCGTGCACCTGCGCGCTCGGCAGCTGCACGATGCCGACCCCGCGCAGCGCGGCCAGGCGCAGCATGCCCATATCGTTGACCGCCAGGCGCGGGCGGTGCCGCACCGTGCTGCTGGCGCCGCCGTGGTGATGCAGCGTCCAGCTGTAGTCGCGCTGCACCTTGCCGTGGTGCGCGCTGGGAAAGCGCTCCAGATCCTCCGGCGACGACGGCATCCCCAGCCGCTGCAACAGGTCCGGACTGGCCACCAGCCGCTGCACGCGCTGCGACAGCTCGCGCGAAATCAGGTCCGAATCCTCGAATGGCGGCACGCGCACCCGCAACGCGATGTCCACGCCTTCCGCCACCACGTCCACGCTGCGGTTGCTGGCCTCCAGCTGCACCTCCACGCGCGGGTACTGCAGCATGAACTGCGTGATCATCAGGCCGACGCACTCCGCCAGCAAGGCGATCGGACAGGTCAGGCGCAGCAGGCCGGCCGGCTCGTTGCTGCTCATCGCCACCGACTCCTCGGCTGCTGCGGCGGCGGACAACATGGCGCGGCAATGCGTGTAGTAGTTCTGGCCCACCTCGGTCGCCTTGAAGCTGCGCGTGTTGCGCACGATCAGGCGCACGCCGAGCCGCTCTTCCAGCAAGGCGATGCGCCGGCTGAGGCTGGATTTGGGGATGCCCAGCGCCCGCGCGGTGGGGTTGAACCCGCCGTGGTCGATCACCATCACAAAATACTGCAGGTCGTTGAGGTCAAGCATAGGCGGGCGGAGTTGTCAGAAACAGTTATCAAAAAACGGGCGGGACTATAGCACGCAGGCAGGGGCGCCACTGTCCCATGCACGGGAAGGTGCTGACAGTTTCCACGGACTACCGGGACTTGTCTATACAAATCTAGAATGAGCTCGCTTTTCCCTACCACCCACCGCAAGGAGCTTCACCATGACCGCCCCACTGTCGACCATCGACCGCTTCGAAATCTTCGAACAGCTCCATCTGCACCAGCGCTACATCGACAACGACGCCAGCCGCGCCTCCGCCGAACTGTACGCGTCGCTGTACTGGCCGGAAGCGCGCTTCACCGTGAACGACATCCGCCAGAACGTGTTCGACGGCCCGGCCGGCATGAAGCAGCTCTACGACTACGCCCACAGCGTGTTCCCGATGCAGCGCATGCGCCACTCGCTGGGCACCTTCGTGATCCAGGGCGCGGGCGACGCCGCCACCGTCGAATGGAACTGGGTCGTCACCTGGCGCGAAGGCGGCGAAGGCTTCCTGTCGACCGGCACCTACTTCGACAAGTTCGAAAAACGCGGCGGTATCTGGAAGTGCGTGGACCGCATCTCCCACGTCGATCCGAACTGGCCGGCCGAGAAGTTCCAGCCCTGGGTGGACCGCCAGGACCAGACCTTCAAGGCATCCTGAGGCAGCGCCATGAGCGACCCACACGCAAGCGGCGACGCCTTGCTGGAAGGCCTGCTGGCGGCGCTGCAGGCCACCTTCGGCCGCCATCCCGGCCAGCGCGCCACGCATGCGAAGGGCATCGTGGCGAGCGGCTCCTTCACCGCCACGGCCGCCGCCGGGCGCTTGAGCCGCGCGGCGCGCTTCCAGGGACAGGCGGTGCCGCTCACGTTGAGGTTCAGTAATTTCAGCGGCGTGCCGCAGACGCCGGACGGCGCCCCCATGGCCAGCCCGCGCGGCCTCGGCATCCGCTTCCATCTGGAGGACGGCGCGGAGACGGACATCGTGGCCCACTCCTTCGACGGCTTCCCGGTGGGGACGCCGCAGCAGTTCCTCGAATTCCTGCAAGCCATCGCGGCCTCGCTCTCCGAATCCGCGCCCGATGCCGCGCCGCTGGAGCGCTTCCTCGCGGCCCACGACAGTGCGCGCCATTACCTGGAAACGCCGAAGCCTGCGCCGTGCAGCTACGCATCGCTGCCCTATTTCGGCGTCAACGCCTTCCTGCTGGCCGCCGCCGACGGCGCGCTGAGCATGGGCCGCTACCGCATCGATCCAACGCTGGCCCACGCCTTCGTGCCGGACCACGAATTGCCGGCGCTGGCCGACGGCTATCTGGCCGACGAACTGGCGGCGCGGCTGGCGCAGGGGCCGGTCTCCATGCGGCTGAAGTTCCAGCTGGCCGGCCCCGGCGACGACAGCGCCGACGGCTCCATCGCCTGGCCGCACAGCGGGCCGGAAGCCCGCGCCGAGATCGACCTCGGCGAACTGCGGATCACGGCGCTGGCCGACGACCAGGTCCAGGCCGCGCGCGATCTGGCGCTGGACCCGGGCCGATTGATCGACGGACTGATGCTGTCCGACGACCCCATGGTCCCGGTGCGCAGCGCGGTCTACCGCCTGGCCGCAAGCCGCAGACGTTAAGCACTACCCACAACAACCACCATCGCATCAGGAGAACAAACATGCTACGCAAAGCAATCGCCACGGCCGTACTGGCCACTTCCGCACTGGGCGCGCAAGCCCAGACCTCCGCTGCACCTACCTCGGTCGTACTGGTGCACGGCGCCTTCGCCGACGGCTCCGACTGGGCGCAAGTCATCCCGCTGCTGCAAGCCAAAGGCCTGCACGTACAGGCGGTACAGAACAGCCTCGATTCGCTGGCCGGCGACGCCGCCGCAACCCGCCGCTCCATCGACGCCGCGCCGGGCAAAGTGATCCTGGTTGGCCACTCGTGGGGCGGCAGCGTCATCACCGAAGCCGGCACTCACGCCAAAGTAGCGGCGCTGGTGTACGTCGCCGCATTCGCGCCGGCCAGCGGCCAGACCACCGGCGAGTTGGGCAAGGACTACCCGCCATCGCCAGGCCAGCGCGAATTCGTCAAGGACGCGCAAGACTACCTGTCGCTGTCCGCCAAGGGCATGAGCACCGCCTTCGCGCAAGACCTGCCGGCCGACGTGACCAAAGTGATGGCCGCCACCCAGGGCGCGATCCAGGCCAGGGCTTTCGAAGACCGCATCAGCACCGCCGCCTGGACCACCAAGCCGTCCTACTACATCGTCAGTGAGCAGGACCGCATGATCCCGCCCGAGCTGCAACGCGTGCTGGCCAGCCGCATCAAGGCCAAGACCACCAGCCTGCAATCGAGCCACGTCCCACACCGCTCGCATCCGGCCGAAGTGGCGCAGGTGATCCTGCAAGCGGCCGGCATCTCCCAATAACGTCACACAGGAATTTTCATGGCCAAGGTTTTAGTCCTTTACTACTCGTCCTACGGGCATCTCGAACAGATGGCGCACGCCATCGCCGAAGGCGCCAGCGCGGCCGGCGCCACGGTCGATGTCAAGCGCGTGCCGGAAACGGTGCCGGTGGAAGTGGCGCAGCGCGGCCACTTCAAACTGGACCAGATCGCACCGGTGGCCACCGCCGCCGAGCTGGAACACTACGACGCCATCATCATCGGCACGCCGACCCGCTACGGCCGCATGGCCTCGCAGATGGCGGCCTTCCTCGACCAGACCGGCGGCATGTGGGCGCGCGGCGCCTTCACCGGCAAGGTCGGCGCGGCCTTCACCTCCACCGGCACCCAGCACGGCGGCCATGAGCAGACGCTGTTCTCCGTCATCACCAACCTGCTGCACTTCGGCATGGTCATCGTCGGCATGCCGTACACGCATGCGGGCCAGTCCACGTCGGCGGAAATCGTCGGTGGCTCGCCATACGGCGCCGGCACCATCGCCGGCAACGACGGCTCGCGCCAACCCACCGCCATCGACCTGGCCGGCGCCCGCCACCAGGGCGAAGTCGTCGCCCAGACCGCCGCCAAACTGTTCGGCTAACCACAGACCACCACCACAGCCATGACTTCCCTCTCTTCCCTGAAAATTTTGAACGACATCGTCGACATCCTGGTGGTCGGCGGCGGCTCGGCCGGCGCCGTGCTGGCCTCGCGCCTGAGCGAGCGCGCAGACCGCAGCGTGCTGCTGCTGGAAGCCGGCCCCGCCCACGCGGCCTGGGACTACCCCGCAGTCATCAGCAGCAGCGACCGGCTCGGCGGCGACCAGGATCACGAATGGGGCTACAAGACCGAGCCAGGCTACATCGGCCATCCGGTCGGCGCCCTGCGCGGCAAGGTACTGGGCGGCAGCTCCGGCATCAACGGCGCAGTCGCCATTCGCGCACGCGCCAGCGACTTCCAGAACTGGAACCTGCCCGGCTGGTCCTACGACGAACTGCTGCCATCCTTCAAACGGCTGGAAGACAGCGACGGCGGCGCCACCGACCTGCACGGCCAGGGCGGCCCGCTGCCGGTGCGCCAGCTGACGCGTGCGGACACCACGCCGATGCAGCAAGCCTTCACCGACGCGGCCCTCGCCGCCGGGTACGCGGCCGTCTCCGATTTCGACGGCGCGGACCCGCACGGCGTTGGTCCGTACCGCATGAACGTCGTCAACGGCGTGCGCGTCAACACCGGCATGGCCTACCTTGGCAACAGCGTGCGCGCCCGCGCCAATCTGCGCGTGCAGGGCGGCGTGACGGTCGACCGCGTACTGTTCGAAGGCACGCAAGCGGTCGGCGTGCGCCTGGCCGACGGCCAGGTGATCAAGGCGAAGCAAGTGGTGCTCAGCGCCGGCACCTACGGCAGCGCGGCCATCCTGCTGCGCTCCGGCGTCGGTCCCGCGAAAGAGCTGGAGGCTCTGGACATTCCGTCGGTGGCCGACCTGCCGGTGGGCCAGCGCCTGAAGGACCATCCGTTCTACTACAACGCCTACGCCGCCAAGCCGGAAGCCATCGGCGCACAGTCGCCCGCCATCGGCGCCAAGCTGTGGACCCGCAGCAGCCTGGCCAAGCCTGGCGAACTGGATCTGCACATCACCGCCACCCACCTGTTCCCGCATGAATTCAGCCCGACCAAGGTCGGCTTCGTACTGGCGGTGGCGCTGACGCTGCCGCAATCGGTGGGCAAGTTCCGCATCACCACACGCGATCCGCTGGCCGCACCGTCCATCGACCTGAACTTCCTGGCCGACGCGGGCGACCGCGCTCGCCTGCTGGAAGGCGTGAAGCTGGCGCGCAAGCTGGGCCAGACCGCTCCTCTGTCCGCGCTGGTGCACAGCGAGCTGGCGCCGGGCGCGGACGCCCAGGACGACAGCGCCATCGAGCGCTCCATGCTCGACACGCTGGACACCTACCACCATCCGACATCCACCGTGCCGATGGGCCGCGACGGCGATCCGCACGCGGTGCTGGACCTCGAATGCCGCGTGCGCGGCCTGACGGGCCTGCGCGTGGTGGACGCCTCGATCTTCCCGGACACCGTGTCGGTCGCCACCAACATCACCACCATCGCGATCGCCGAACACGCGGCCGCGCGTTTCTTCTGACCTTACCGAGAACGATCATGAACAAACCCGAACACAACACGCTGGCCCGCCACTGGATCAACGGCGAATGGCTAAGCTCCGACGACATCCGCGAGTCGTACAACCCCGCCACCGGCGGCGTGATCGGCAGCTACGCCGACGGCGGCGCGCACGAGGCGGCGCTGGCCATCGCCGCGGCCCGCCAGGCTTTCGAACAGGGCGACTGGGCGGAGGACGCTATCCTGCGCGCCCGCGTGCTGGAAGAACTGGCGGCATCCTTCGAACGCCACCGCGACACGCTGATCGAGTTGCTGGCAACGGAGAACGGCAAGATCAAGCCGGAAGCCGGTTTTGAAGTCGACATGGTTCCATCCAAGCTGCGCTTCGCGGGCGCGCTGGCGCGTACCGAATTGGGCCGCAGCGGTTCGCCGCGCCGCAACGCGGTCTCCGTGCTGCTGCGCGAGCCGGTCGGCGTGGCCGGCATCATGGTGCCTTGGAATTCGCCGGTGATCCTGATGGTCCGCTCGCTGGCGCCTGCACTGGCAGCCGGCACCACGGTCGTCATCAAAATGCCGAGCCAGACCGCGCAAGTCAACGCACTCGTGGCGCGCATCATGTCGGAAGCGCCATCGCTGCCGCGTGGCGTAATCAATATGTTCACCGAGTCCGGCGCAGAAGGCGCCAAGCTGATGGTGGCGTCGTCCGACGTGCCGGTCATCAGCTTCACCGGTTCCACCCGCACCGGCCAGGCCATATCCGCCGTGGGCGCGCAGCAGCTCAAGCGCTTCGGCCTGGAGCTGGGCGGCAAGACGCCGCACCTGCTGTTCGACGACGCCGACCTGGACGCTGCGCTGCCGGTGATCGAGAAATCGCTGACCGTGTTCGCCGGCCAGTTCTGCATGACCGGCTCCCGCCTGCTGGTGCACCGCGACATCGCGCAACAGGTGCGCGAGCGTCTCGCGGCGCGGCTGGAGGCGGTGCGGGTCGGCCCTGCCGCCGACGCGGACAGCGACATGGGTCCGCTGATCGACAAGGCCAACGTGGCGCGCGTGGATGCGGTGGTGAACCGTGCCATCGCATCCGGCGCCAAGGTGCTGCTGCGCGGTGGTCCGGTCAGCGAAGGTCCGCTGGCCGCAGGCGCCTTCTACCGCCCTACATTGCTGGAAGTGAGCGACGCCAAGCTGCCTATCGTGCAGGAAGAGACCTTCGGCCCGGTGATGACGCTGCAGGTATTCGACAGCGAACAGGAGGCCCTTGCACTGGCCAACGACAGCGAGTACGGCCTGGCCGCAGCCATCTGGACGCGCGACACCAAACGCTCGTTGCGCTTGGCCCGCAAGATCAAGGCCGGCACGATCTGGATCAACGACTGGGCGCAGGTGTTCGATGAGTTCGAGGAAGGCGGCTACAAGCAGTCGGGCCAGGGGCGGCTGAACGGCATGACGTCGATCGACGACTTCCTGGAGTCCAAGCACATCGCCTTCACCAACCTATGAGCCAGGGCGCGGCAGACCAGGCCGCGCTGCTGGTGCAGCACGCGGTGGCGCCGGCGGCCAGGACGCAGTACGAGGCCTGGGTCGCCAACGTCACTTTGGAGTGCCAGCGTTACGCGGGCTTCCAGGGCGTTGCGGTGATGCGGCCGAAGGGCCGCGATACGACCTACACTTTGCTGGTGCATTTCGACACCCACGCGCAGTTGCAGGACTGGGTGGGTTCGGAACGGCGCCGCCAGCTGGTGGAGGAGCTTCGGCCGCTGCTGCTGCGCGAGGAGCGCGTGCGGGCGGGCATGGGCTTGTGGTTCTCGCCGGCCTACACCGGCCCGCAGGCAAAACCGTATAAACAGTTTCTCTTGACGCTATCGGCCATCTACCCACTGACCCAAATGGTTCCGGCCGTCTTGCGCATGCTGACCGGCAGCTGGGGGCTGCCATCGGCCCTGGTGCAGCTGTCCGCGTCCGCGCTGACCGTGTGGCTGATGGTGTATGTGATCATGCCGCGCTACGTCAAGGCGGTCTCCGGCTGGCTCACGCGCTAGACAGTTCAGCGACGCTGCTCGCGCCACCACAGGCCCAGCATGGACAGCGCGAACAATACGGCGAATGGCGCAACCGGCAGCGGGCGGCTTGGCGGCTGGGCGGCTTCGACTTCGGCGTTGGTCGCACGCGCCGCGTAGAGCGTGGTCGCGTCGCGGCGCAGCGCCTTCTGCCAGGCCGGCCAATCGGTGCGGGCGTACACATACTCCATGCCCTGCTCCGCCACGCCGGCCGCTTTGAACGTCATCCATCCGGCCTTCTGCGGCCACAACGCGGCGCATGCCGCCTCCGCCTTGTCCGCACGCGGCTGCAACTGAAGCGGCGCGGCGCCTGCAACGTCCAGCACCGTTCCGGTCTTCACGCCCTGCGCGCAAATCTCGCTGCGCAAGCCGGGTAGCGGCATCGGATCGGCCATCTGCCAGCCGGTCTTCTGCACGCTGGCCAGCGCGATACTGTCCATCGCCCCCTGCCACCACAAGGCCAGTGCCTGCGGTGAGCTGATCGCATAACGGTGCCAGTCCGACACGCCCACCCACACCACGCGTCCCTGCTGCAAATCGCGCTGCCACAGCCACGGCAGCTTCTTGCCATCGCGCGCCACCACGGACCACGGCGCGGCGGCGTTATCGTCCGGATTCAGCCCCGCAGGCGGCATCGCCAGCGCAGCACCGGCGACGGTGAACTGGCGCGTATCTTCCTTCTCCGTGGTCACCGATTGCGGACGCAGTCGCAAACCAAACTCGCGCTGCCACATCCCCGCATCGGCGGCGTTGGAACCCAGTACCACCAATGGCACGCCCTGCCGCGTCTGCGCCAGCAAGGCGCTGCGCGCCGACGGATTCATATGCTCGACATAGGCAGCATCGACAAACATCGCATTCGGCGCAGTCAACGGTGCGCGCGCGGTCTCGCTGCGGGCCACGGCCTTGCCAAGCGTGACGTTCCAGTCCAGTATCGCGCTGCCGTCGGCCAGCAGCTGGTTCAAGGCACGGGCATCGAACGACGGCGCGTCGAAGCGGCCCTGTATCTGCAAGGGCAAAGCATCCTTGACTTGCAATGGCACCGGACCTTGCGCAATCACCTTGCCGGCGCCATCGAGCAAGCGCGCCTGCAACACCATGGCCTCCGCTACAGGCGGCAGCCACTGCACGCTCAGTTGCGACGTGGCCGTGGCGGCGATCTGCGAATCGGCCAGCACCTGCTTGTTCTCGGCCAGCAGCTGCAAGCGCCAGCCGGATTGCGCCTGCCCGCGCCGCACCGTCAGCGTGAAAATGCGGCCGAGCGACATCGAGCGCGGGAAGTCCAGCCACAGCAGATCGGCGGCGGCTGGCTTCCATTGCACGCGGCGTGCCGGAAGATCGCGCCACTCCGCTTCGCGCAGGCCGTCGCCGCTCAAGGCGATCGACTGCGCACGCGAAATCGCCAGCAAGGATGCCTCGCCGATACCGCCGGATGCATCGGTCGCCACGGCCACGATGTTGTCGCCAGCCTGAGGCAAACGGATGTCCGCCAGCGCGACGGCCAGCGATGCCGATGCCGCGACGATCAATGCGGCGTCGATCCATTTGCGCTTGCGGCCATACAGCACGGCGCCGGCCGCGCCGGCTGCCAGCGCGGCGAGTGGCACGACCGCCGGCGCGGTGACGATAGCGGCCGTAAAATCCATGTCCATCATTTCTGTTGCTCCTTGCCGCTCCAGGCCTGACGGAACGGCGTATCCGTCGAAGGCCGCGCCTGCAGCAGCACCGGTGCATCCGTCAGCGTGCCGCGCAACCAGGCCCGCAGTTCGCCACGGCAGGCGGCGCAGCCATCCTGCACATCCTGCACCGCGCGCTGGGCGCTCAGTTTCTGTTCCTGGTCGACGATGCGAGCGACGATGGTGTCGCGCGCCGCCTTGCTCCACAGCGCCGGCAGCGCGCCGTCCTGCGACAGCGCCTGCACCAGTTCGCGCACCTCGGCCGGCACCGTGTTGTCCGCCGCCCCCTGCGCGCGCTTGTAGCTCAACACGCCGACGATGTCGCCGCTCATGCGTTTCTCTTCTTTCAAAGCGGGGGGAACGAAGGCCGTGCGGTGCAGGTAGATGCGCTCCGCCGCCTGCAGTTCCTTGATCGCTTCGAGCGCCTTGTACTCGGGCGGCAGCGCCGGTTTGGGGCTTATCGCACGCAGCGATTTTTCGGCATCCCACATGGCCGACAAGGCGCGCTTCAGCACCGCCTTGGTCTTGGGATCGAAGATGGTGGCGTTGTCTTCCTGGTCGTGCGCGTGGCCGAACTCCTTCAGCACCGACATCTGACTGCCGAAGGCCGCAGGAGCATCGCGGTGTTCCTCGCCCTCGTGGTCGTGCTCGTCGCCGAACAGGCTGGATTCCTCGCCGAGGAACTGGCCGTAGCGCAGCCGCAGCTTGGCCTGGTCCGAGGCAATGGCTTCGCTGCGGGCGCGCACCGTGGCGACGGGCATGTTGGGGTGGGCCTGCATATCGGCCACCAGCTGCTCGGTGTCGATGATGATCTGGCGCTGGCTGCGCAGGTTCTCGGGCTTGGCCATGGACGGCAAGGCGGTCGATTCCAGGCTCTCCGCTTCCGGCGCGGGCAGGCGCAGCGTGTAGGTGGGCGATTGGGTGGTGTGCGGATTGTCCGGCGAGTTGTCGGTGGCGCGCACGAAGAAGTACAACTCGTCGCCGGGTTCCATGCCCAGTTCCGTCAGCGTCCACTGCTTTTTCCAGTTGCGGACTTTGGGGTCCGGCGATTGCGGCAGCGGTACTTCGCGGTCGCTGAAGCGGATGTTCTCACCGCTGCCGCGCGCCAGCGTCATGTGCAGGCTGGCGCGGACGATGGCGTAGTCGTCGCGGGCGGTGACGGCGATCTGCACGGTTTTGGCATCCTTGGACAGGATGTGTATCAACTCGGTCGGCTCGATGATGGTGACTTGCGGCGCCTGGTCGGGCGTGACGCGGATGTTGTAGCGCGTGCCGTTCTTGCCACGCGCGCGCCAGAACAGCGATTCTTCGACGCGCTTCACGGCGCAGGCTTCGGTGACGGGCAGGGTCTGGCCGTCGCCCAGCTCCACCGCCGGCTGCGCGCCGCTCGGATTGCGCACGCACCAGCGCACTTCGGAGAATTGCGGCACCTGAAGGTCGCGGGCGGCGGTTTCGAATGGTTTGACGCCGGTGTAGGCCGGCGGCGTGACGCTCAGGTAGATTTCACCGTCGACGATGGCTTTTGCTGTCTGGGCGTCAGCGATGGATGCAACGGCGGCGGTCTGCTTGCCGTGGTAGCCCCATGCGGCGCCTGCTGCGGCAAGGCTGAGCAGCACAGGCAAAACGCCGACGCGCACGCGGGTGCGGGCGATGCTGCGGTAGTCGTCGTCGGCCAGCACGGAGGCCAGGCGGGCGCGCAGGCGCTCCTGCTGGAGCCTGGCGATGGGCGTGGTGGCGTCGGCGGCCAGCAGCGTGCTGCTGTCTTCCAGTGCGGGGATGGCGGCGTCCAGCCAGGAGGTCCATTCACGCTTGAGGCGTCGGCGCCAGCGGTAGATGTCTGCGGCCACCCAGATGGTCCATGGCAGTATCGCCGCGATGACCAGGGGGCGGGCGGCGTGCAGCAGGATCAGGGCGATGACCAGCGGAGCCAGTGCGGCCAGCCATTGCGGTACGCGCCGGCGCAGCACGGCGGCCCACAGGCGACGGCGCAGGGTGTTAGTTTCGCCGTACATGGGTCAGTATCCGTTCGAGTAAAAACAGCGCGAGCAGGGCTAGCGCGAGCCAGGTGGCGGGCTTGGCGTCGGTGATGGCGGGCAGCGCGCTGCGGGCGGCGGCCAGGGTTTGCGATGGCATCGGGTAGGCAGGCGCGGGAGCGGCTTTGAGCTGCTGCCAGGCTTCGTAGATGGCGCGCGCGGTGTCGGCGTCGCGGGCCGGCCAGGCGTCGGTGAGCCACAGGCGGCCGCGCGGGGAGTCGGCGTATTTCAGCGTGAGGCCGTTGACGGTCAGCGTGGAGCCGTTGGCCAGTTCGGGGAAGGCGGTTTGCGAGGTAAGCCACCAGTGCGGGGCGTGCCAGCCGGCGGGCGGCGTGGCGGCGGAGTCCCATACGATCAATTCGGTCTTGGCGCTTGGCTCGGCAGCGAGTGTGTAGCGGATCGCGCCGTCGCCGGCGCGGTCGAAGGCGGCGAACAGCGAGCGCCATGCAGCCCCCTGCTCCTGTGCGCCCGCCAGCACAACGTGGCGTCCGGCCGGTGTCGGCGCCGACGCTGCGGCGGACGGCGTGGCGGCGGCCGGCAGCCTGGTACGCACTTCCACTTGATGGCTGAATTGCGGCATGCGGGCCGGCATTGCCAGCTGGCCGGCGCGGGCGACGATCAGCAGGCGCGCGCTGGGGCGCCAGTCGCGCTCGTGCTGGCGCAGCCATTGCATGCCCTGCGGCGGCAGCTCGATACGCTGCGCCGCGCCCATGCCGGCGGCGGCGATCTGCTGCTCCGCCCATGCCTTGTCCGCACCGGCGTCCAGCAGCACGGTATCGCCGCGCCACGGGAAGATGGTCGCGGCCAGCCAGGCGATCAACGCCACCAGCATCAGACAGCGCACCAGCAACAGCAAGCGGTCCCGCCACTGCCACACGCGCAACTGCTCCGGCGCGGCCGACGGCAGGAAGCGCGCCGTCGCCAGCGGCTCGGCCTTCAAGCGTTGACGCTTCTGGCGATGCCACCACACCGGCAGCAGCAACACCGGCAACGCAAGCCACCAGAATGGATAAGAACTCAGCATCGACAACCCATCATCATTTTGCGCGCGCTCCCGCCAGCTGCAACCAGCTGCGCAGCACGCCGCCCAAAGGCTGCTCGATACGCGCCTCGTAGTGGACGATATTGTTTTGACGGCAGCTGGTGGCCACCGCATCGAAGTGCGCCCGGCTCTGCTGCCTGTAGCCGTCGCGGTCCGCATTGGTCAAACGATGCAGGCCATCGCTCGACTCCGGATCACGGTACGCGGCGCCGGCGCGGAAGCTGGCATCCACCTCCGCCTGCGTGCGCAAGGTCAGCAGGCGCACGTCATGCCGCAGGCTGCGCAAGCGCAGCAGCGCCTCGCTCAGCGGCGACGGCCAGTCAAGGAAATCGCTGGCAGCAAAAATCAGACTCGGCGACCGCGCGAAATGCAGATTCGCCTTCAGCACCTCAGCGCTTGGCAAAACGCCTTCCGGCTTGGCCTTGGCCAGCTGCGCCAGCACGCGCTGCAACTGGCGCGGCCCGCGCGAAGCCTGCGTGAACTCGACCTTGCCGCCGCTGCACACCACCAGCCCGAACGCGTCGCCCTGCCGCTGCGCGATGGCCGCCACGCAGGCCAGCACGGTGCGCGCGAACCACAGCTTGTCCACGCCGTTGATATCGCGGCTGGGCTCCGCCATCGACGCGCTGGCGTCCAGCCATAGCCAGGTAGCGACATGACTATCGCGCTCCGCCTCGCGGACGAAGTAGCGGTCCGCGCGCGCCAACAGCTTCCAGTCCACGCGGCGCCACTCGTCGCCCGGCGCGTAGGCCCGGTACTCGGAGAACTCCACGCCGGCGCCACGCTCGCGGCCCGCATGCAGGCCGTGGCCCAGCCCCGCCAGCACGTGGCGGATCACCAGCTCCAGGTCCTTGGTCTGCGCCATCATCGCCGTCATGGTGGCGGCGGACGGTTTAAAGGTCGATTGCATCGCGGCCTGTTATTCCGGGCGAATATGCTCGCGCAGCGCCAGCAGGATGTCAGCAATCGCCACACCGTCCGCCTCCGCCTCGAAGTTGCGGATCACACGATGCGCCAGCACCGGCAGCAGCATCTCGGCGATATCCTCGCGCGTGACGGCCAGGCGGTTGTGCATCAGCGCCCGCGCCTTGGAAGCCAGCACCAGCGCCTGTCCCGCGCGCGGACCAGCACCCCAGCCCACGTGCTTCTTCACCGCCGGCACCGTCGTCAGCGCCGGACGCGTGGCGCGCACCAGGCGCGTCGCATAGGCCAGCAGATGATCGCCGATCTCGATGTCGCGCACCAGCTGCTGCAAACGCAGCAGCGTCGCCACGTCCATCACCGGGTCCGCATCCTTCAGGCCCGCGTGGGTGGTGGCGGAGACCATCGCGATCTCCTCTTCCTCGGTCGGGTACACCACGTCGATACGCAGCAGGAAGCGGTCCAGCTGCGCTTCCGGCAGCGGATAGGTGCCCGCCTGCTCGATCGGGTTCTGCGTCGCCAGCACGAAGAAAGGCTTGGGCAGCTTGTGCGTCTGCCCGGCGAAGGTCACGCTGCGTTCCTGCATCGCCTCCAGCAGCGCCGATTGCGTCTTCGGCGGCGCGCGGTTTATCTCGTCCGCCAGCAGCACCTGCGTGAACACCGGCCCTTGCTGGAAGCGGAACTCGCGCTTGCGCGTCGCATGGTCTTCTTCCAGGATCTCGGTGCCGACGATATCCGACGGCATCAGGTCCGGCGTGAACTGCACACGGTGGAAGTCCATATCCGTCGCCTGCGACAGCGATTTGACCAGCAGCGTCTTGCCCAGTCCCGGCACGCCCTCCACCAATGCATGGCCGCCGGCCAGCAAACAGATGATCAGCGAATCGATCACGTTTTCCTGGCCGATGATCACACGGGACATGCTCGCCTTCAGCGCCGCCACCTTGGCGCTCAGCGCGCCGATTTCATTTTCGCTCCAGGCGATTGCACTATCCAAGATCAAGCTCCCAACGCATATTGAATGATATTGACCGCGAAGCGGGTGTTGTCGACCACCAGCCACCGCTTGTTGCGGAAGTCGTAGTCCCACTCGCAGCCGTAGTCCTTGTTGCTGTACAAAAGCCGCACGCGGCCGCCGACTTCCACCGCCTTCAGGTAGTCGTGCACCAGATCGTCGCCCCAGCCGTTGAGCTCCACGCTGGTGTTGGGCGGACCGTCGAAATGGAAGAAGCTCGAATACACCGGATGCGTATTCGGTATCTTGTGCAGCGCCTTCGGCCCGAAGATACGGGCGATTTCGGCCTCGAACGATTTGGCGAACAGGCCGTCGATATCGTGGTTGCAGTCGTCCACGAACAGGAAGCCGCCGCCCTTGATGTAGCGCTCCAGGTTCTTGCGCTCGGCCGGCGTGAACTGCACCAGCTTGTGGCCGGCGAAGTAGCAGAACGGCGCCTCCAGCATCTTCGGATCGGACAGCGCGACGATGCGCTCGACGGGATCAACACGCAAGGTCGTATATTCGACCAGCGAGTTGAGCACGTTGCTCGGCATGCGGATATCGACATCCCAGTCGCCCGACTCGTAAGTCAGGCGGGTGAAGTAAAAATCGTAGTTGGCCACAACCTCGCCTTTAAACCGCGTCCGACAAGGAGGTGAAGTTAAAGTCGCGCACCTTCATCGGCGGGATCAGCATCTGGAAGCGCACCTCGTCGCCGCCGATCACCACCGGCTTGCCCAGCTCCTCGATATTGTTCAGCATCGACACAGGGCTTTCGTTGAAGCGGAAGTTCTTGATCGGATGCTTGATCTTGCCGTTCTCGATGTAGAAGGTGCCGTCGCGCGTCAAGCCGGTCAGCAGCACCGACTGCGGATCGACCATGCGGATGTACCAGGTGCGTGTGACCAGCACGCCCTTCTTGGTCGACGCGATCAGCTCCTCGGTCGACTTGCCGCCGCCCGCCATGATCATATTGCCGTGACGGCCGGCGGCGCGCTTGCCCTGCTTCTCCGCCCAGTAACGGGTGTAGTCCAGCGATTCGATCTTGCCGTTCTTGATGACGTCCGTGCGCTCGCGCGCCAGCATCGACGAACCGTCCCACGCCAGCACCGGCACGTCCTTGTCCCACGGATCGGCCCAGACGTTGACCTGCTCGTCGAACAGCTTCTCGCCCAGGCGGTTGCCGCCGCCCTTCTTCGACAGGAAGCTGCGGCCTTCGTCGGCCTGGCGCGCATCGAAGGCGCCGAACATGCGGCCGATGATTTCCGACGTCGCCGCCGGCTCCAGGATCACCGTGTAGCGGCCCGGCTCCAGCGCCTTGGCCTCCACCGATTTCAGCGCCTTCTCGATCGCGATCTCGGACGCTTCGCGGGCGTCGAACTTCTTCGCATCGTTGGCCGAGCGCGTGGCCCAGCCGGAACCGCGGCCATCCTCGGTGCGGGTGGTGACGGTGAAGCCCAGGTTGCTCAAGGTCTGGTAGCCGAACACGCCGTTCGAGTTGGCCACCGTTTCGAAGCCGGTGGTGTCGCTGAAGAAGCCGGCAGCCACCAAACCCTGCTTGCGGCAGGCGTTGATGCTGGCGGCCGCCACTTCGGCGCGGTATTCGGGATCGATGGCGGCCGTGGCCTCGCTGTAGGTGGCCGAGGTTTTGTATTCCTGCTTCTTGATCGCCGGCTGGAACTCCGGATTCTCCGGCGCCAGGCGCGCCACGTCTTCGGCGCGGCGCACGGCTTTTTCCAGCGACTTGTCGTCGAACTCATTGATCGACGCCGTGCCCTGGCGCTTGCCGAAGGCGACGCTGATGCTCAGCTGCGTATTCTCGGTCAGGCCGGCGGTCGACACCGCGTTGCGCGCGTAGCGGATATTGCCGTTGCGGGCGCCGCTGATCTGCACGCGGCATTCGTCGGCCTTGGACAGCGACATCACCTTGTCGCAAATGCGTTTTGCTTCTTCCTGATTCAGCATCTTCATTGTTTATCCTATCTTGCGAGCGGTGTTGATGACGTTGATGCCGTTGAAGCGCGTGGTCGGCGAACCGTGCGACACGGCGCTGACCTGCGAAGGCTGGCCCTTGCCATCGAAGAAGGAGCCGCCCATGCGCCAGTCGCGTTCATCGCACAGCGCCGAGCAGGCGTTCCAGAATTCCTGCGTGTTGGACTGGTAGGCCACGTCCTCCAGCTGGTTGGTGATCTTGCCGTTCTTGATCTCGAAGTACAGCTGGCCGCCGAACTGGAAGTTGTAGCGCTGCTGGTCGATCGAGTACGAGCCGCGGCCCAGGATGTAGATGCCCTTCTTGACGTCCTTGACCATGTCGTCCGGCGTCAGCGGCTTCTTGCCCGCTTCCAGCGACACGTTGGGCATGCGCTGGAACTGCACGCTGCTCCAGCTGTCCGCGTAGGAGCAGCCGTGCGATTCCTTCTCGCCGATGATGGCCGCCTGGTCGCGCGTGGCCTGGTAGTTGACCAGGATGCCGTTGCGGATCAGGTCCCAGCGCTTGGAGGCCACGCCTTCGTCGTCGTAGCCCACGCAGCCGAGCGAGCCCGGGGTGGTCTTGTCGGCGACGATGTTGACCAGATCCGAACCGTATTTGAAGCTCTTGCTCTTCCACTTGTCCAGCGTGGCGAAGCTGGTGCCGGCGTAGTTGGCCTCGTAGCCCAGCACGCGATCCAGTTCGGTGGCGTGGCCTACCGATTCGTGGATGGTCAGGAACAGGTGTTCCGGCGACAGCACCAGATCGTACTTGCCCGGTTCGACGGTTTTCGCGGTCAGCTTTTCGCGGGCCTGGCGGCCGGCGGCGCGCGCATCCTCGATCAAGTCGTAGGCGCCCTTGTACAGCGTGGTGACGTTGCCGGCGGCCCTGACCTTGTTGGACTCTTTCGCGTCGAAGAATTCATAGCCCATGCTGGCCGGCGACGACAAGCCGTCGCGCGTGCGAAAGCGGTTGGTGGCCTTGTCGACGGCGGTGGCGGTCAGCGGCGACCACAGGCGGTGGATGTCCTGGTCGATGTAGGAGCCGTCGGTGGAGGCGAAGTACTTCTGCTGGTTCACCTGGAACAGGTTGGACGACATGAAGCTGGCGCCCGCGTCCAGGCCGGCCTTGTTGGCGGCGATCAGCATCTCGGCCTTTTCCTTGATGGGCACCGTGCGCCAGTCCTTCTTGAACGGCGTGGCCCACGCCACTTCGCCCACGCCCTTGACGGGGGCCAGCACCACAGGCTCGGTTTGCAGCTTGGCGTTGGCGCGCGCGATGGCGACGGCCTGGCGCGCGGCGGCGGCCACCGAATCCAGCGTCATGACGTTGGTCGAGCAGAAGCCGTAGGCGCCGTTGGCGATCACGCGCACGCCGACGCCGGAGGATTCGGTGTTGACGATGTTTTCCACGTTCAGGTCGCGCGTGGTGAGGAACTGGTTCAGGTAGCGGCCGATGCGCACGTCGCAGTAGCTGGCGCCGGCCTTGGTGGCGGCGTTCATCGCGGCGTCGGCCAGCGACTTCTTGAACTGCACGGCCACGGGGTTGAGCAGCTCTTCGGCCGCGATGGCGTTGCCGAAGACCGGTATCAGCAGGCTGCCGCCGGCGGCGGCACTAACTTTTAGAAATGAACGTCGTTCCACATTAACTCCCTGAAAAATGTAACAGGGCCGGAACTAGTCCGGCCCCTTGATGCTTTAAACCGCGTCGGAAAGCGAGGTAAAGTTGAAGTCGCGCACCCGCATCGCCGGTATCAGCAGCTGGTACTGCGACTCGTCACCCGACAGGATCTCCGGCCGGCCCAGTTCCTCGATGTTGTTCAACATCGTCACCGGGCTTTCATTGAAGCGGAAGTTCTTGATCGGATGCTTGATCTTGCCGTTCTCGATGTAGAAGGTGCCGTCGCGCGTCAGGCCGGTCAGCAGCACCGACTGCGGATCGACCATGCGGATGTACCAGGTGCGCGTGACCAGCACGCCCTTCTTGGTATTGGCGATCAGCTCCTCGGTCGACTTGTTGGTGCCGGCCATGATGATGTTGCCCGGCGAGCCGACGGCGCGCTTGCCCTGCTTCTGCGCCCAGAAGCGCGAGTAGTCCAGGTTGGCGATCTTGCCGCCCTTGATGATGTCCATGCGCTCGCGGGCCAGCATGTTCTGGCCGTCCCACGGCATCACCGCCACGTCCTTGTCCCAAGGGTCGGTCCAGACGTTGACCTGCTCGTCGAACAGCTTCTCGCCCAGGCGGTTGCCGCCGCCCTTCTTCGACAGGAAGCTGCGGCCCTCGTCGGCCTGGCGCGCGTCGAAGCCGTTGAACATATAGCCCAGCAGGTCCGAGGTGGCGGCCGGTTCCAGGATCACCGTGTAGCGGCCCGGCTCCAGCGCCTTGGCGTCCACCGAGCGCAGCGCCTTTTCAATCGCCACGTTGGACGCTTCGCGCGCGTCGAACTTGCTGACATCGCCGACGCTGCGCTTGGCCCAGCCCGAACCGCGGCCGTCTTCCGTGCGCACCGTGACGGTGAAGTCCAGGCCCGTGTCCTGCTGGTAGCCGAACACGCCGTTGGAGTTGGCGATGGCGGTGAAGGACGAGGTGTCGCTGAAGAAGCCCGCTGCCACCAGCTTGTTCTTCTTGCTGTTCTCGATGCTGTAGGCCGCGACCTGGGCGCGGAATTCAGGATCGATGTCGGCGGTCTTCTGCGAGAAGGTGTCGCTGGCCTTGTATTGCTGCTTGCCCGGCGTGGCCACGAACTCCGGATTTTCCGGCGCCAGGCGGGCCAGGTCTTCCGCGCGGCGCACGGCTTTTTCCAGCGACTTGTCGTCAAACTCGTTGATGGTGGCGATGCCCTGCTTCTTGCCGAAGGCGACCGACACGATCAGCTGCGTGTCCTCGATCAAACCGGCGGTGGACACGGCGTTGCGCGCGTAGCGGATATTGCCCTTGCGGCTGCCGGTGATGTTCACCTCGCACTGGTCGCCCTTCGACAGCGACAGCACCTTGTCGCAAATACGTTTTGCTTCGTCTTGACTCAAATTCTTCATCTCGTGGTCTCCAGGGCTTAGCCGATTTTGCGTGCGGTGTTGATGACGTTGATGCCGTTGAAGCGCGCCGTGCTGGAGCCATGCGACACCACCGACACCTGCGAAGGCTGGCCTTTGCCGTCAAAGAAGGAACCGCCCATGCGCCAATCGCGCTCGTCGCACAGACCGGCGCAGGCATTCCAGAACTCCTGGGTGTTCGACTGGTACGCCACGTCTTCCAGCATCTCGCCGATCTTGCCGTTCTTGATTTCGTAGAACAGCTGGCCGCCGAACTGGAAGTTGTAGCGCTGCTGGTCGATCGAGAAGGAACCGTCGCCGACGATGTAGATGCCCTTCTTGACGTCCTTGACCATCTCGTCCGGGGTCATCTTCTTCTTGCCCGCTTGCAGCGAGACATTGGGCATGCGCTGGAACTGCACGCTGCTCCAGTTGTCCGCATACGAGCAGCCGTGCGACTCCTTCTCGCCGATGATGTGGGCCTGGTCGCGGGTGGCCTGGTAGTTGACCAGGATGCCGTCCTTGATGATGTCCCAGCGCTTGCACTTGACGCCTTCGTCGTCGTAGCCGACGTTGGCCAGCGAGCCCGGGGTGGTCTTGTCGGCGACGATGTTGACCATGTCCGAACCGTACTTGAATTTCTTCGACTGCCATTTGTCCAGCGTGGCGAAGCTGGTGCCGGCGTAGTTGGCCTCGTAGCCCAGCACGCGATCGAGCTCGGTCGGGTGGCCGACCGATTCGTGGATGGTCAGCCACATGTGCTCGGGCGACAGCACCAGGTCGTACTTGCCCGGCTCGACCGACTTGGCGGTCAGCTTCTGCTTGGCCTGCTTGCCGGCCGCGCGCGCATCTTCGATCAGGTCGTAGGACTTGGTGTACAGCGTGGTCACGCCGCCGGCCGCCTTGATCTTGTGCTCCGGACGCGCATCCAGGTATTCGTAGCCCATGCCGACCGGCGACGACAGGCCCTGGCGCGAGCGGAACTTGTTGGTCTTCTGGTCGACGGCGGTGGCGAACACCGGCATCCACAGGCGGTGCAGGTCCTGGTCGATGTAGGAGCCGTCGGTGGAGGCGAAGTACTTCTGCTGGTTCACCTGGAACAGCAGCGACTGCATGAAGCTGGCGCCGCCTTCCATGCCGGCCTTGTTGGCGGCGATCAGCAGGTCGGCCTTCTCCTTGATGGCGACGGTGCGCCAGTCCTTGACGATGGGGGTGGCCCACGCCACTTCGCCCACGCCCTTGACCGGGGCCAGGATGACGGGCTCGGTCTGCAGCTTGGCGTTGGCCTTGGCGATGGCGACGGCCTGGCGGGCGGCGGCGGCAACGCCGTCCGGCGTCATGTCGTTGGTGGCGGCAAAGCCGTAGGCGCCGCCGGCGATCACGCGCACGCCGACACCGGCCGATTCCGTGTTGACCACGTTCTCGACGTTCAGGTCGCGGGTGGTGATGAACTGGTTCAGGTAGCGGCCCACGCGGACGTCGCAGTAGGAGGCGCCGGCCTGGGTCGCCGCGGTCAGCGCGGTGTCGGCCAGCATTTTCTTGAATTGCAGGGCGACTGGCTTGAGCAGTTCTTCCGCCGCGATTGCGCGACCGAAGGCGGGCAGCAGCATCGTGCCCAGGGCCAGACTACTAACATTGAGGAATGCACGTCGTTCCATCGTATCTCCAAAAACGTAACAGCAAGGATTAGATTGCGGGCCGGTCGCCCGGGGTTCTGCTTTTTATTTGCTCTTCTAGCTGGAACTACTTCTTTACCGCTCGTTGCTTTGCACTACACCTGAATATCCGCCGCCGTTTCCGCCGGTTTAGCAATATTAGCGCCGGATCAAGGAACGAGATAGGCAAATTTTGTGCCACGAGTAATCATGTTGAAAGCCGCTGCTTTTGCGGCGAACGGCATGGTTGGAGTGTCCGTTTAAGTGTCCGCCGGACTGTCCGCGAGTGTCCGCGAGTGTCCGCTTGCGCAGGGCGATGGAAATGCTGCGCCGCAGCGGTGCGCGATGCTCCGTCACGGTGCGGCGGAGCGCCATCCCAATTCGCTTGACCTGCCCGCCGCCCTGGACCATGATCGCGCAGGGCGAGCAAGCGCGCATCGTCCAACCATACGAACCCTCAGGAGACTCTGCATGAAACGAACCGTCCTTGCCGCCCTGGCCACCACCGCCATGCTGTTCAGCGCCGCCGGCGCCATCGCCGCCGAAGACGCTGCGCTGAAGGCCGCCATCGCCGCGCCATCGCGCACCCCGGCCAACGTCGAGCGCGACGTCTACCGCCATCCGTACGAGACGCTGAGCTTCTTCGGCATCAAGCCGACGATGACGGTGGTGGAGCTGGCGCCGGGCGGCGGCTGGTACACCGAGATCCTGGCGCCCTACCTGCGCGACCACGGCAAGCTGATCGCCGCCGGCAACGACCTGGCCTCGCCGGACGCCAACGAGCGCAAGGCCGCGGAGCGCTACATGGCGCGCCTGAACGCCAAGCCGGAGGTGTACAACAAGGTGGCGCTGGGCGTGTTCTCGCCGCCGCGCAAGTATGAGTTCGCGCCGGCCGGCAGCGTCGACATGGTGCTCACCTTCCGCAACATCCACAACTGGACGGAGAGCGGCCCGGACAACATGAAGGCGCTGTTCGGCAGCGTCTACACCAGCCTGAAGAAAGGCGGCGTGTTCGGCGTGGTCGAGCACCGCCTGCCGGCCTCCAAGCTGGAGGGCAAAGGCGCCAGCGAAGGTTATGTGCACGAGAAGTATGTGATCGGCCTGGCCGAAGCGGCCGGCTTCAAGCTGGCGGACAAGTCGGAGGTCAACGCCAATCCGAAGGACAAAGCCGAACATAAAGGCGGCGTCTGGGCGCTGCCGCCGACCTACGCCAACAAGGACGCCGACCGCGAGATGTACAAGGCCATCGGCGAGAGCGACCGCATGACGCTGAAGTTCGTCAAGCCTTAACCCGAACCGGCGAGTCGCCAACGGGGTCGGCCCCCGTACGGGGTCCGACCCCTGCGTGGCCCTGCGGGGTTAAAAGCGCGTGAACTTGTTCTCGTCCGGCGCGCCGTCGGCCACGAGATCGAGTTTGCGCGGCGAGCGGGGCGAGCGGGCCGCGCCCGCCTTCAGCACCGCCGCGCGCCGCAGCGGCGACACGCGCGGCGCGTCGTCCAGCGCATACTGCTTGAACACCGCCATCAACTGGCCGAGCTGCTCGGCTTGGGCGCTCATCTCTTCCGACGTGGCCGCCAGTTCCTCCGAACTGGCCGCGTTGACCTGCGTGGTCTGGCTCAGCTGGATCACCGCGCTGTTAATCTGCCGCACGCCGGAAGTCTGCTCTTCCGACGCCGCCGAAATCTCCTGCACCAGGTCCGACGTCTTGCGGATATTGGGCACCAGCGCATCGAACATCTGGCCGGCCTGCTCGGCCAGCTCCACGCTGTCCGACGCCACCTTGCTGATCTCCTGCGCCGCCACCTGGCTGCGCTCGGCCAGCTTGCGCACCTCGGCCGCCACCACCGCGAAACCCTTGCCGTGTTCGTGCGCGCGCGCCGCCTCGATGGCCGCGTTCAGCGCCAGCAGATTGGTCTGGTAGGCGATGTCGTCGATGATGCCGATCTTGCTGGCGATCTGCTTCATCGCCGCCGCCGTGGCCTTGACCACCTCGCCGCCGCGCGCGGCGTCGACCGCCGCCTGCGTGGCGATGCCGTCGGTGACTTTGGCGTTCTCGGTGTTCTGCGCGATCGACGCCGTCATCTGCTCGATGGAGGCGCTGGTTTCCTCCACGCCCGCCGCCTGCTCGCTGGCCGCCTGCGACAGCGACTGCGCCGTCGAGCTGACCTCCTCCGACGCGCCGGCCAGGCTGGCAACCACCTGCTGCACCTCGCGCACGATGCCCGACAGGCTGCGCGCCAGCCACACCGCCAGCACGCAACCGAGCACCGCGATCAGCACGTCCATCGCCAGGATCAGGCGCTTGGCGGAATCGGTCACTTCCGTCATGGCAGCCGATTCGCCCTTGGTTTCGCTATCGTTGACCTTGAGGAGCTTGCGGAAGGCGGTCGAGATGGCCTCGTCGGCGCCCTTGATGGCCTTGTCCATCTCCAGCGCCGTCATGCCCTTCTCCTGCATGGCTTCCAGCTTGCTCATGCTGTCGGCGTAGGCCTTGGTGCCGGCCAGTACATCGTTGAGCAGCGTCTGTTCGTCCGCAGTGAGGCCGCCGCCGCCCTTGTAGCCGGCCATCTCCTTGTCGATGGCCGCCAGGTCGGCGCGGAACTGCACGTTGTTGTCGCCGCCGCGCAGGATGTAGTTCTTGAAGTGGCGCACCGCATGGCCGTGGGCGGTAACGCCCTCCAGCACGGCGTTCTTGCGCGCCAGCGTGACGGTCTCGAAATCGGTCCAGTGCTCGTGAAGCGAACTGAGCTTAGCGAAGGCGATCACGCCCAGCAGCACCACCAGCAACACGATGGCGCCAAAACCGGCATGCAGCCGGGTCTCCATTTTCATCTGCTTGAACATGAGAGATTTCTCCAGTCGACAGGGAGGTCCACGATGCATTGTGAACCAATCCGCCGCTGCAAATCTCACCAATACTCACCTGTGGCGTACTACCCACGATGCCGGTGGCCGCTCCCCGCCAGCTTGAAGAAGGCCATGGTCTGCTGCAGCTGCTCGGCCTGCCCGCTCATCTCTTCGGCGGTGGCGGCCAGCTCCTCGGAACTGGAGGCGTTCTGCTGCGTGGTCTGGCTCAGCTGTGTGACGGCCGCGTTGATCTGGCCGACGCCGGCCGACTGCTCTTCCGACGCCGCCGTGATCTCCTGCACCAGGTTGGAGGTGCGGCGGATATTGGGCACCATCTGGTCGAGCAGGCGGCCGGCCTTCTCCGCCAGCTGCACGCTGCTCGACGCCACCTGTTCGATTTCCTGCGCCGCCACCTGGCTGCGCTCGGCCAGCTTGCGCACCTCGGCCGCCACCACCGCGAAGCCCTTGCCATGCTCGCCGGCGCGCGCCGCCTCGATCGCCGCGTTCAGCGCCAGCAGGTTGGTCTGGTAGGCGATGTCGTCGATGATGCTGATCTTCTTGGCGATCTGCTGCATCGCCGCCACCGTCGACTTGACCGCCTCGCCGCCCTCGGCCGCCTCCAGCGAGGCCTTGCTGGCGATGCCGTCGGTGACTTTGGCGTTTTCCGTGTTCTGCGAAATCGACGCCGTCATCTGCTCCACCGAGGCGCTGGTCTGCTCGGTGCCGGCGGCCTGCTCGCTGGCCGCCTGCGACAGCGACTGCGCCGTCGCGCTCACTTCCTCGGAGGCGCTGGCCAAGGCCTCGGCGCCGTTGTTCACCTCCTGCACCACCTGCGACAGCTTTTCTATCATGCCCTTCATCGCCGCCAGCAGGCTGCGGGTGTCGCCCGGCCTGAGCGCGACGTCGGCGCTCAGGTCGCCGTCCGCCACCTGGCGCACGATCTCCGCCGCATAACCCGGATCGCCGCCCAGCTGGCGCAGGATGCCGTTCAGGATCAACAGGCCCAGCGACACCAGCAAGGCCAGCGCCACGCCGGAGGCCACGTACATGCTGGTCAGCGCGCTGGCCGACGCGGCATCGGCCTCGGCCACGGCATCCTCGCCGTACTTGACGTTCATCGCCACCAGCTTGTCCAGGCTGCTCTCGACATCATGGAAGGCGGGGCGATTCGCGGTCAGCTTGGCGTGCAGCGCGGCGAACAAGTCCTTGCGCTTGGACGCGTCGGCGGCCAGGATCTGCTTGAGCATCTCGCCGAACTCGGCGTCCTTCTGCTTCCACGTGTCCCACTGCTTGACGAAGGTCTTCCACAGCGCGGCCTCTTCGCTGGCCTGCGGCAGCGCGTCGTAGACCTTCCATGCCTTGTCGATCTCGCCGAAGATCTCGGCGCGGCGCTTAATCTCATGGGCGACGCTGTTCACCTCGTCCGGGTAGGCGCCAACCGTATCGATGGCGCGGTTGGAGGAACGGATCGCGGTCTTGCCTTCATTGATGGCCATCAGCGCCTGCACCGATGGCATGCGGTTCTTGCCGATATCGGCCAGCATTGCCCCTTCTTTTTTCAAGCCCTGGAAGGCGATCACCATCACCAGCAGCAGCGCCAGAACGGCGACAGCGATCAGCGTCAGGATCTTGGTCCTGACTGTTATCTTGGCAAACATAGGGAACTCCCGGTTGACTGCGTTAAGATTCCAGCGGCAGCGCGCCGCCGGCCGCCAGCGCGGCAATCTCGCTGGCCGATACCACGTGTTGCACGTTCAGCAGCAGCACAAAGCGCCCCTGCACCTTGCCTATCCCCTGCAGCATTTCGGCGCGCACCTGGGCGCCGAAGCTGGGCGCCGGTTCGATATCGGCCGGCGGAATATCCAGCACCGCATTGACCGCGTCGACCAGGATGCCGATCACGAACGGGCCGTCGTCGCTGTCGACTTCGACCACGATGATGCAGGTGCGCTTGCCGATCGGCGAAGGCTCGCGCTCCAGCCTGCGCGCCAGGTCCAGCACCGGCACCGCCGTGCCGCGCAGGTTGATCACGCCGCTGATACAGGGCGGCATCTGCGGCACCGGCGTCACCCCGGCGTACTCCAGGATTTCACGCACCGCCAGGATGCCGATGGCGAACATGTCCTGTCCCAGCATAAAACTGAGAAATTGCGACGGGGCCGCGGCCGCGAGCTGCTTCTGTTCGGCCTTCGGGTCGGATCGGATCATGGTATTCATCGCCGCCTCTCTCAGAATTTGACGAAATGCGATTCGTCGGGTTCGCTCATTTCCGCCATGTGGCGATGGCCGCCCAGGCCGCCGCCCGGCCGCGCCGCCGGCAAGCCACGCTTGCCCGGCTTGCGCGCCACTGCCACCGCCGCTGTGCGGATGGGGCGCGACATGCCGGCCAGCTTGAAGAAGGCCATGGTCTGCTGCAGCTGTTCGGCCTGGGTGCTCATCTCTTCGGCGGTGGCGGCCAGTTGCTCCGAGCTGGAGGCGTTCTGCTGCGTGGCCTGGCTCAGCTGCGTGACGGCCGCGTTGATCTGGCCGACGCCGGCCGACTGCTCTTCCGACGCCGCCGTGATTTCCTGCACCAGGTTGGAGGTGCGGCGGATGTTCGGCACCATCGCGTCGAGCAGGCGGCCGGCCTTGTCCGCCAGGTCGACGCTGCCCGATGCCACCTGTTCGATTTCCTGCGCAGCCACCTGGCTGCGCTCGGCCAGCTTGCGCACCTCGGCCGCCACCACCGCGAAGCCCTTGCCGTGCTCGCCGGCGCGCGCCGCCTCGATCGCCGCGTTCAGCGCCAGCAGGTTGGTCTGGTAGGCGATGTCGTCGATGATGCTGATCTTCCTGGCGATCTGCTGCATCGCCGCCACCGTCGACTTGACCACCTCGCCGCCCTCGGCCGCCTCCAGCGCCGCCTTGCTGGCGATGCCGTCGGTGACTTTGGCGTTTTCCGTATTCTGCGAAATCGACGCCGTCATCTGCTCCACCGAGGCGCTGGTCTGCTCGGTGCCGGCGGCCTGCTCGCTGGCGGCCTGCGACAGCGCCTGCGCCGTCGCGCTCACCTCCTCGGAGGCGCTGGCCAGCGCTTCGGCGCCATTGTTCACCTCGTGCACCACCTGCGACAGTTTTTCGATCATGCCCTTCATCGCCGCCAGCAGGCTGGTGTTGTCGCTGGCGCGCAAGCGCACCTCGACGCCCAGATCGCCATCGGACACGGCGCGCACCACGTCGACCGCGTAGGCCGGCTCGCCGCCCAGCTGGCGCATCAGGCCACGCACGATCAGGAAGGCCAGCAGCGAGGCCATCACGGCGGCCACGGCGCCGGTGGCGATCAATTGCGTGCGCGCGCTGTCGTATTGCTCGTCGGTTTCCTTGTCGGCCACCGCCATCGCCTCGGCCTGGTAATCGTTCATCGCGTCGAGTGCGCCGAAATAAGCGCTCTGCGCCGGCCGCAGCTTTTCGATCAGGATGGGGCGGGCCTGGTCGGCATGGCCGGCGCGCACCAGGGCGATGAACTCGGCGCGCACCGCCAGGTACTGGCTCTCGGCGGCCAGCGTCTTGCTCAGCAAGTCCTTGCCCTTCTGATTGCGGACGATTTCCTTGAGCTTCTTGACGATGTCGGCGATGCGGCCATCGGCCGTGGCGATGCGGTCCAGTTCCTGGTTGACGGTCTTGGGGTCGCTGAAGATGATGGCGTTGCGCAGCGAGCGCGCGATCAGGTTGACGTCGCCTATCCATTTATAGGTCAGCACGACTTTCGGATAACGGTCCTGGATGACGACATTGTTCAGGTCATTGATCGCCCCCAGCTTGGAGATGCCCAGCATGATGCCGCCGATCAGCAGCACGACGATAAACCCGAACGACAAGCCCAGATAAGTGCTGATCTTCAGTTGGCGCAGCATAGTGCCTCCCTTGTCGTTCAGAATTTAACGAAGTGCGATTCATCGGGCTCGCTCATTTCCGTCATGCGGCGGTTGCCGCCAACGCCGGTCGGCGCCATGCGGCCGCCGGCGCGCGCGCTCGGCTTGCCCGGCTTGCGCGGCGCGGCCGCCGTGCGGATGGGGCGCGACACGCCGGCCAGCTTGAAGAAGGACATGGTTTGCTGCAGCTGCTCGGCCTGCCCGCTCATCTCCTCGGCGGTGGCGGCCAGCTCCTCGGAACTGGAGGCGTTCTGCTGCGTGGTCTGGCTCAGCTGCGTGACGGCGGAATTGATCTGGCCGACGCCGGCCGACTGCTCTTCCGACGCCGCCGTGATCTCCTGCACCAGGTTGGAGGTGCGGCGGATGTTCGGCACCATCTCGTCCAGCAGGCGGCCGGCCTTCTCCGCCAGTTCGACGCTGCTCGACGCCACCTGCTCGATTTCCTGCGCCGCCACCTGGCTGCGCTCGGCCAGCTTGCGCACCTCGGCCGCCACCACCGCGAAGCCCTTGCCATGCTCGCCGGCGCGCGCCGCCTCGATCGCCGCGTTCAAGGCCAGCAGGTTGGTCTGGTAGGCGATGTCGTCGATGATGCTGATCTTCTTGGCGATCTGCTGCATCGCCGCCACCGTCGACCTGACCGCGTCGCCGCCCTCGGCCGCCTCCAGCGCCGCCTTGCTGGCGATGCCGTCGGTGACTTTGGCGTTCTCCGTGTTCTGCGAAATCGACGCCGTCATCTGCTCCACCGAGGCGCTGGTCTGCTCGGTGCCTGCGGCCTGCTCGCTGGCGGCCTGCGACAGCGACTGCGCCGTCGCGCTCACTTCCTCGGAGGCGCTGGCCAGCGCCTCGGCGCCGTTGTTCACTTCCTGCACCACGTGCGACAGCTTTTCTATCATGCTCTTCATCGCCGCCAGCAGGCTGCTGGTGTCGCCGTTCTTCAGCGCGACGTCGGCGCTGAGGTCGCCGTCCGCCACCTGGCGCACGATCTTCGACGCATACGACGGGTCGCCGCCCAGCTGCTTCATGATGCCGTTCAGGATCACCAGGCCGAGCGACACCAGCAGCGCCAGCGCCACGCCGGCCGTGGTGTACATCAGGTTGAGCGCGCGCGCGGACGCCTCCTCGGCGTTCTTGACGGCGGTTTCGCTGTAGCCGGCGTTGAGATCGACCAGCTTGTTCAGGCTTTCCTCGGCGTCGTGGAAGAAGGGACGGGCTTCCTTGATGGCCGTGTGCAGGGCGACGAACAGCTCCTTGCGCTTGCCGGCGTCGGCGCGCACGATCTGGCCGGCCAGATCGGTGAGGATGGCGTCGCGCGCCTTCCACGCATCCCACTGCTTGACGAAGGTCTTCCACAGCGCCGCCTCCTCGGGCTCCTGCGGCAGCGCGTCGTAGATCTTCCACGCCTTGTCGATCTCGCCCCAGATCTGTGCCTTGCGCTTGATCTCATGGGCGACGCTGTCCACCTCGTCCGGATAGGCGGCCACCGTATCGATGGAGCGGTTGGCCGAGCGCATCGCGGTCTGGCCTTCGCTGACCGCCTGCAGCGCCTGGATCGACGGCAGCCGGTTCCTGCCGATCTCCATCAGCATCGCGCCTTCCTGCTTGAGGCCGAGGAAGCCGATCGTCACCACCACCACCAGCGCAAGCACCGCCACTCCCAGCAAGATGAGTATCTTGGTCCTGACCATTAACGTCGACAACATGATGATTCCCCCCAGAGATGCTACTGATCGGATATTGTTTTAACTACGCTTGCTCCGCCAGCGCGCGCAGCCTGCGCCGGTCCTGCCTGATCCATCCCACCAACTCTTCGGCCGGCATCGGCCTGGCCAGCAGATAGCCCTGCGCCAGGTCGCAGCCCAGCTCGCGCAACAGCTGCCAGTCCTCCAGCGTCTCCACGCCCTCGGCCACGGTCGCCACGCCCAGGCTTTGCCCCAGGTCCAATGCGCTCTTCAGCACCACATGCCGGTTCGGCCACTGCGACGCGCCGTTGACGAAGGCGCGGTCTATCTTCAATTCGGTGAACGGGCAGCGGGCGAACTGCTGCATCGACGAATAGCCGATGCCGAAATCGTCCATCGCCAGGCCGAAGCCCATCAGCCGCAGTCGCCCCATATTGGTCAGCGCCTGCGACAGCTGGCGCATCACGCTGGTCTCGGTCACTTCCCACACCAGCGACGACGGCGCCACGCCCGATGCCATCACCAGCGCGGTCAGGCGGTCGATGAAGCCGCGTTCGGCCAGGTTGTCGGCCGACAGGTTGACCGACACCGTCAGCGGCGGCAGGCCGGACTGGGTCCATTCCTGCAGGCGCTCCAGCACCTGGCGCACCATGCTCAGCGTGAACTCCGCCATCAGCGGCGTGCCCTCCATCGCATCGATGAAGTGCGCCGGCGACAGCAGGCCGCGCGTCGGATGGCGCCAGCGCGCCAGCGCCTCCAGGCCCTTCAGCTGGCCGCTGCGGATCGCCACCTTGGGCTGGAAATGGGGGATGAACTCCTGCTGCGCCACCGCCCGCGCCAGCTCGTCCGGGTTCGGCAGGTCCGGCGGCGCGCAGGCCGGCTTGATGACCGCCTTGCGGCCGGCGCGCGCCAGCAGCTGCGCCAGCGCATCGAGCTGCACCGGCTTGAGCAGGGTGCCCAGCAGGTCCAGGCAGGCATCGTCGAAATCCATGCTCTCGATGATCTCCAGCAGCCGCGGATCGCGCGCGCTGACCACGATCAGGTTCTGCGCCAGCCGCCGCTCGCGCAGCTGGCAGGTCAGCTCGATGCCGTCCATGCCCGGCATCTCCAGGTCGGTCAGCACCAGGAAGATCGCATCGCCGCCCAGGCGCTCCAGCAGCTGCAGGGCTTCGTTGCCGTCGGCCGCCTCCAGCACCTCGCCGAAGGCCAGCTCGCGCAGCAGGCCGGCCAGGTAGCCGCGCTGCACCGCGCTGTCCTCCACCACCAGCACGCGCTGCCCGGCCCATGCGCGGGCCGGCGCCGGCACGGCGGCGGCAGTGGCGGCGGCGTCGGTGAGCGTGTCGGTGGCCATGGCGGCGCCTAGTAGGACAGCTGTTGCAGGATTTCGCGGTAGATCGCGTTCAGCGGCAGCGACTTCTCCACCCCGCCGCGCTTGACCGCTTCCTTGGGCATGCCGTACACCACGCAGCTGGCCTCGTCCTGCGCCACGGTGCGGGCCCCGGCCTTGTGCATCTCCAGCATGCCGGCGGCGCCGTCGTCGCCCATGCCGGTCATGATGACGCCCAGCGCATTGGCGCCGGCCGCCCGCGCGGCGGAGCGGAACAGCACGTCGACCGACGGCCGGTGGCGGTTGACCAGCGGGCCGTCCACCACCTCGACGAAGTACTGGGCGCCGGTCCGGCGCAGCAGCATGTGCTTGCCGCCGGGCGCGATCAGCACCACGCCCTGCAGCACGCGGTCGTTATTGGCCGCCTCCTTGACGCGTACCTCGCACACGCTGTCCAGGCGGGCGGCAAAGGCGGCGGTGAATTTTTCCGGCATGTGCTGCACCACCACGATGCCGGGCGATACCCGGGGCAGCGCGGTCAGCACTTCTTCCAGCGCCTGGGTGCCGCCGGTGGACGTGCCGATCGCCACCACGCGCTCGGTGGTGGCGGTCATCGGCCGGACGTCGGTCGGCGGCAGCACCGCGTCCGCATTCAGCTTGGCCGTCACCGGCGGCGCCGGCCGCCGCCCGCACGGCCGACACCAGCTCGTCGGCGGAATCGTGCAGGAACTGCTTGAGGTCCAGGCGCGGCTTGGTGATGATGGCCACCGCGCCGGCGGACAGCGCCTCCACCGAGGTCTGCGCGCCCTTCTCGGTCAGCGTCGAGCAGATCACCACCGGTGTCGGCCGCTCGCTCATGATCTTGCGCAGGAAGGTGATGCCGTCCATCTTGGGCATCTCGACATCGAGCACGATCACGTCGGGCCACTGCACCTTCATGCGCTCGATCGCCAGCAGCGGGTTGGCCACCGCGTGGCCGACGACGATGCCGGGCGCCGCGTTGAGCAGGCTGCTCAGCACCTGGCGCACCACGGCCGAGTCATCGACGATCATGACGTTGATTGCGCTCATGCTATTCCTTGTTGTGTGCTGCCAGACCTCTGGCCGCCGTCTCGGGCGGCACCTGGCGGCTCAGCACTTCGCCGCTGCGGATGGTGAAGATCAGTTGACGGTGGCCTTCGCCGAACAGGCTCTCGGACACCACGTGTATGCCGTGCTGTTGCAGCGTGCTGCGCGCGTAGTCGCCGTTCTGCATGCCGATGTCGCGCACCTTGGCGTTGCGCGGGAACATGGCGCCGCCGCCGAAGATCTTGCCCTGGCACTGGATCAGCGGCACGCCGTGCTGCGCCAGGCCGTCCAGCAGCAGCTTCATGGCGTCGGCGCCGTAGATGCCGGGCTTGTCGTGGGCCTTGCGGCGGCCGTGCCCCGGCAGCAGGAAGTGCGACATGGCGCCGATGCGCATGGCCGGATGCCACAGCGTCACCGACACGCAAGACCCCAGCAGCGTGCGCACCCGATACCGCTCGTCGCCGACGAAGTAATCGCCGGGCATCAGGAAGATATCGATGAGTTTTGCGTCTGGCATGGTCAGGGTGACGATCATGGCTTGCGGTAGATCGAGGGCGCCACCGCGGTCACGGTGTCGTTGATGTCGTTCAGCGTTTCCGAATGGCCGATCAGGAAGTAGCCGCCCGGCCGCAGCTGCGCCAGCAGCCGCGCCACCACCTGGCGCTTGGTCTCCAGGTTGAAGTAGATCATCACATTGCGCAGGAAGATCACGTCGAAGCTGCCCAGCTTGGGCAGGGGTTCGTTCAAATTCAGGTGGCGGAACTGCACGCGCTGGCGCAGCGAGCGCTCGATCAGCATGGTGCCGGCCTCGCTGCCCTGGCCCTTGAGGCAGTAGCGCTTCAGGTAGGCCTGCGGCATCTGGTTGGCGCGCTCCATCGGATAGTGGCCGCAGCGGGCGCGCTCCAGCACGCGGGTGCTGATGTCGCTGCCCAGCACCTCCCACGCGGCGTCGCCCAGCACGTCGGCCATCACCATGGCGATGCTGTAGGTCTCCTCGCCGCTGGAACTGGCGGCGCTCCACACGCGCATGGTCTGGCGGCGCTCGCGCGCCTCAATGGCCAGGTCGCGCAGCAGCGCGAAGTGCTTGGGCTCGCGGAAGAAATAGGTTTCGTTGGTGGTCAGCAGGTCGACCGCCACCTGCAGCTCGGCCGGCTGGGCGCGGCTTTCCAGCAGCCGCAGGTAGTCGCCATAGCTCTCCAGCTGGTAGTGCGCCAGGCGCTTGGCCAGGCGCCCGCTGACCAGCGCCTGCTTGCCGTTGGCCATGAAGATCCCCGCCGCCTCGTAGATGAAGCGCTGGAACTGCGTGAACTCGCGCTCGGTGATGGTGACGACTGGCATGGCGGCCGCCGCTTCAGTTGTGGTGGGTGGCGACGGTGCCGCGCGCCATCTCGACGATCTCCTCGCTCGACAGCACGTGCTCGATGTCGAGCAGGATCACGAACTTGCCGTTGACCTTGCCGATGCCGGCGATGAAGTCGGGCCGGATGCGGGTGCCGAACGACGGCGCCGCCTCGATGTCGCCGGCGGCGATCTCCACCACCGCGTTGACCGAATCGACCAGCATGCCCAGCACCTGCTTGCCGTCGCCTTCGCCGTTGTCGACCTCGACGATGACGATGCAGCTGCGCTTGCCGATCACGCTGGGCGCGCGGTCGAAGCGGGCCGACAGGTCCATCACCGGCACCACCGCGCCGCGCAGGTTGATCACGCCGCGCACGCAGGCCGGCATCATCGGCACCGTGGCCAGGCTGCCGTACTCGATGATCTCCTTGATGTGCAGGATGCCGACCGCGTACTGGTCCTCGCCCAGCATGAAGGTCAGGAACTGGCTGGGCAGGGCGGCGCCGCTTTGCAGCGCGACGATGGCGCTGCTCCCGTACGTCACCACATTGGCTGCGGCAGTATTCATGTTGTCCTCTCCGAGGTTAGGCGGCCAGCGCCACGACGCCCTTGCCGCTGACGGCCTGCATCAGCGCGGCCACGTCCAGGATCAGCGCCACCTCGCCGCTGCCCAGGATGGTCGAGCCGCTGATGCATTTGACTTCGCTGAACATGGGGCTGAGCGGCTTGATGACGGTCTGGAACTCGCCCAGCAGGGTGTCGACCGCCAGCCCGGCGCGGTGGTTGCCCAGCTTGAGCACGACGATGCTCTCGCGCCGCGTGGCCGCGCCGTCGATGCGGAACAGCTCGCGCAGCCGCACGAAGGGCAGCACCTGGCCGCGCAGGTTGCAGTAGTCCTGGCCCGGCTCGGTGGCGTATTCGATGCACTCTTCGATCATGTCCAGCGGGATGACGAACACCGAGCTGCCCACCTGCACCAGGAAGCCGTCGATGATGGCCAAGGTCAGCGGCAGGCGCACGGTGACGGTGGTGCCGGCGCCCTCCTTGCTGGAGACGTCGACGCTGCCGCGCAGCGCCGTGATGTTGCGCTTGACCACGTCCATGCCGACGCCGCGCCCGGACAGGTTGGTGATCTTCTCGGCGGTCGAGAAGCCGGCCTCGAAGATCAGGTTGTAGATTTCGCTGTCGGTCAGCTTGCGGTCGGCGTCGACCAGGCCGCGTTCGACCGCCTTGGCCAGGATTTTTTCCTTGCGCAGGCCGCCGCCGTCGTCGCTGACTTCGATGACGATGCTGCCCGATTCATGGAAGGCGTTGAGCTTGATCATGCCCTTGGCCGGCTTGCCGTTGGCGACGCGCACATCGCCCGGCTCGATGCCGTGGTCCATGGCGTTGCGCACCAGGTGCATCAGCGGATCGCCGATCTTCTCGACCACGGTCTTGTCGAGCTCCGAATCCTCGCCGTCGACGATCAGGCCGATGTCCTTGCCCAGCTCGCGCGCGACATCGTGCACCACGCGCTGGAAGCGGTTGAAGGTGGCGCCTATCTTCACCATGCGCAGTTCCAGCGCGGCGTCGCGCACTTCCTCCACCAGGCCGGACAGCGTCGAGGTGCATTCCTGCAGTTCGGTGTTCTGGATGTGCTGGCCTATCATGTTGGCGCGCGCGCCGGCGATGATCAGTTCGCCGACCAGGTCGATCAGGCGGTCGAGCTTGTCGGAATCGACACGGATGGACCGGCTTTCCTGCGCCTTCTGCTCGCTGACCTGCTTCTGCTTGGCCAGCGCGGCCTCCACCACCACCGGCGGCACGCTGCCGGCGCCGACCAGGATGCTGCCCAGCTGCTGCGGCACGACCTCGTCCTGCGGGTTGTCGGGATGGGACTGCTGGTGCAGCGCGCCCTCCAGCTCGTGCGAGGTGACGCTGCCGCAGCGCACCAGGATCTCGCCCAGCCGCGCGGCCTGCTCCGGCAGCGCGCGGATCAGGTCGACGTAGTGCGACACCTTGCTGTGCGGCGGGATGATGCGGATCTCGCAATCGTCCTGCACGAACTCGAACACGCCGGCGATGGCGTCGCGGTCGGCCGTGCTGTCGAAGGCGATCTCGAAGCCCAGGTAGCACAGCTCGGCGTCCATTTCCTCGGCCGGCGGCATGGCGTCCGGTACGGTGGCGATGCCGACGATCTTGCCCAGCTTGGCCAAATAGCGCAGGAAGGCGATCGGGTCCATGCCGTTCTGCAGCACGCCGCGGCCGAAGCGCAGCGAGATGTGCCAGTAGTCGCTGTCGCCGCGCTCCTGGTCGATGCGTTCGACGCCCGGCTCGGCGTGCACCGCCAGCGGCGCAGCGGCCGCCTGGACTTCCCCGGCGTGGCCGCCCTCCATGTGGCGGCGCAGCTGTTGCAGCAGCATCTCGCCTTCCGGCGCGGTGTCGGGGTCGGCGTCGAGGCGGCCGGCGGCCAGCGCGTCCGTCATGCCGGACAGGTAGTCGCAACAGGATAGCAGCAGCACGATCATCTCGTCGTTGAGCACCACGCGGCCGTCGCGCACCTCGTCGAGCAGGCTCTCGACCACGTGGGTGAAGGCGACGATGTGGTCCAGGCTGAACAGTCCGGCCGAGCCCTTGATGGTGTGGGCCGCCCGGAAGATGGCGTTGATCGCCTCGCTCTGGTCGCCCGCGATGTCGACGTTGAGCAGCGCGTTTTCCATCTCTTCCAGCAGCTCGCGGCTTTCGGTGATGAAGGTCTGTAGTGCTTCGTCCAGGTTCATGGCATGCCCTCGGAACAGAAAGAAACAGATGAGTGATTCAGGCGTGTATCAGCAGGGCGTCGCCGAAGAAGGCGCCCATGTCCAGCATGTCGAAGATCTCCACCACGGCGGGGCTGTGCTGCAGCAGCCGCAGTTCGCGCTGGTCGGCGTTGGCGGTCAGCTTGGCCAGCATCAGCACCTGCAGGCCGGCCGTATCGAGCTCGGTGATGCCGGACAGGTCGATCTCCAGCACCTGGGTCTTGCGCAGCGCTTCGAGCACCGTGGTCTTCAGGTCGGCGGCGCGATAAATGGTCATCTCGCCGTCGAGGGCGATGCGGGCGACCGCTGCTCCAGTTTGATCGGACATGACGTCCTCCGTGGGGTTATGGCATGACGAGTTTGGCGACGGCGCCCAGCAGCACTTCCGGCTTGAAGGGCTTGACCACCCAGGCCTTGGCGCCGGCCGCCTTGCCCTCTTCCTTCTTGCTTTCCTGCGACTCGGTGGTCAGCATGATGACGGGCGTGAACTTGTACAGCGGCAGCTGCTTGAACTGCTTGACGAAGGTGATGCCGTCCATATTGGGCATGTTGACGTCGCACACCACCAGGTGGATTTTCTGGCCGGTGCATTTGGACAGCGCATCGACGCCGTCGCGGCCTTCGATCACCTCGTAGCCCGCGCCCTTGAGCGCGATGCCGACCACTTGACGCAGGGAGGCCGAATCGTCGACCACCATGATGGTTTTTGCCATGTTCTCTACCTCGTTAGCACGTCAGAAAAAAGTGATCTCGTCGGCCGCCGCGGCCACCGGCGCCGCGTGGCTGTCGCCGCCGTGCACCGCGTGCTCCTCGGCCATGGCGTAGGTTTTTTGCAGTTCGTGCAACAGCGGCTGCGGGTCCAGCGCTTCCAGCACGCGGTCGGCGTTGTAGCGGTCGCGGTTGTCGCGCAGCAGCGCCGGCAGCAGCTCCATGTTCTCGCGCACGTGCGCCATCACCTGGCTGACGCGGTCCTGGAACTGCAGCTGCACCAGCGCCTCGCCCACCTCGCCCTGGATGCCGATGCTGTCCTGCTTGAGCTTTTCGGACGATTGCACCAGCGCGTCGGTCATCGTGCGGAAGTCGCCCAGCACCGACTCGATCATGCCTTCGGCCGACTGCATCGACTTGTCTTCCTGTTCGCTCGATTGTTCGGCGGCCTGGCTGGCGGCCAGGATGGCGGTACTGATCAGGCCGACGCGGTTGGAGATGTTGCGGCCGGTCTCGGCCGAGCGGCTCGACAGGTTGCGCACTTCCTGCGCCACCACGGCGAAGCCGCGGCCGGCCGGGCCGGCGCGCGCCGCCTCGATGGCGGCGTTCAGCGCCAGCAGATTGGTCTGGGCGGCGATGCTGGCCACGCCTTCGGCCATGTCGCGCAGTTCGCGGGTGAAGCGCTCCAGGTCCTTGATCTGCGCCAGCATCGCGTGCTTGGACGACATCGCCGACTTCATCGACGTCACCACCGAACCGAGCTGGGTTTCGCTGCGCGAGAAGATTTCGGTCATCGCGTTGCCGCCGCCCTTGCCGCTGTCGTGGCTGGACACGTGGACCGCGTCGTCGAGCTTGTCGACGATGCTGGAGAAGCGCCCGGCCAGGTCGGCCACGGCTTCCTCCATCTGGTTGCGGGAATTTTCTATGTGGCGGCACCAGATCGGCAGCACGGCGTCGCCGAAGCGTTCGCGCGCGGCCAAGTAGTCGTCGATCATGGCTTGCTCGCCGCCGCCCAGCGCGGCGGCGCCGGCGCCGCGCGCGCACCACGCGGCAGCCGCCAGCAGCAGGGCCGACCACAGGACTGTGTACCAGCCCCAGGCGCTCCAACCCGCGACCATCGTGCCCAACGCTCCCCCGCCGGCCAGGCCGAAGGGGACCAGAATTTTGCTGTCGAAGCCGCTATTGTTCTTCACTGGACGCCACCCCACTGTAGTCTCCCGGCACTCTCGATAGGGATGCCGTGGAGTCCAACTGTATCTCAGAAACTTGGCCCGCGCCACAATGTAGGTGGCGTATCGATTGTATCTGTGTTTTCCGCGACAACACTTTAAATAGCTTCCGACGGGAAATAATTTACGTTTAAGATGGTGGCTGGTGCGCCCGCTGCTCGCGCACCTGTTGCACCCGCGCAACCGCGCCCCGGGGCGTGCCGCCGGCAGCGCCCGACTATCACGCTGGAACCTGCCTATGCCCGCCTTGAATATCGACCTGTCGCTACCGCTGCTGGTGGTGGACGACAACCAGCAGATGCGCTCCGTGGTCAAGGGCATACTGGCCGACCTCGGCTTCGTCAACGTGTTCCTGGCCGGCAGCGGCGAGGAAGCCTGCCGCATCCTCAACGAGCGGCCGATCGCCGCCGTCATTTCCGATCTCGACATGCCGGGCATGAGCGGCTTGCAGCTGCTGCAATGGGTGCGCGCCAACCTGGCCGACGCCGAGCTGCCTTTCATGCTGCTGCCCAGCGAGGCCAACCGCGACGGCTTGCGCGCGGCGACGCAGGCCGGCGTGACCGACTGCCTGATCAAGCCCTTCACGCTGGCGACCTTCCACAGCAAGCTGCAGGCGATGTTCCAGTCGCGCGGCGACGCCGCCGTCAAGCGCGCCGCCGTGCGCCGCGCCGCCATGCCGGCCGCCTCGGCCGCCTCGGCCGTATCGGCGCCACCGGCCCCGGCGGCGGCGCCGCTGATCGGCCTGGAGCGTCCGCTGGAAGAGCGCCTGCGCGAAGCGACGGTGCTGGTGGTGGACGACATCGCCACCAACATCAAGGTGATCGCCGGCATGCTGGCCGAGGACGGCTACGGCGTGAAGGTGGCGATCTCCGGCAGGAAGGCGCTGGAGATCATCCCCGTGCACCGGCCCGACATCATCCTGCTCGACGTGATGATGCCGGAGATGGACGGCTTCGAAGTATGCCGCCGGCTCAAGGCCGATCCCGCCACGGCCGACATCCCGGTGATCTTCCTGTCCGCCAAGGACCAAGCCGAGGACATCGTCGGCGGGCTGGAACTGGGCGCGGTGGATTATGTGACCAAGCCGGTCGATCCGGCCATCCTCAAGGCCCGCCTGCGCACCCACCTGCGGCTGGCCGGCATGATGGCCGAGCTGCGGCGGCAGAACGCCGCCGTGGCGGACAACGCCCATCTGCGCGAGGAAGTCGAGCGCCTGAGCCGCTACGACCTGGCGGCGCCGCTGGCCGAGGTGCTGGACGCCAGCGCGCGGCTGCTGGCCGATCCCGCGCTGGCGCCGCCGCAGCGCGAGCGCATGGCCGCGCTGGACGAGGCGGCGCGGCGCGCGCTGCGTCTGACCAGCCTGTCGCTGGAACTGTGCCGCATCGAACAGGGCGCCAGCCGGCCGCACGCCGAGCAGGTGGCGCTCCATCCGCTGCTGGCGCGCGCCACCATGGCCGTCGCCGCCAGCCATCCGGTGATGCTGCCGGCGCAGCCGGCCACGCTGCTGGCCAACGGCACGCTGTGCCACATGCTGTTCGAACACCTGGCGCTGAACGCGGCCGCGCACACGCCCGCCGGCACCTCCATCGTGCTGGGGGCGACGCTGGACGGCGGCCACTGGGCGCTGACGCTGGAATACGCCGGCGTGCTGCCGGCCGCGCAGCGCGCCTGCCTGCAGGGCCAGGCCGGACGGCCCGACGACGAGCAGGCGCTGCCCATGTACGCGGCCCGCCTGCTGGCGCAGGTCCAGGGCGGCACGCTGGCCGCGCTGGACGACAGCGCGCGCAGCCGATTGCTGCTGCGCTTGCCGGCCGGCTGAAAACTCTGCACTCGACATTTGCGCCCATCCCGGGTAGATTGCCAACGTTGCATAGAAACCATGCAAAATTGACTATCAAGAAACATCAGTAAACTCAGGGGAAAACAATATGAAACAATATGGTGCGGAATTTTTTGGAACGTTTTGGCTGGTACTGGGCGGCTGCGGCAGCGCGGTGCTGGCGGCGGCCTTCCCGGGCGTCGGCATCGGCCTGCTGGGCGTGTCGCTGGCCTTCGGCCTGACGGTGCTGACCATGGCCTACGCCATCGGCCACATCTCGGGCTGCCACCTGAACCCGGCGGTATCGATCGGCCTGTGGGCCGGCGGCCGCTTCCCGGCCAATAAGCTGCTGCCCTACATCGTCGCCCAGGTGCTGGGCGCCATCGTCGCCGGCGGCGTGCTGTACACCATCGCCAGCGGCAAGGCCGGCTTCGACGTCATGGGCGGCTTCGCCTCCAACGGCTACGGCGCCCATTCGCCGGGCGGCTACTCGCTGCTGGCCGCGCTGGTGACGGAAGTGGTCATGACCATGATGTTCCTGCTGATCATCCTGGGCGCCACCGACGAGCGCGCACCGAAAGGCTTCGCGCCGCTGCCGATCGGCCTGGGCCTGACGCTGATCCACCTGATCAGCATCCCTGTCACCAACACCTCGGTCAACCCGGCGCGCAGCACCGGCGTGGCGCTGTACGTGGGCGACTGGGCCACCAGCCAGCTGTGGCTGTTCTGGGTCGCGCCCATCGTCGGCGCACTGCTGGGCGCGGCGATCTACCGCTTCATCGGCTCGCCGGAAAAAGCGTAAACCGTTTAGTCCGTTCGGTCCTAGGCCAGCATGGGGCGCGCGCGCCCCTGCATGGCCGGCCGCCGTGGCGCGGCGTCGCCCAGCTTGAAGATGCTGACGGCGTCGGCCAGCTTGGCGGCCTGTTCCTGCATCGCATCGGCCGCCGCGGCGGCCTGCTCCACCAGCGCGGCGTTCTGCTGCGTCACATGATCCATCTGCGTGATTGAATTGTTGATCTGCTCGATGCCGTTGGTCTGCTCGCTGCTGGCGGTGCTGATCTCGGCCATGATGTCGGTCACGCGGCGGATGCTGGCCACCACCTCCTCCATCGTGCTGCCGGCCTGGCCCACCAGGCGCGTACCGGCCGCCACCTTGCCCACCGAATCGTCGATCAGCGCCTTGATCTCCTTGGCGGCGCTGGCCGAGCGCTGCGCCAGGTTGCGCACCTCCGACGCCACCACCGCGAAGCCGCGGCCCTGCTCGCCCGCGCGCGCCGCTTCGACGGCGGCGTTGAGCGCCAGGATATTGGTCTGGAAGGCGATGCCGTCGATGACGCCGATGATGTCGACGATCTTCTTCGACGACTCGTCGATCGAGGCCATGGTCTGCACCACGTCCGACACCACGGCGCCGCCGCGCTGCGCCACGTCCGAGGCCGACGCCGCCAACTGGTTGGCCTGGCGCGCGTTCTCGGCGTTCTGCTTGACGGTGGAAGTCAGCTCCTCCATCGACGAGGCGGTTTCCTCCAGCGAGCTGGCCTGCTCCTCGGTGCGCGAGGACAGGTCGAGGTTGCCGGCGGCGATCTGCGAGGACGCGGTGGCGATCGCGTCCGTGCCGTTGCGCACGTCGCTGACGATGCGCACCAGGCCGCCCGACATGCGGTGCAGCGCCTGCAGCAGCTTGCCCGGCTCGTCCTGGCTGTAGCCGGCGGCGGCGCGGTTGCCGTGGTCGACCAGGTCGCCGCCGGCCACGCATTCGGCCAGCGCCACCGCCTCGTTGATGGGGCGGGTGATGCCGGCCGTCAGCCACCACGCGAACGCCACGCTGAAGGCCACCACCAGCGCCGCCATCGCCACCAGCAGGTTGCGGCTGTCCTTGGCCACCTGGTCGATGCGGGCGGCGGCGGCGTCGATTTCCTTGCGCTGGTGGTCCAGCATTTTCTGCAGCATCGCCTCGTAGGTCTTGGCGGCCGGGATGTAGGCCTCGTCGAGCAGCCTGGTGGCGCCGTCGGCGTCGCCGGCGGCCTTGGCCTTCATGACGCCGTCGCGCGAGGCCACGTAGGCCTTGCGGGTGTTGACCAGGTCGGCCATCAGGGCCTTGTCGTCGTCGGTGGCCAGCTCCTCGATCTTCTTGATCAGGCCCTGGGCGTAGGCGGTGGAACTCTTGGCCTCCTCGGCGAAGAAGGTGGCCAGCACCGGATCGGCGCTCTTGGCCACGGCGGTGGTGCGGCGGATGCCGGCGAACACCACGCGGTACCAGTCGGCGATCAGGCGCTCCTTGGCCAGCGGCAGCTCCATCATGGCGCGGGTGGACTCGGCCACGCCCTGCAGGCGGTAGACGCCCAGCCCGGTGTTCAGTATCAGGATCGCGAGGATGACGGCAAAGCCCAGCGACAGGCGGCGTCCTATGCTGAGGTCGGTGATTTTCATGGCGGTCTCCCGTGGCTGGTTAGTCGTCTATGGTAACGCCGATTTCAGCCGCCATTCAACTGGTTTAAGTTTGAAATATATTTTCGATTTACATTCCAAATCACAACAAAAATTGCGTTAAGGACTGAGAAAACGTTTACACTTCCGGGACTTATGTACGGCCATTTACATGTTGGAATAAAAAACACAACGAAAAAATGGACCGGCATACTGAGATTTATCGACGGCCATTTACATGCCGGAACGAAAAACACCACGAAAAATGAACCAGGCATTCTTAGACCACAGAGCAAAGTACCGGGATATTGTTGCCCGGAGATACAAAGTCACGGCTGACATGTATGACGAGGTGACGCGCATGCTGGCGCCGCTGGCGGTGCCGGTCAGCATGCGCAAGGGCGAGTACCTGCAGCGCATCGGCGTCGTCGCCAACAGCGTGGTGTGGCTGCACAGCGGCGTGGCGCGCACCGGTTTCATCACCGAGACCGGCAACGAGGTGACGCTGCATTTCCTGACCGACGGCGAGCCGGCGGCGGCGCACGACGACCTGCTGCGCGCGCGCGAGGACGAGCCGGCGCTCAATTTCGTGGTGGCGGAGACGGCGGTGCATGGCTACCGGCTGGACTGGCTGGAGATCAGCAAGCTCACGATGAGCAACAGCCTGTTGCGGGATTACTATCTGAGGGTATCGGAGCGCGGCATCATCGACCAGAGCCGCAGGCTATACCTGAGCGCCTCGCCGGCGCAGGGGCGGCTGAGCGCCTTCCGGCGCGAGTATCCGGGGCTGGAGCAGCGCATCTCGCAGAAGGTGGTGGCATCGTTCCTGGGCATCACGCCGCAATACATGTCGCAGCTGCTGCGCAACGACGGCATGTCCAAATAAAATCGGGGTCAAGTCTGACATTCGGACACGAGCTCTGCCGTAATGCAGCATTACGGCAGAGCTCGTGTCCGAATGTCAGACTTGACCCCGATGTTAAGGCTTACTTCATGCCCTTGATCTTGTTCTTGTCATCGACAAAAACGACTTTCGGCTTGTAGTCGCGGGCCTGCTCTTCGGTCATCGGCGCGTAGGTGCAGATGATCAGCAGGTCGCCCAGCTGGGCGCGGCGCGCGGCGGCGCCGTTCAGCGAAATCTCGCCCGTGCCGCGCAGGCCGGGAATGGCGTAGGTGGCAAAGCGCTCGCCATTGTTCACGTTGTACAACTCGATCTTCTCGTTGACCCAGATATCGGCCGCATCCAGCAGATCCTGGTCGATACCGCAGGAACCTTCGTAATTCAGATCAGCCTGCGTGACCGTCACACGGTGCAGCTTGGAGCGCAGCATAACTCGTTGCATAGACATCTTCTTCATCCCTCAATTATTAATCATTCAAGCTTTGCATCAAAACAAACACCCCTGCCGTGACGCGCGGGCGCCATCGTACCATTAGCCGCCTGCCGGCGTCTCATTTCCCCCCGCCGCCGCCCCAACAACCACAGCCGCCCGGCTTTATGGCATATTGCTAGCTAGCAAATTGGAATGCAGACTGGCAGCAATGAGACTAACCCGACTATTCACCCTGGCCAGCGCCGTGCTGGCATTGCTGGTGTGCGGCATGCTGGGCCGCCTGCTGTGGGGCGAATGGGAGCACTACCGCGCCGCCGGCACCGGCCACCACACGCTGCAACTGATGCAGCGCGCCATGATCGCCGCTGAAAAACTCTCCTACGAACGAGGCCCGGTCAACGCCGTGCTGGGCGACCGCGCGCCGGCCGATCCGGCCCGCCGCGCCCGGCTGCTGCGGGCCCGCGCCGACACCGACCTGGCGCTGGCGCAGCTGCGCCAGGAGCTGGCCGCCGACTCCGGCCCGTCCGCCGGCGCGCTGGTGCCGCTGTACGACGCGCTGGGCGCGGCCCGGCTGGCGGTGGACCAGCTGGCCGCGCTGCCGCCGGCCGAGCGCACGCCGGAGCGGCTGACCGCCACCGTCGAACGCATGTTCCAGCTGGTGCCGCTGGCGCTGGACGCTGTGACCAGCTACACCCGCGCCTCGGAACAGGTATATCCGCGCATCGCCCGCATCCTGATGAAGGCCCGCCTGACCGTCGAGCTGCGCGAGTTCGCCGGCCGGCTCGGCTCGGCGCTGACGGTGCCGCTGGCCGCGCCCCGGCCGCTGACCGAGGCCGACCACCAGCGCCTGCAGTTCCTGCGCGGCCGCATCGAGCAGCTGCGCCAGCTGATCAAGATCCCCACCAGCGACATCGACAGCGAGCCGCGCGTGCTGGCGGCGGTGGCGCGCATGGACGAGGTGTATTTTGCCGCCGGCCAGCAACTGGTCGCCGAGGTCGAGCAGACCAGCCGCGCCGGCCGCCCCTACGGCATGGACACCGGCCAGTTCGCGCAACGCTACGTGCCCAGCATGGCGCCCATCCTGGCGCTGCGCGACGTGCTGCTGCAGGAGGCGCAGGCGCAAGCCCTGCACGACTACGAGGTGGCGCGGCGCGAGCTGGTGCTGGCCCTGCTGGTGGGCGCCGCCATCCTGCTGGCGCTGACGCTGCTGCTGGCGATCGTGCGGCGGCGGGTGGTGGTGCCGCTGCTGCGCGCCACGCGCGCCGTGGTCCGGCTGGGCAACGGCGATTTCTCGATGCCGCCCAGCGGCGCCCGGCGCGACGACGAAATCGGCGACATGCTGCGCGCGCTGGCGACGCTGCGCGCCAACAGCATGGACCGGCAGCGGCTGGAGCAGGAGCGCGTGCGCCTGATCGAGGAACTGCGGCTGCGCGCCGACACCGACTACCTGACCGGCATCCTGAACCGGCGGGCCTTCACGGCGGCCGGCAACCTGCGCCTGCGCGGCGCGCGCGAGCGGGGCGAATCGCTGGCGGTGATTTTGTTCGACGTCGACCACTTCAAGTCGGTCAACGACTCCTACGGCCACGACGCCGGCGACCAGGTGTTGATACGCATCGCCGAGGTGGTGCGCGACAGCCTGCGCGGCGGCGAGATCGTGGCGCGCTACGGCGGCGAGGAATTCGTGGTGATGCCCACCTACTGCGGGCTGGAGGCGGCGCACGCGCTGGCCGAGCGGCTGCGGGCGGCGATCTCGCGCGAGCCGCTGACGCTGGCCGACGGCCACATCCTGCGCGTGACGGCCAGCTTCGGCGTGGCGGTGGCGCACGGCCCGCACGCCGCGCTCGACGACCTGTTCCACGCCGCCGACCTGGCGCTGTACCGCGCCAAGCGCAACGGCCGCAACCGGGTCGAGCAGCAGGCCTAGCCTACTTCGCCTTGTCGGCCTTGGGCGGCTGGACCGGCGTGAAGTTCAGGTCGCGGAAGTCGTAGCTGAAGTCCGTCTCCATCGACACCGGCGCCATCTTCATGCGCTCGATGCTGGCGTCCGGATTCAGCGCGAAGCTCACGTAGGCGTCGGCGTTGAAGTTGCGCTCCTTCCAGCGGACGATGAAGGTGTCGTGCTGGAAGTGTTCCAGCTCGCCCGTCAGGTCCGGCGTGCGGGTGAAGCTCATGATGTGCTTCTTGCCCTCGGCGCGTATCGTCACCTTGCCGTACCACGGGTCTTCGTACTCGCCGTCGTAGGCAGCCAGCGGCAGCGACGGCGTCGACTTCGCGGTGCGCGCGCCGGACTCCTTGCCCTGGCGTTCCAGCTCCTCCCGGTGCGAGGCCGCTTCCTGGTCGGCGTACAGCTGTATCCAGTCGCTGGCCGGCACGTTCAGATACTGGTCGAGGATGCGCCAGTACAGCGACGCCATCGCCGGGCTGTTCTCGGCGTTGGTCAGGATGGCGATGCCCAGCTTCTCTTCCGGCACCATCAGCACGGTCGAATAAAACCCCTGCAGCGCGCCGCCGTGCATGGCGATCTTGCGGCCCTTGTAGTCGCGCAGGCTGAAGCCCAGGCCATAGGCCGAGAAGTTAGGCTTGGTCGCGGCCAGCGCCGGCTTGGGTTCGCGGATGCGCATCGGCGTCTGCTCGGACCACATCTCGGCCAGCTGCCTGGCGCTGATCAGCTGCGTGCCGTTTTCCAGCTTGCCGCCGCCCAGCAGCATGTTCATCCAGCGCGCGATATCCTCGGCGCTGGTGTTGATGCCCACCGCGCCCACCGCGTTCTCCACCGGCATGGGCTTGACCACGGCGGCCTTGTCGTTGATCTTGCTGTGCGGCGCGGAGTAGTCGCCGCTGGCGAGCATCGCGGCCACGCTGGTGGTGGTGCCGTTCATGCCCAGCGGCGCCAGGATGCGCTCCTGCACGGCCGCGCCCCACGGCTTGCCGGCCTTGGCGGCGATGATCTTGCCGGCCACGATGTAGAGCAGGTTGTCGTAGGCGTAGCTGTTGCGGAAGCTGGTGGCCGGCTTCACGTAGCGCAGCCGCGCGATGATTTCATCGGTGCTGAAACTGGTGGTCGGCCACCACAGCAGGTCGCCCGCGCCCAGACCGAGGCCGCTGCGGTGCGTCAGCAGGTCGCGCACCGTCATCGCGCCGGTGACGTAGGCGTCGAACATCTGGAAGTCCGGCAGGTGCTTGGTGACGGGATCGTCCCAGGCGATCTTGCCTTCGTCGACCAGCATCGCCAGCGCGGCGGCGGTGAAGGCCTTGGAGTTGGAGGCCACTTCGAACAGCGTCTTGCCGTCCACCGGCGCCGGGTCGCCCAGCTTGCGCACGCCGTAGCCGTTGGCGGAGATGACCTTGCCATCCTTGACGATGGCGATCGCCATGCCGGGCACGTCGAAGGTCTTCAGCGCCAGCTTGACGTCGGCGTCGAGGTTGTAGGCCGGCGCGGCGGCCAGCGCCGGCACGGATACCGCCAGCACCAGCAGCGCCGTAGCGGAAGCGCGGCAAACATTGCGGGAGAATTTCATCATCATTATTTTTTGAATTGTTTATCGACCGAGCCTTGCGTGACCGGATGATAGTGTTCGCGCGCCTTGGCGTAAACCGATTTTGCCCATTCCTTTTCGGCCGGGTTTTTCAGCAGCGCGGTGTACAGCGGCACCACGAACTTCTGGCGGCCCACGCTCATCAGGAAGGTGTTGAGCGGCTCGCGCACGCTGTAGCCGGCCTTGATGGCAGCCAGGTAGAAGCGGTAGGCGATTTCATTGTTGCCGCTCTTGCCGAGCGCGAAAGCCTGGTCCAGCTCCTGCATCTGCGCGGCGCCGGCCTTGCCGTCGATATCGTTCAGGAAGTGCATCCACTCCAGCGCGATCCAGTTCTTGCCGTTCAAGTCCTTGGTCGGCAGCTCGCCCTTGAGCCACGCGTTGCGCTGCGCGTCCAGCGCGGCCAGGCGCGGCGAGGCGGCATGTTTGGCGCTGGCCGGAATGCCGGCGCCGTACAGCCACTCGTCCAGCTCCGCCTGCGACATCACTTCCGGCCGCGCATCGAGCAGGTTCTTCTTCAGGTAGGCCACGAATTCGTCGGTGGTGGCCGACTTGAACGCGTGCTGGTCGAACCAGCCGCGCAGGAAGGGATCGAAGGTTTCTCGGCCGGCGCGCTGCTCCAGTGTGCGCAGCAGCCATGCGCCTTTCGGATAGACCAGGCCACTGTCGGTATAGCCGGCGGCGCTGGTGTCGGCGTCGCGCGTCACCAAGGCCTGCTTGGCCGCGGGGATGGACGGCAGCGAAGCCAGCGCCTCTTCCTGCTCGACCTGCAGGTTCATCTCCGCCACTTCCTCGCCGTACAGCTTCTCGACGATGCGGGTGGTGACGTAGGTGGTGAAGCCTTCGTTGAGCCAGAAGTGCTTCCACGAGGCGTTCGTCACCAGGTTGCCGGACCACGAGTGCGCCAGTTCATGCGCGATCAGGTCGACCAGGCTGCGGTCGCCGGCGATCATGGTCGGCGTGAGGAAGGTCAGGCGCGGGTTCTCCATGCCGCCGATCGGGAACGACGGCGGCAGCACGATCATGTCGTAACGCTCCCACCGGTATGGGCCGTACAGGCCTTCGGCGGCGCTGATCATTTTCTCGGTGTCGGCCAGCTCGTAGGCGGCGGCCTCGATGCGCGCCGGCTCGGCGTAGACGGCGGAGCGCGGGCCGAGGTTGCGCACGTCGATCTCGCCGATGGCGATCGCCAGCAGGTAGGACGGAATCGGCTGCGCCATCTTGAATTTCCAGCCGCCGGCGCCGGTCGATTGCTGGTCGTTCTCGGCGCTCATCACCACGCGCATGCCGGCCGGCGCTTCGATGCGGGCGCTGTAGGTGAAGCGCACGGCCGGCGTGTCCTGCACCGGCGCCCACGAGCGGGCGTTGATTTCCTCGGACTGGCTGAACATGAACGGACGCTTGCCGGACATGGTCTGCTGCGGCGACATCCATTGCAGCGCGGCGGCCGACGGCGCGGTGCGGTAGTACACGCGCACCTTCTGCGGCTGGAACGGCAGCGCGATGCGCAGCGCCCGGCCCTTCTCGGCGTCGAGCTTGTCGAGCATGAAGGAGGCGGCGCTCCAGCGGCCGTTCGGGTTCAGCACCTGCACCTTGGCGATATTGAGTTCGTTCGTGTCCAGCACCAGCGTGCGGGCCGACTTGTCGATCCAGTTCAGCGTCAGCTCGGCGTAGCCGGCCAGGGTCTTGTGGCCGAAGTCGGCCTTCAGGTCCAGATACAGGTCGCTGGTGCGCACCTGGTCGTAGCGGGCGTAGCTCAATGGGTCGGCATGGGCGGCGCCCAGCGCGGCCAGGGCGGACAGGACGAAGGCGGACAGGGTTTTCTTGATAGGCATGGCGGTCTTTTCAATGTTGACTGAAGCGCGAAGCAGAATAGCATAGCCATGTATCGAAGATGTGTACATGCGTGCGGCTATGCTATCATTCGCGTCGTAAGTGGGGAGTAGTCGGCTTGCGCCTTCCCGGTGCAAGAACCTGTGTCAACATAATCGGTCCGCAGACCGTGGTGCAGGTGGTTGAAAAACTTGACGAGACCATGATCGAGGTGCGGCCATGATGGGCCGGAGTCGCGCCTGGATCATTGGTTAATCGTTTCCGGCCCGCGTACTACATACACAACCCATGGAAGCATTCTTCGTCTCTACCGGCATCGTCGCCCTCGCTGAAATCGGCGACAAAACCCAGCTGCTCGCGTTCTGCCTGGCCGCCAAGTTCCGCCGCCCGCTGCCGATCGTCGCCGCGATTTTCGTCGCCACCATCGCCAACCACGCGTTTGCCGCCGCCGTCGGCACCTGGATCACCAGCCTGCTCGGGCCGGACATCCTGCGCTGGGTGCTGGGCGTGTCCTTCCTGGCGATGTCCGCGTGGACGCTGGTGCCGGACAAGATCGACGACGGCGACATGCCGCTGGCGAAGTATGGCGTGTTCCTGACCACGCTGATCGCCTTCTTCGCCGCCGAAATGGGCGACAAGACGCAGGTGGCCACGGTGGCGCTGGCGGCCCGCTACGACAGCCTGGTGGCCGTGGTCTGCGGCACCACCTTCGGCATGATGCTGGCCAACGTGCCGGCGGTCTACCTGGGCGACAGGATCGCCAACCGCGTCTCGCTCAAGCTGGTGCACGGCATCGCCGCGCTGGTGTTCGCCGTGCTGGGCGTGGCCACGCTGCTGGGTGCAGGTTCCAGCCTCGGCGTGTAAGGTCAACCACTTTATGTTCCGCTCCGTGTGTTAGCGCACGGATGCGGAAGAATTAACAATCTATTATACTTGTCACTTGAATATTGGCAGGGGCAAGGAATGCGATTGATGAGCAAGATAGCGGCGCTGTTGTTGAGCGCCTCCGCAGTGAGCGCACAGGTATATGCGGCCGACACGGCGCCCGCGACCGCACATGCGGCCAGCAGCGTGCACGCGGCCAAGCCGGCGGCCGGCAAAGCCAACATGGTGTCGGTGCCGGAACCGGTGAACTACAAGCTGATACTGATCGGTATCGGCGTGCTGCTGCTGTTCGCGCGCAAAGGCGGCAAGCGCGAACAGCCGTGGACCAAGTAAGCCGCCTTACTGCGCGATCAGGCTGACATCATCCACCAGGAAGGCGGTCGACACCATCGTGCCTTCCACACCCTCGAAGTATATCCTCACCGTCTGCCCTTTATAGGCCGACAGGTCGAAGCTCTTCTGCACATACGTGCTCCCCTTGTTCAGATTCGAATAGGTCGCCAGCGTCGCCAGCACGGCGTTGGCGCCGCTGCGCACCTGCACCTTGAGCGTGTCGTAGGCGTTGGTGGCGGTGGTCTCGCTGGACACCACTTTCAGCCAGAACGACAGCTTGGCGCTGGTGGCGGCGGCCGGTATCGCCACGCTCTGGTACAGCGTGTCGGTATGGGTGCTGCCGTAGCCATTCAGCTTGGCCTTGCCGCCGCCGCCGTGCGCGGCCTGCGCCGTGTCCGACGTGATCGCGGCGGCGCTGGCGGTCCATGAGGCGGCGCCGGATTCGAAGCCGCCGTTGACGATCAGCTCCGTCGGGCCGGGAGGCGTGCCGCCGCCGCTGCCCTGTGTGACCCACACCGGCGCCGACCACAGGATGTTGCCGTCGTTCTGGGTGATCTTGGCGTAGTAGAAGTGCTCGCCCACGGCCGGCGTGATGGTGGTGCTGGCGGTGGCCGACAGCTGCGTCACCGCGCCGTTGCGGCCCGGGACGCCCTCGTACATCTTCACCGACGATACCGTCTTGCCGCTGCTGCTGGCGAAGTTGGCGACCAGGTTGAGCGGACCGCTGTTGGCGAAGCGCTCGCCCATCACGTGGCCGTTGGCGGTCAGGATCAGCTGCGAGGTCTTGTCCATGGTGGCGAACACGCGGCGCGCCTTGATGGCGGCGATCATGCTGGCGGCGGTCAGCGGCGTGCCGTTCGGCAGCAGCACGCCGGTGCGGTTGGTGTAGGACGCGCCCCAGTTGGCGCAGTGGTTATCCTGGTCGGTGGAGAAGGCGATGTGGTAGCCCGCCTCCAGCGCCTTGTTGCAGGCGCCTTCGTAGGTGCTGCGGCCGGTCTCGGTCTCGCTGGTGTTGGTGGAGAAGGCCGAGGTGTTGAGCACCTCGCACAGCGCCATCGCCTGGTCGCCGTCGGCGGTGTAGCCCAGCGCCGTGCCGTTGACCAGGAACTGGCCGGACGATTCCGGATGGTTGAACTGGCCGACATAGCCGCGCTGGCGCATCAGCGTGTACAGGCCCGCGTAGTCGCCCTTGGCGGTCAGCGTGTCGGCGATCAGCTGGCCGCCGCCATTGCTCTCCCAGCCCAGCAGCTCGGTGGTGTTGAAGATGTTCATATGGCCGCCGTTGTTGATGACGCCCCACTCCAGACCATACATGCCGAGGAAGCCCGCGTGCGCGCTGTTGAAGTTGGCGGCCGCAGCGAGGCCGGACTGGAACAGCGCCTTGGCGGCGGCCGGATCGGCGGAAGCGTTGGTGCCGTCGGAACCGTCGTACATATGATTGTGCTCGGACGCCATCAGGAAATCGAGGCCCTTGTTCATCGCGTACTGGTAGGCGTCGGCCGGCCCCAGCGCCGCGCTTTGCGGCGCCTGCGCGCCGGTGCAGCTGCCCAGCGCCCCGCCGCCATCGCTATGGTTGGTCTGGCTGTGCAGGTTGCCGAGGTAGACGGTGTATGGCAGCGAGCCCGTGGCGGCCACGGCGCCCTGCACCACGCGGCCGTTGGCGCCCGCAGGCTTGGCGGACGTCGCGGAGGTTGGCAAGGGCTTGAAGGCCGGCATGGCCTGGGCCGCAGCGCGGCCCACCGAGATTTCCCAGCTTTGTTCGACCGTGTCGTCGCCGGTGATGGCCTGCATGCGCGCCACGTAGACGCCGTCGGTCAGGATCAAGCCGTCGGCGCGGCCATCCCAGGCGATGCTGACATCGACCGGCTTGCCGGCGATGCGCTGCACGCCCTGCCACTGCTGCACCACCACGCCGTCCGGGCTGACCAGCTCCAGCCGCCACTTCACATCCTGTTCGCGTTCGAGCAGGGGAAAATCGAAACCAAGCTTGAAGGTACGCGCTTCCGGGCGATCCTGGTCGGCGCCGTCGGCGGCGAAGGGCGCATGCAGCGTGGCTTCGAATTCGTGGTGGTCGGCTTTGGATGCGTGGGCGGCGCCGATGACACCGGCGGACAGCAGCATGATGAAGGCAAGGCGGGACAGCGTCTGCGATTTGTTCACTAGGGACTCTCTTTGCGGTTGGTAATCCAAAAGTCTCGCAACTATGCATGACAGGAAGATGACGCACAAAGAGAACGCGGCGCATAAAGCGCCGCGTTGTGGTGTGGATGCCTAAAATGTCCAGAATGGGACACTCTGTTAAAAAACGAACTAGGCCGGCACGAACAATTCCACCTTGCGGATGCCCGGCGTATCGTGCAGATCGATCGCCATGCCCGGCTGGCGCACGCCGTCCACCGTCATCAGCGGCGCGGCTTCCGCCGACTTCACCACGCGGATCACATACGATGCCGCGCCGTAGCGGTAGGTCAGCGTGAAGTGCGGCCACTCGGCCGGCATGCGCGGCGCCAGCGTGAGCTGGGTCGGGGTGCGGGTCAGGCCGAGCAGCGACTCCAGTATCAGGCGGTACATCCATCCCGAGGAACCGGTGTACCAGCTCCAGCCGCCGCGCCCCACGTGCGGCGCCACGGCGTAGACGTCGGCCGTCACCACATAAGGCTCAACCTTGTAGCGCGCCATGCCTTCCGGCGTGCCGCCGTGCTGCACCGGATTGATCATGCGCGCCAGCTCCCAGGCCCGCTCGGTCTCGCCCAGGCGGGCGAAGGCCATCGCGGTCCAGATGGCGGCGTGGGTGTACTGGCCGCCGTTCTCGCGCACGCCGGGCACATAGCCACGGATATAGCCGGGGTTGGGGCCGGCCTTGTCGAACGGCGGATCGAGCAACTGGATGATACCGGAATCGCGCCGCACCAGCCGCTGGTTGACCTGCTCCATCGCGCCGCGCACGCGCACCGGATCGGCGGCGCCGGACAGCACGCCCCAGCTCTGCGAAATCGAATCGATCTGGCATTCCTCGTTGGTGTGCGAACCGAGCGGCGTGCCGTCGTCGAAATAGGCGCGGCGGTACCATTCACCGTCCCACGCATTCTTTTCGACGTTGACGGCCAGCTTTTTGGCCTCGCCGCGGCACTCGGCAGCGAAGTCCGCGTCCTGCATCAGGTCCGCCACTTCGGCGAAACGCTGCAGCACTTCGCACAGGAAGAAGGCCAGCCACACGCTCTCCCCTTTGCCATGTTCGCCGACCTTGTCCATGCCGTCGTTCCAGTCGCAGGAGCCGATCAGCGGCAGGCCGTGCACGCCGAAGCGCAGGCCGTTGCGAATGGCGCGCACGCAGTGCTCGTACAGCGTGCCGCTCTGGCTGGAGCGTCCTGGCAGATCGTAGTACGAATCCTCTTCCGGCTTGACGGCGCGGCCCTCCAGGTAAGGCGTGCTTTCGTTCAGCACGCCGACGTCGCCGGTGGCGATGACGTAGCGCCACGCGCCCAGCGGCAGCCACAGATAGTCGTCCGAACAGTGGGTGCGCACGCCGCGGTCCGACGGCGGATGCCACCAGTGCTGCACGTCGCCTTCCAGGAACTGGTGGGCGGCGCACAGCAGCAGCTGGTCGCGCAGCAGCTGCGGTTGCGTGTGGATGGTGGCCATCGCGTCCTGCAGCTGGTCGCGGAAGCCGAAGGCGCCGCCGGACTGGTAGTAGCCGCTGCGCGCCCACATGCGGCAGGCGATGGTCTGGTACATCAGCCAGCCGTTGGCCAGCAGGTCGAGCTGCGGCTCCGGCGTATCGATGCGCACCGCGCCCAGGGTTTGCTCCCAGTGCGCCTGCACCGCGGCCAGCGCCTCGTGCGCGGCGCCGGCGCTGCGGTGTTTTTGCACCATGCTGCTGGCGTCGGCGTTGCGGCGGCCGGCCACGCCCAGCACGAAGACGATCTCGCGCTCCTGGCCCGGCAGCAGGTCGAACGGCACCTGGATGGCGGCGCAGGCATCGAGGCCGGCGCCGGTCTTGCCGGACAGGCGGGAACGGCGCATCGCCACCGGCGACGCCAGCGAGCCGTTACGGCCCAGGAATTCGCCGCGGTCGGCGGTGACGGAGCGCAGCGTGGCGTCGCAATTGAAGAAGGCGACGCGGCCGGTGAACTCGGTGTTGTAGGCGTTCTTGGCGAACAGCGCGCCGCTGACCGGATCGGCCTCGGTGACGATGTGCATGCCGGACTTGGAGCGCATGTCGCCCAGCACCCACTCGACGTAGCCGGTGGCCGACAGGCGCCGCGCCACCAGCGAGTCGTTGCGCACCTTGAGCACCGTGTATTTGATCGGCGCGTCGATGGCGACGAAGGTGGTCATCTCGGTGGCGATGCCGGCCTCGCTGTGTTCGAACACGCTGTAGCCGAAGCCGTGGCGCGTGACGTAGCTGCCATTGCCGCGCGCCGGCAAGGCGGTCGGCGACCAGAACTGGCCGCTCTGCTCGTCGCGCAGATAGAAGGCCTCGCCGCTGGCGTCGCTGACGGGATCGTTGTGCCACGGCGTCAGGCGGAATTCATGGGCGTTCTCGTGCCAGGTGTAGGCCTGGCCGCTCTCCGAGACCACGCTGCCGAACTGCGGATTGGCCAGCACGTTGGACCACGGCGCCGGCGTGCGCTGCGCGGCGCTGGTTGTGATGACGTATTCGCGGCCGTCCGGCGTGAAGCCGCCGATGCCGTTTTCCAGCATCAGCTCGCGCGCCGGAGCGGGCGGCGGAACGGCGTCCGCGTAGTCGCCGCGATTGTCCGCCAGCAGCGGCGGCATGCGCATGGCCGGCGGGCCGGGACGCTTGATCTGTTCGGCCAGCGTGCCGCGGCTGTCGCTGAGGATGGCGCGCGCCACCGATTGCAGCAGGATGCGGTCCTCGTTGGCGATCTGGTCGGCCAGGCGCACGAAGATGCCGCCCGGCCGGTCGATGGCCTGGGCGTCGATGCCGGAGGCGATCAGGCCCATGATCTGCTCGTGCAGCAGCTGGCGGTAGCCCGACTGGTCTTCGTACCAGATCACCAGGTCGACCACCAGCCCTTTCAGGCGCCAGTAGGCGTGCGCCTGCACCATCTGGCGCGCCAGTTCGATGTTGGCCGGGTCCTTGATCTGCAGCAGCACGATCGGCAGGTCGCCGGAAATCGCATACGCCCACAGGCCGGACTGGCCGCGCTGGTTCTTGATCAGCGTGGCGGCGTCGGCGCGCAGCGCGGCGTTCGGATAGATGACCGAGTTGGCCAGGCGGCCGTACAGCTGGGCGTCGGCCTCGCTGGCGTTGAGCTGGCGCAGCACGACCTGGCTGTGGGTCCACGCCAGTTCGAACACGCGGTCGGCCAGGTGGCGGTCCTGGTATTTGTCGATCAGGTGCAGCGCGGCGTCGCGCTGCTCGGTCATGCCGGTGACGATGTCGACGATGGCCGTCTGGTCCGGCTTGAGGGTGATGGTGTAGCGGATCGCCACCACCGGATCGAGCACCGAGCCTTCGGCGCCGCTCAGGGCGTCGTCGCTCAGCATGGCCTGCGGCGCGGCGGCGGTGTTGCCGCGGCCGATGAAGCGCGAGCGGTCGGTTTCGAAGGAGACGCCGGCGACGGCGGCGTCGTGCACCATCATCGAGTGCATCAGCCAGGGCATGGCGTCGGCCGGCCCGCGCGGACGGCGCGTGCACAGGATGGCGTTTTCGTCGCGCAGGATTTCAGTCTGCACGAACAGTTTGCTGAAGGCCGGATGCGAGGCATCGGCGGCGGCGGGCGCCATCACCACCTCGGCAAAGCTGGTCACTTCGATGGTGCGCTCGCGGTCGGACTTGTTGGTGATGCGGGTGCGGCGCAGTTCGATGTCGTCTTCCGGCGATACGACGATTTCCGTGTACAGGTCGATGTTGCGGTCGGAGCGTCGGAACTCGGCGCGGCCTTCGGAAAAGATCACTTCGTGCTTGCGCGGTTCGACCAGCGCCGGCTGGTAGGTGGTCGACCAGAACTGGCCGTCGTCCATGTCGCGCACGTAGCAGAAGTTGCCCCAGTTGTCGCGCGTGCTGTCCTCGCGCCAGCGGGTGACGGCGAGATCCTTCCAGCGGCTGTAGCTGCCGCCGCCGTTCGTCACCATCACATGATAGCGGCCGTTGGACAACAGCTGGGTTTCCGGTACCGGTGTGCTGTGCTGGGTCAGCACGCGCATCGGCATGGCCTGCTCCGGCGCGGTGGAGCGCACGGCCGCCATCTCGGTGGTGTTGGAGTAGAAGGCGCCCGCCTGCGGGCTGCGTTCCTGCAGCACCAGCAACGTCGATTGCAGCAGCGGATCGGATTCGAAGCGGCGCTGCATCGGCCGGTCGTGCAGCAGGTAGCTCAGCGCCAGCAGGCCCATGCCCTGGTGGTGGACCATGAAGGAGCGGATCACGGCGGCGCTCTGGCCGCGCGGCAGGCGCGAGGCCGTGTAGTCGATCGCTTCGAAGAAACCGTAGCGGCCCATATAGCCCATGCCCGCCATCTTCTGCAGGTTGAGGCAGGCCGCTTCCGGCTGCACCATCAATCCCAGCATGGTGGCGTAGGGCGCGATCACCAGGTCGTCGGCCAGGCCGCGCTTCAGGCCCAGGCCGGGCACGCCGAAGGCGCGGTACTGGTAATTGAGGCTGGCGTCGACGGTGTTGTAGCCGGATTCGGATATCCCCCACGGCACGCTGCGGCGCTTGCCGTAGTCGATCTGGGCGTCGATCACCGCGTTGTAGGTCTGGTCGAGCAGCGTGCTCGGATAGTTGGGCATCACCAGCAAGGGCATCAGGTACTCGAACATCGAGCCGCTCCAGGACAGCAGCACCGGCTTGCCGGCGACGATGCACAACTGGCGGCCCAGCGCGAACCAGTGCTCCTGCGGCAGCTGGCCCTGGGCGATGGCGACGAAGCTGGCCAGCCGCACTTCCGACGCCAGCAGATCGTAGTAGCTGGCGTCCAGGCGGCGCTCGGTGACGTTGTAGCCGATGGCCAGCAGGCTGGTGGTGGTGTTGTACAGGAAGCCGTATTCCATCTGGGCGTAGGCGCCGCAGCGGCGCGCCAGCTCGGACAGTTCGCGCATGCGTTCGTGCGCGGCGGCGGCGCCCTGCGCGCACAGGCCGGCCAGCAGCAGCTGGCGACCGCGTTCGGCCGGGGCCAGGTCGTTAGCCAGGACGGCGGAGGAGCTGTCGATCATGGCGGCCAGTTCGCGCAGCGTCGGCACGCGGGTCAGGCTGGTGTCGAACACGGCGTCCGCCGGCAGGTTGACCCATGGCGCCAGCAGGGACAGTTCATCCAGCGCCGCCTGGCATTGCTGCACCAGCGAGGCGGACCACATGGCGGCTTCGCCGTGCGGGTCGGTCGGCGGCAGGCCGGCGGCTGCGGCGGCGACGCGCGCCAGCCAGGCGTGCAGTTGCTGCAGGTTGCCGCTTTCCGGTGCGGGCGTCAGCGCGGCCAGCAAGGCGTTCAGCTCGCGCTGGCCGGCGACGTCCGGCGCATCCGCTGCGGGCGCGGACGCCGCGCCGCCCAGCGACTCCTGCAGCACGCGGCAGGTGGCGACAATGCCGTCCACCGTCTGCGGGCCCAGCACCGGCTGGTCGTACAAGCCGGTCAGGCCGGCCTGCAGCGTGAGCAGGTGGCCGGCCAGGTTGCCGCTGTCGACGGTCGAGATGTAGATCGGGTGCAGCGGCTTGAGCGTCTGCGTGTCGTACCAGTTGTAGAAGTGGCCCTGGTGGCGTTCCAGCTGGTCCATCGTGGCCAGCGTGGCGGCGGTGCGCTGCATCATCTGGCCGATGCAGATGTAGCCGAAATCGCTGGCGCTCAGGTTGGCCAGCAGCGCCATGCCGATATTGGTCGGCGAGGTGCGGTGCGCCACCACGTGGGCCGGATGCTCCTGCATGTTATCGGGCGGCAGCCAGTTGTCCTCCGGGCCGACGTAGCGGTCGAAGTAGGCCCACGTGCGGCGGGCCAGCTGGTGCAGGAACTGCTGCTGGTCCGGCGTGAGCCTGGCCTGCCGGCGTTCGATCGGGCGGCTGATCCACTGCGCCACGGCCGGCGCCACCAGCCAGGCCAGCAGGAACAGCGCGGCCGGCGCCAGGCTGGCAGGACGCCATCCCAGCAGCGCGCCGCCGACGAACAGCGCCAGCGCCGGCGAGCACCACATGGTGCGCCAGACGCCGTCGGTGCGCGCCAGCGCCGAGGCGCGCCACTCCAGCAGGTGCTTGTGCGAGACCAGCATGCGCCAGGCGCTGCGCAGGATGGCGTCCAGACTGAACCAGGCTTCGTACGGCAGGAACACCAGCATCAGGATCGCATGCGAGAACTGCAGGCCGCTGCGGCGCAGCGAGGCGCGCAGGTGCTGGCTCCACAAGGTGTCTTCCGGACGGCGGCACAGGTCGTGCAGGGTGCTGACCAGCGACGGGATGAAGATCACGGCCAGCACGGCGCCGGTCCACAGCCAGGGATCGGGCAGCCAGCGCCAGGCGGCGATCAGCGACAGCACCAGCGCCGGCGCGGTCAGGCTGCGGCGCAGGTTGTCGAACAGCTTCCAGCGCGACAGCAGCGACAGCGGATTGCGCTCGCGCTTGCGGTTGGCGCCGGGCACGCGGCCGAACAGCCACGAGGCCAGCTGCCAGTCGCCGCGTATCCAGCGCTGGCGGCGGCTGACGTCGTCGGCGTAGCGGGCCGGATAGGCTTCGTACAACTGGGCGTCGCTCAGCAGGCCGGCGCGCAGGTAGCAGCCTTCCAGCAGGTCGTGGCTGAGGATGCGGTTTTCCGGCAGACGATGGCCCAGCACCTGCTCGAACACGTCGACATCGTAGATGCCCTTGCCGATGAAGGAGCCTTCGAAGAACACGTCCTGGTAGACGTCGGAGACGGTGCGGGTGTAGGGGTCGATGCCCGGTTCGCCGCCGCACAGCTTTTCGTAGCGCGAGGCGTTCTCGCTCGGCAGGCTGACCGTCACACGCGGCTGCAGGATGCCGTAGCCTTCGACCACGCGGCCGCGTGCGGTGTCGACGCGCGGCTGGTTCAGCGGATGCTGCATGGTGGCGACGAACTGCGCCGCGGCGTCGCGCGGCAACTGGGTGTCGGTGTCGAGCGTGATGACGTACTTGATGCTTTGCAGTTCGTGCGTTTCGCCCACCACCAGGCTGAATTGGTCGCGCGCGCCGCCGCGCAGGAAGCGGTTCAGCGCCTGCAGCTTGCCGCGCTTGCGTTCATAGCCCATCCACACGCCTTCGTGCGGATTCCACTGGCGCGGGCGGTGCAGCAGCAGGAAGGGCGCGGCCGGGTCGCCGTTCGGATGGGTGGCGTACTTGCGGTTCAAATGACCGACGCAGCGCTGCATCTGTTCGACCAGCGCCTCATCGGTGGGCAGCGTTTCGGCGGCGGCGTCGGCGAAGTCCGTCAACAGGCAGAACACCAGGTTGGGATCGCGGTTGGCGAGGAAGCGCACCTCCAGCTGTTCGCACAGTTCGGCGATGTTCTCCTTGCTGTAGACCAGCGTCGGCACCACCACGATGGCGCGGGCGTTGGCCGGCACGCCGTCCTTGAAGTCCATGCGCGGCAGCGGGTTCGGACGCGTCACCAGCGTGGCGACCCAGTTCACCAGGCCCAATGCCAGCTGGCTGCTGCCCAGCAGCGCCAGCACGCCGAGCATGACGATGACGGGGCCGCTCACGCCGTTGTGCGCGGCGCGCTCCAGCAGCAGCGCGGTCGACACCAATGCGATGGCGGCGATGGCGCCCAGGTAGGAAGTCAGCGGCGAGGCGCGCGACGTCTGCTGCAGGGCTTCCAGCCACGGCCGGCGCATGCCGGTCTGTTTTTCCAGCGCGGCCAGGCCGCCGCCGATCAGGTAGAAGCCGACGTGGCCATGGCGCGCGTCGCCGCCCTCGTAGTGCGCCTGCGCCAGCTGCAAGGCTTGCTGCGCCACTTCGATTTCCGAGTAGCGCGAGCGCTTGGCGATCTTCTCGATCGCGTGGCGGTACTGGTCGCGCGTGGCGAACTCCATGCGGCCATAGATGGCGGCGGGATCCTGGCGCAAGGTCTGCTCGACCACGCTCATGGTCTCGACGAACTCCTGCCAGTCCATGGTGCCGAGGAAGCGCAGGCTGCCGATGCTGTTGGCGATGGAGACCTGCTCGGCCGCCTGCTGCTGGATCTCGGCCTGGATCTGCTGCTCGATGGTCTGGCCCGATTCGGCCAGGCGGTGCGTGATCCACGACAGCGCCAGCGTCAGCGCCGGGCTTTGTCCCTGCAGGCGCCGCGCCAGTTCGGCCACGAAGGCGCTGGTGACGGGCGGATTGGAACGGGCCATGTCGGCCACCAGCAGTATCAGGCCGCTGGGATTCTTGTCGGCGACCTCGGTCATCTGGTCGGCCCAGGTGTTGGCCAGGTCGCGGTGGATGCGGTTGTCGGCCACGCGGGCGGCCACGCGGCGCAGGTTTTCGATCAGCGCCAGGCGCAGCATGATGGGAATGGCCCACAGCTCGCCCAGCGTGAGGCTGGCCACTTCCTGGTAGGCGTCGACGAAGCGGCACAGCGATTCGGGATCGACGCGGCCGTCGCCGTGCGAAATGATTTCCAGCGCGATCTTGTAGACGCGCGGCGTGCCGTCCGGCGCCCCCTTGCCCAGGCGCGGCAATTGCCGGCTGTAGTTCTTCGGCAGGTGGCGGCGGGCGATGCGTATCTGTTCTTCGATCAGGTAGAAGTTGTCCAGCAACCACTCGGAAGCGGGCGTGATCTGGCGGCCGACCTTGGCGGCGGCGGCCAGCGCGTCGCAGGTGGCGTCGATGACGGCGGCGTTTTCCGCCAGCCGCGACAACAGGCGGTCGCGGCCGCTCCGCTTGCTGAGCTCGTGATGCGTGGCCAGCGTCTTGCCGTGCGCCGCCATCTGGGCAGCACTGAAGAGTTCGGCGCGCAACGGCAGGTCTTCGTCGTCCTCGGCGGACAACAGGGAGCCGGCGGGCGCTTCGCGGAAGCCCAGCGTAATCGCGGGCATGAGGGGGGCGGACTGTTTCAACTGATACCTCGCTTTGATTCTGCGCATAGGAAATTATGTGCCAAGGCATCCTACGGGGGCGCACGCCTCGCGACTGTGCGGTGGCGTACGCATGGAATTTCCACGAAAAAAAAGGCCGCTTGCGCGGCCTTATAAAGGAAGAAAGAGAGGGAACTGCCGGCGGCCTAGGCGGCCAGCGCCATCGGCGCCAGCGCGAGTCCGCCGCCGAGGCTGTATGCCTGGCGGTGGCCCAGGCGGCGCAGGCATTGCGCGGCCTTCAGGCTGCGGTTGCCGCTGCGGCAGAAGAACACCAGCGGCACGGACGTGTCCTGCAGCCAGCCGCTGGCGTGCTCGGCCAGGCGGCTCAAGGGCACGCTGCGGGCGCTGCGGCCGGCGGGACCGGGCGCGATGGCGGCCGCGAATTCATAGGGTTCGCGCACGTCGATCAAGCGGGCGTCGGGATGGGCTTGCAGGAAGGCGTCCAGCGCGGCGCTGTCGAGCTGCAGCGGCAGCTCGGCTTGCGCGCCGGCGGCGGCCGGCTCGGCCATGCCCAGGCAGAACTGGTTGTGCTCGTCGCGGGTCGGGCACAACAGCGTCTGCGCACAGGTCAGCGGGCGCAGCACGTCCAGCGCGGGCCGCGCGCAGAAGGCGAAGCGCATCGATTGCGGCGCCAGGCCGACCGCGCCCAGCAGGTAGTGGCGCGCCGCGCCGTCGGCCACGCTGGCCAGGGTTTGCGCGCCGATCCGGATGCCGTCGTCGGCGCTTGCAGGCCAGCCGTAGTCGTCGGTGGCGGCGTGGATGTCGAAGTGGCGGCCCAGCGCCGCGGCCAGTTGCGCGCGGTCGGCGCCGGGCAAGGTGCTGACGATGGCTTGCACCTGGTAGTTCTGGCAGCGCACATAGGATTCGATGCGGCCCGTCATGTCCGGCAAGGGATCGATGACGATGCAGCTGCGGCTGGCCGCGTCCAGCACCATCCAGCTGCAGGCGCCCTCCACGCCCAGTTGCAGCAGGCCGTCGTGCGGCACGGCGGTGCGCTCGGACGGGATCAGGCAGCTGGCGCGCAGCGCGGCGCCGCACCGTTCGATGCGGCGGCAGGCGTCGGCGATGGTGGCTTCGTCGGCCAGCGGGCCGAAGGACATGCGGATCGCGCCGGCGCTGCGCCACAGCGGCGCCTGCATGGCGTCCAGCACGTAGCTGGGCGCGGCCTTGGCGGCGGAGCAGGCGCTGCCGGAGCTGACGCGTACGTGGGCGGCGTCGAACACATCCATCAGTTCGCGGCTGGTCAGGCCGGGCACGGAAAAGTTCAGCGTGGTCGGCAGCGATTTGTCGAAGGGGTGGTTGAACACCACGCCGGGCAGGGCCGCGCGCAGGCTATCGGCCAGGCGGGCGCGGAAGCTGGCCAGCTCATGGTGGCTGCGGAAGGTGCCGCCCTGCTCCAGCGCGGCCAGCACGGCGCCCAGCGCGGCGATGCCGGCCATGTTCTCGGTGCCGGAGCGTTGGCCGCCCTCCTGGCCGCCGCCCATGATCAGCGGCGTGAACGGCGCGCCGGCGCGCACGTACAGCATGCCCACGCCTTTGGGCGCGTACAGCTTGTGGCCGGAGAACGGCGCGTAGTCGATGCGGGTGGCGGCCAGGTTCAGGTCCAGCTTGCCCAGCGCCTGCACGCAATCGACCAGCCAGTAGGCGGCGCTGCCGGTGTCGGTCAGCAGCGCGGAGATCGCCGCCAGATCGGTGATGATGCCGGTTTCATTGTTGGCGGCCATGGTGCACACCAGCGCGGCCTGCGGCGCCAGCGCGCGCAGCTGCGCCAGGTCGTGCGCGCCGTCGTGGTCGACCGGCAGCTTGTGCAGCGTCAGGTTCAGGCCCAGCAGGCGGTTCCAGTGCGCCAGGCTTTCCGGCACGGCCTTGTGCTCGGTCGCGCCGTAGACCAGCAGGCTGCCGATGGCTACGCCACGTTCGCGGCGTTCGCGCAGCGCGACCAGCGCCGACAGTACGGCGGTCTGGATGCCTTCGGTGGCGCCGCTGTTGAACATCAGGCGGCCGTCGCCCACGCCCAGCAGGCGCAGCGCGCAGGCGCGGGCCTGGTCGAGCATGGCTTTGGCCTTGAGGCCGGTGCCGTGGCTGCTGCTGGGATTGCCATAGCGCTGGCCCATGGCGTCGGCCGCGGCGGCGATGGCGGCCGGCAGTACGGCGGTCGTGGCGTTGCCATCGAGGTAGATTTCGGTCGTCATGAGAATGCCAGTGTCTTTGATATGTATAGCTTACTCAGTCGGCCCGAAATATATGTACTAAAATACTCTTGCCACGGACGATTTGCAGCATGTTCATGCCAATTTTAAGGAAAATGAAGAATGAATGAACTAGATCGCTACGACTATGCAATTTTGTCAGCATTGCAGGGCGACGGCACGCTGTCGATTGCCCAGCTCAGCGAGCGGGTCGGCCTGTCCACCACGCCATGCTGGAAGCGGGTGCGGCGGCTGGAGGAGGAAGGCTATATCGAGAGCCGCGTGGCCATCGTCAACCGCCGCAAGGTGGGCTTGCCGGTGACGGTGTTCGTCAGCGTGCGCACCAGCCAGCACGACGACAAATGGCTGGCGCGCTTTGCCGCCGCCGTCATCGCCTTGCCGGAAGTGCTGGAGTTCCACCGCATGAGCGGCGACATCGATTACCTGCTGAAGGTGGTGACGAGCGATATCGAAGGATATGACCGCTTTTACAAGAAGTTGATTAAGGTTGCGCAGCTGACCGGGGTGTCGTCGGCGTTTTCGATGGAGCAGATCAAGATCACCACGGCCTTGCCGCTGGAGCTGGTTTCGCACCAATAAAGTGCGGAGGCAGGCTGGGCGTGGGATAATAATTGTCCCATATCAAATACTTGATTAAGCCCATGCGTGCTTTCCTCGACCGCTGGCTGCCCAGCCCCATCACCGCCGGCCGCCGCGAACAGTTGCGCGCCGCCGCCGGCGCCCTGCTCGGCCTGTTCATCACCGCCCTGCTCAGCCACCTGCTGCTGGCCCCCGTCGGCACCGCGATTTTCATGGTGGCGCCGATCGGCGCCTCCGCCGTGCTGCTGTTCGCGCTGCCGGCCAGTCCGCTGGCCCAGCCCTGGTCCGCCATCGGCGGCAATGTCGTCAGCGGACTGGTCGGCGTGGCCTGCGTGCAATTGCTGGGCGACACCCTGTCGCTGCCGCTGCTGGGCGCGCTGGCCACGGGGCTGGCGATCGCCGCCATGTTCGCGCTGCGCTGCCTGCATCCGCCCGGCGGCGCCGTGGCGCTGACCACGGTGATCGGCGGCCCCGCCGTGCACGCGGCCGGCTTCGATTTCGTCATGCTGACGGTGCTGGCCGACACGGTGGTGCTGGTGCTCGTGGCCATGCTCTACAACAAGCTGACCGGCCGCCGCTATCCCCATGCGCAACAAAGCGCGCAACCGCATCCGCACGCCACCGCGGACGCCGTGCCGACGGTGCGGCTGGGCTTCAAGCCGGAAGACCTGGACGCCGTGCTCAAGCAATACAACCAGGTGCTGGACATCAGCCGCGACGACCTGGAATCGCTGTTCATGCAGACCGAGCAGCGCGCCTACCAGCGCCGCTTCGGCATCATCAGCTGCGCCGACATCATGTCGCGCGATGTCGTCAGCGCCGAGTTCGGCACCAGCCTGGAACAGGCCTGGCAGCAGATGCGCACGCACCGCGTGGCGGCGCTGCCGGTGCTCAACCGCGCGCGGCGGGTGATCGGCATCGTCACGCAGACGGACTTCCTGGAACACGGCGGTCTGGATGATTACCGCGGCATCCGCCAGCAACTGCAGCGATTTCTGCGCAAAAGCGGCGTCACCCACACGGAAAAAGCCGAGGTGGTCGGCCAGATCATGAGCCAGCACCCCACCACGGCGCAGCTCGACACGCCCATCGTCGACCTGGTGCCGCTGATGGCCGACTCCGGCTTCCACCACATTCCCATCGTCGACGCGGAGCAGCGCTTCGCCGGCATCGTCACGCAATCGGACCTGGTGGCGGCGCTGTACGAAAGCCGCTTCGCCGAAGCGGCGGCCTGAATAGAAAAGGCCGCCACCCGAGGGCAGCGGCCAGGCTGTACTGCTTTGTTATGGTTGAATTCTTGAGCAACCTTGCGGTGGTGTGGAAGCGCGCCACCGAGTCCTCAGGATACTACGGTTTCGATATCCTTCGAATAATTATGTTTGCAAATTCGAATCTGAAATTTCCAAAAAAGAACAATGTATCGCCGATACAAATTTTGTCCCAGCGACGCCCCGCAATGGCTTATGCTAGGCGCCAATTTTGTGACATTTTGAGGAAACCCGCATGACGCATCGCCGCAACACCTACGCCGCTTTCGCCCCTCTTGCCGCCGCCGTGATGCTGGCGTTGGCGCCGCTGGCCGGCCATGCCGCCGCGCCGGCCGCCGTCGCGCCGCAAGTCAGCGCCGCGCCCGCGCACAAGGCGCTGCTGGCCATCGCCGACCAGTACTATGACGCCGTCGCCCGTTTCGAGCCGATCGCCGCCACCGAAAACGGCGACAACCGATACGACGACCAGCTGGGCATGAGCATCGCCCCCGCCAAGCGCGCCCAGCAGTTCAAGCTGTATCGCCAGTTCGCCACCCGCCTGAAGACGGTGCAGCGCGCGCAGCTGAATAATACCGACCGCGTCAGCTACGACATCCTCGCCTATGAACTGCACGGCCTGCTGTCGATGGAGGCTTTCCCCGAGCACCTGCTGCCGATCAACCAGATGGACAGCGTGCCGGTCACGCTGGCCAACTACGCCGGCGGCGAAGCGTCGCAGCCCATCGGCACGGTCAAGGAATATGACGCTTACCTGAGCCGTATCACGCAATTGCCGGCATGGATAGACCAGGCCATCGCCAATATGCGCGCGGGCACGAAGCAAGGCATCACCGAGCCGAAAGCCATCATGGAATCGGGCTTGCCGCAGTTCCAGAAACTGGTCAGCGCCACGCCGGAAAGCAGCATCTTCTACACGCCGATCACCAGGCTGCCGGCCGCCTTCAGCGACGCCGACAAGCGCCGCCTGACCGCCGCCTACCGCAAGACCGTCGGCGAGAAACTGATGCCGGCGCTGGCCCGCCTGGCCACCTTCCTGGAAAAGGAATACGTGCCGGCGTGCCGCACCACGACCGGCCTCGGCGCGCTGCCGAACGGCGCCGCCTGGTTCCAGGCGCGCGTCGCCGAAGCCACCACCACCTCGCTGACGCCGGACGCCATCCACGCCATCGGCCTGAAGGAAGTGGCGCGCATCCAGGCGCAGTTTGAAGTGCTGGGCCCCAAGCTGGGCTACACCGGCCCGGCCGCCGGCTTGCCGGTCTGGGTGGCGGCGCAGCCGCAGTTCTATCCGTTCAAGACCGAGAACGAAGTCCAGGCCGTCTACCACAAGCTCAACGACGTGCTCGACACCAAGCTGCCGATGATGTTCACACTGCTGCCAAAGGCCAAGCTGGACCTGCGCCTGGAGCCTGAGCTGAGCCGCGCCACCGCGTCCGACCACTACACCTCGCCGGCCGGCGACGGCTCGCGCCCCGGCGTGTTCTGGTCGGTGGTCAACGATCCCGCGAAGTACGGCAACACCGGCATGACCACGCTGTTCCTGCACGAGGGCAAGCCCGGCCACCACTTCCACCTGGCCCTGGTGCAAGAGCTGAACCTGCCCAACTTCCGCAAATACGGCGGCAACAACGCCTTTATCGAAGGCTGGGCGCTGTATGCGGAAACGCTGGGCAAGGAGATGGGCCTGTTCGACGATCCGGCCCAGTACTTCGGCCACCTGAACGACGAGCTGCTGCGCGCCACCCGCCTGGTGGTCGACACCGGCATGCACGCGCAGGGCTGGACCCGCGAACAAAGCATCCAGTATATGCACGACACGCTGGGCTACGACAATTCGGCCAAGACCGAGACCGAGCGCTATATGGCCTGGCCGGGCCAGGCGCTGGGCTACAAGATAGGCGCGCTGAAGATCGTCGAGCTGCGCCAGCGCGCGGCCCAGGCGCTGGGCGACAAGTTCAGCCTGCCGAAGTTCCACGCCATCGTGCTGGGCGACGGCACGCTGCCGCTGGCGCTGCTGGAGGAAAAAGTCGACCGCTGGATCGCGGCGGAGAAATAAACGCCAGGGGGCGGGCCGCGGCGGCCCGCCCCTTTCCGCATTATCTGGCGTAGCGCTTGATGCGGGCGATTACCAGCTCGGGCAAGGCGGTGATCTGCTTGGCGTGGTTGGCAAAGACAATCTGCTGGCGCCCTACCGAGACCGGCTTGTCGTCGGCATAAAACCGGAACTCCAGCCAAAACGAGCACTTTTTGACGTCATATGCATTCAACTCGCAGCGAATCTCCTGGAATGGGAAAGTCTCCCGCAGGTAGTCCTGCTCGGCGTGCCTGGTGATGAACACGCCGTCGTTTTGCAGCATATCGCGCGAGATGCAATCGAAGAACCACTTTTCACGGCAGATTCCCTGCCACTCGAAGTAGCGGGCGAAGTAGGTGTTGCCGTAGGCGTTGGAATCCTTCAGATAGATCGTCAGGGCGTGGGTAAAAGTCTGCTTGGCGTTGACGGCGGTCGCAGTGGAGAGTGCGGACATTTCTACTTCGGTGGCGTGCAGCAGCATGAGAATTCCCCTATCAGTGAGTTGGACCGTCCCGGCCTGCGGCCGGGTACGTTTGCCCGCAAGCCGGGCAGAAACACTTAAAGCGGGTTTGTCCTGCGCTTGTTTGATTTAACGCAAATAGTTAATCGATAGCCAAGCGAGCTAGATCAACACACGCAATACTGCTGACTACCATCCAAAGTCCGTGGAAAAAGCGCATGCATTCCCTATTGCCCGCCGTGGTTTCCCTGCTGTTCCTGTGCTACGGCGCTTACGTGCTGCATTCGCGCGGGGTGAGCCGCATCAGCCTGACCTTCTTCCTGCTGTGCGCGACCACGTTTTGCTGGCAGTTCACCTGGGCCGTGCTATTCCAGATCAATAACGAGGACGAGGCGCTGGCGCTGGCCAAGCTGGGCTATCTGCTGATCCTGTTCGTGCCGACCACGCTGTACCATTTCATCGCCGAGCTGACGGCCCAGCGCAGCGAGCGCCGCTGGGTGAACCTGTCCTATGTAACGGCCGGCCTGCTGGGCGTCATCATGCTGAGCACGGACTGGGTGATCGCCGGGCTGTATCCGTATTTCTTCGGCTTTTATCCCAAGGCGGGGCCGCTGCACCCGCTGCACCTGGCGCAGACCGGCCTGGTCGTGGGGCGCGGCCTGTGGCTGCTGTACCAGCGGCAGCAGCTGGCCGTCTCGACCGAGAAGACCCGGCTGCGCTACTGCCTGGTCAGCCTGCTGATCTATTTCTTCGCCGCGGTCGACTACCTGTGCAACTACGGCGTGCAGTTCTACCCGCCCGGCGTGCTGTTCGTCGCGGCCGGCCTGGGGGTGATCGCCCAGGCCATGGTGCGGCACAACCTGCTGGCGGACCCGATGGAGGTGGCCGCCACCATCGCCCACGAGATGCGCACCCCGCTGGCGACCATCCGCAACCAGTCGCGGGTGCTGGCCAAGTGCCTGCCGGACTTGCTGGCCGGCTACCAGAGCGCGGTGGAGCACCGGCATATCGAGCCGCTGCTGCAGCCGGCGCAGCTGAATTACCTCAGCAAGCTGACCCAGCATATCGACGCTGAAATCAGCCGCTCCAATTTCATCGTCGACATGATGCTGGCCTCGGCCCGGGCGGGCACGCTGAACCGCAGCGATTTCGCCGACCATTCGATCAAGAAATGCGTCGAAGAAGCCCTGGCCTGCTATCCGTTTGAAAGTTCGATGCGCGACAAGGTCGTGGTGAAAGCCGCCGAAGACTTCACGTTCTTCGGGTCGGATGTATTGCTGGTCTACGTTTTATACAATCTGTTTAAAAACGCGCTGCATGCGATTAAATCGGCGGGGCGGGGAGATGTGGAAATTGCGTTCTTCACCAACGGCAATAGCAAGCAATTATTAATAACCGACACCGGCTCGGGCATACCGGACGATGTATTGCCGCACGTATTCGAGCCGTTTTACAGCACCCGGCATAATGGCGGCGGCACGGGAATGGGATTGGCTTTTTGCCAGAGGGTTATTACCGCATTTGGCGGCAAGATACATTGCGAATCCCGCGCCGGGCATTACACCAGATTTTCTTTATTTTTTCCGCAAAAACCAACCCTGGCGACCGGCCGGGATATGGATTAGCTGACGCCGACTTCCTCGCCGCTGATTTTCTCCAGATCAGTTTCATCGCCTAAAACATAAATCTTTTGTTCCCGCAGCACCTGGAGAATAAACGGCTGCTGCTCGCGCAGGCGGCGTTTAAAGTCCGGGATCGAATACAGATTGGGATTGATTTTACGGCGCAGCAGCCGTTCGGCGACCGGCAGGCGGGATAATAATTCGCCATAGCTGGTGTTATCGCCGATGAGCATTAATTCCACCGGCGTATCCATGCCCTCATGTTCCTTGGCCGTCGCGCCATAAACAAACGCCACATTCAGCACATGTTGCAGCGGCGCCAGTGCCGAATTCAAGACGCTGACCAGGCCGAAAGTTTTCTTGACCAGGTTGCTTAATTCCCCGAATACGATGCATTCCTTGTTGGGTTTAAAACGACGCACGTTGCCGATCCGCTCGGACACGATGACGCCCGACTCATGCAGGCGCTTGAGCTCGCGCTGGGCCGAGGCGCTGCCCAAACCGGTCAGGCGCATGATCTCATTCAAGTGGAATCCTTGATTGACACGTACAAATAGCAAGCCCAGCAGCTTTTGCTGGGCAGGGGTGAAGAGTGCTTGAGCGATCATGAGCCAAATCTTAGCATGAACACACCACTGACTGGCATGTTTAACGTAGGGTTTTCAGATCGGCTTGCATCTGAGAAGTCATGAGCCCGGCTTCACGCCGGCCAGCGAGCGATATGAGCGAATCGGTGCCGGGGATGCCGCCGGCCATGCGCCAGACGGCGCCATCGCCGCTGTTGCGACGAGCGGGCATGCCATGACTTACCAGACCAGGACAAGGCGATAGATTAACCCCGTCCGCCATTATTTAAAGCAGCGAGCAGACGCCGATAAATTATTCTGTTCCTGGCGCTCTATTCACCGTCCCTGGTCTTTTTAAATATATCAAGGTCGGCGCAGATTAATACGGCGAATCGAATTAATAAACGGCGGCGGAAATAAAAAAACGGCACCCGAAGGTGCCGTTTTTATTTTGCGGGACTAAAGCTGAATTACGCTTCGCCGTCGTGTGGAATAACCGTTTCGGTCACTTCCACATCGCCGCTGGACATCGAGGCTTTCTCGGCCAGCAGCAGAGCTTGACGCTCTTCCACTTCCCACTGCTCTTTCTCTTTACGAGCGCGGTGGAATGCCAGACCGGTGCCGCCTGGAATCAGACGACCAACGATGACGTTTTCTTTCAGACCACGCAGACCATCGCGTTTGCCCATAATCGCGGCTTCGGTCAGAACGCGGGTGGTTTCCTGGAACGATGCGGCCGAGATAAACGAATCGGTCGACAGCGATGCCTTGGTAATACCCAGCAGAACGTTTTCATAAGTCGCAGGGATCTTATTCTCTGCGGTGACGCGATCGTTCTCGTCCAGCAGTTCCGAACGCTCAACCTGCTCGCCAACGATGTAGTTGGTGTCGCCGGCATTGACGATCTGTACGCGACGCAGCATCTGACGCACGATCACTTCGATGTGCTTGTCGTTAATCTTCACGCCCTGCAGACGGTACACGTCCTGCACTTCGTCAACGATGTAACGCGCCAGCGCTTCGATACCCAGCAGACGCAGAATGTCTTGCGGATCGGCTGGGCCGTCCACGATCATCTCGCCCTTGTTCACTACCTGGCCGTCGTGTACCAGCACTTGCTTGTCCTTGGTGATCAGGAACTCATGCTTGTTGCCGTCCATGTCCGTGATTTCCAGACGCTGCTTGCCTTTGGTTTCTTTACCGAATGCAACAGTACCGGTCACTTCCGCCAGCATACCCGCATCTTTCGGCGAGCGAGCTTCGAACAGTTCGGCAACGCGCGGCAGACCACCGGTAATATCGCGAGTCTTCTGCGATTCGGTCGGGATACGTGCCAGCACTTCACCGACGGACACTGCCTGGCCATCTTTCACCATGATCAGCGCGCCGACCTGGAAACCGATCGCCACAGCGTGTTCGGTACCGGCGATCTTCACTTCGTGGCCATCTTCGTTCAACAGTTTGACCTGTGGACGCAGGGTTTTGGTCAGCGAACCGCGACGCTTGGCATCGATTACCACCAGGGTCGACAGACCGGTCACTTCGTCCACCTGACGGGCAACGGTCACGCCTTCTTCGACGTTCTCGAAACGCACCGTACCGGCGTACTCGGTAATGATCGGACGGGTCAGCGGATCCCAGGTTGCCAGGGCCGTACCGGCCTTGATCACCATGCCGTCTTTGACGATCAGGGTCGCGCCGTACGGCACTTTGTGACGCTCGCGCTCACGGCCGTGGTCGTCGGTAATCAGCACTTCGCCCGAACGGGAAATGACGATTTGCGCGCCCTTGCCGTTGGTAACGTAACGCATGGTCGAGGTGAAGCGGATGGTACCGTTCGACTTCGCTTCCACCGACGATGCCACTGCCGCACGCGACGCCGCACCACCGATGTGGAAGGTACGCATGGTCAGCTGGGTACCTGGTTCACCGATCGACTGCGCAGCGACCACACCGACGGCTTCGCCGGCGTTGACCAGCATGCCGCGGCCCAGATCGCGACCGTAGCACTTGGCGCACAGGCCGAAGCGCGTGTCGCAAGTCAGCGGGGTACGGACCTTGACTTCATCGATCGACAGACGCTCGATCTCTTCCACCATGTCTTCGTCCATCAGGGTGCCAGCTTCGTACAGCGTAGCCTGGGTTTCCGGATTGACGACGTCGTTGACCACCACGCGGCCGAGGATACGGTCGCGCAGGGCTTCGATCACTTCACCACCTTCGACCATCGCCTTCATCAGCGTGCCGTTCGAGGTGCCGCAATCGTCTTCGATGACGACCAGATCCTGGGTCACGTCGACCAGACGACGGGTCAAGTAACCCGAGTTCGCGGTTTTCAGTGCCGTATCCGCCAGACCTTTACGAGCGCCGTGGGTCGAGATGAAGTACTGCAACACGTTCAGGCCTTCGCGGAAGTTCGCGGTAATCGGCGTTTCGATAATCGAACCGTCCGGTTTCGCCATCAGACCACGCATACCTGCCAGCTGGCGAATCTGCGCTGCGGAACCGCGGGCGCCCGAGTCGGCCATCATGTAAATCGCGTTGAAGGATTCCTGGGTGGACTTGGTGCCGTCACGCTTGATGACGTCTTCCACTTTCAGCTGGTCCATCATGGCCTTGCCGACTTCATCGGAGGTCTTGCCCCAGATGTCGACCACTTTGTTGTAACGCTCGCCAGCCGTCACCAGACCCGAAGCGTACTGCTGCTCGATCTGTTTGACTTCGGACTCTGCGGCCGAAATCAGGGTGACTTTTTGAGGCGGTACCAGCATGTCGTCCACGCAGATCGAAATACCGGCGCGGGTCGCCAGGCGGAAGCCCGACTGCATCAGCTGGTCAGCAAACACCACCGTCGCGCGCAGGCCGCACTTACGGAAGGACGTGTTGATCAGCTTGGAAATCTCTTTCTTCTTCAGCGCGCGGTTCAGCACGGAGAATGGCAGGCCTTTCGGCAGGATTTCCGACAGGATGGCGCGGCCGACCGTGGTCTCGTAACGGGTCACGGTGCGAACGAATTCGCCCGTCGCTGGATCTTTTGGATTCTCAACGATACGTACGGTGATACGGGTGGTCAGTTCCACTTCCTTGTTGTCGTAGGCACGGATGACTTCCGACACGTCGGGGAACAGCATGCCTTCGTTTTTCGCATTGATCGCTTCGCGGGTCGCGTAGTACAGACCCAGCACGATATCCTGCGAAGGAACGATCGATGGTTCGCCGTTCGACGGGAACAGGATGTTGTTCGAAGCCAGCATCAGCGTGCGGGCTTCCATCTGTGCCTCGATCGACAGCGGAACGTGGACTGCCATCTGGTCGCCGTCGAAGTCGGCGTTGAATGCCGCGCAGACCAGCGGGTGCAGCTGGATCGCCTTGCCTTCAATCAGGACCGGCTCGAAAGCCTGGATACCCAGACGGTGCAGCGTAGGCGCACGGTTCAGCATGATCGGGTGTTCGCGGATCACGTCTTCCAGGATGTCCCAGACGACCGGTTCCTGGATCTCGACCAGCTTCTTGGCGGCCTTGATCGTGGTAGCCAGGCCCATCAGTTCCAGCTTGTTGAAGATGAACGGCTTGAACAGTTCCAGCGCCATCAGCTTCGGCAGACCGCACTGGTGCAGTTTCAGCTGCGGACCCACCACGATGACCGAACGGCCCGAGTAGTCGACGCGCTTACCCAGCAAGTTCTGACGGAAGCGGCCGCCCTTACCCTTGATCATCTCGGCCAGCGATTTCAGCGGACGCTTGTTGGCGCCGGTCATCGCTTTGCCGCGACGGCCGTTGTCCAGCAGCGAATCGACCGCTTCTTGCAGCATGCGCTTTTCGTTGCGCGTGATGATCTCTGGAGCGCGCAGCTCCATCAGGCGTTTCAGACGGTTGTTACGGTTGATGACGCGGCGATACAGATCGTTCAGATCCGAGGTCGCGAAGCGGCCACCGTCCAGCGGTACCAGCGGACGCAGTTCCGGCGGCAGCACCGGCAGCACTTCCATGATCATCCACTCAGGCTTGATGCCCGAACGTTGGAACGCTTCCAGCACTTTCAGGCGCTTGGCGTATTTCTTGATCTTGGCTTCGGACTTCGATTCCTTCAGTTCCACGCGCAGGGTTTCGGCATCGCGGTGGATGTCGATCGAGCGCAGCAGTTCGCGGATACCTTCAGCGCCCATGAAGGCGGTGAAGTCGTCGCCGTACTCTTCGTACTTGGCGGCGTAGTCGTCTTCCGACATGATCTGGCACTTCTTCAGCGGGGTCATGCCTGGATCGGTCACGACGTATGCTTCGAAATACAGCACGCGTTCGATGTCCCGCAGGGTCATGTCCAGCACCATGCCCAGACGGGATGGCAGCGACTTCAGGAACCAGATGTGGGCGGTAGGCGAAGCGAGCTCGATGTGGCCCATGCGCTCGCGGCGCACCTTGGCCAGCGTGACTTCGACGCCGCACTTTTCGCAGATCACGCCGCGGTGTTTCAGACGCTTGTACTTGCCGCACAGGCATTCGTAGTCCTTGATCGGGCCAAAGATCTTGGCGCAGAACAGACCGTCGCGCTCAGGCTTGAAGGTACGATAGTTGATGGTTTCCGGCTTTTTAACTTCGCCGTAGGACCACGAACGGATTTTTTCAGGCGAAGCGAGACCGATCTTGATCGCGTCAAAAGTCTCGTTCGTCTGTACTTGCTTGAATAAATCGAGCAGTGCTTTCATGTATCACTCCAGGTAGTGATGAATTCTTTAAACTGCCCCGCCGGCAACGACCGGCGGGGCCCGTGCTTGTGAAGGTAAAGCCGAAGCCTTAGTTGCGTTCCAGGTCGATATCGATACCCAGGGAACGGATCTCTTTCACCAGCACGTTGAACGATTCAGGCATACCGGCGTCGATCACGTGGTCGCCTTTGACCAGGTTTTCGTACACTTTGGTACGGCCGTTCACGTCATCCGACTTAACGGTCAACATCTCTTGCAGCACATACGATGCGCCGTATGCTTCCAGTGCCCACACCTCCATCTCACCGAAGCGCTGGCCGCCGAACTGGGCTTTACCGCCCAGTGGCTGCTGCGTTACCAGCGAGTATGGACCGGTCGAACGCGCGTGCATCTTGTCGTCGACCAAGTGGTGCAGTTTCAGCATGTGCATCACGCCGACAGTGACCTTGCGCTCGAACGCTTCGCCGGTGCGGCCGTCGTACATCGTGACCTGATTCTTCGACGGCGTCATGCCCAGCTTGTGAGCGATGTCGTCCGGGTAGGCCAGGTCCAGCATGCGGCGGATTTCCGATTCGTGCGCGCCGTCGAACACCGGCGTGGCGAACGGAACACCCTTCTTCAGGTTGTTCGCCAGCTTCATGATCTCTTCGTCGTCGAACTGGTCCAGATCTTCCGGACGGCCGTTTTCGTTGTAGATCACGGTCAGATACTTGCGCATCTCTTCGGCTTTGGTGTGCACGGCCAGCATTTCGCCGATACGGATACCCAGGCCCTTGGCTGCCCAACCCAGGTGGGTCTCGAGAATCTGACCCACGTTCATACGGGAAGGAACACCCAGCGGGTTCAGCACCACGTCGGCCGGCGTACCGTCGGCCATGTATGGCATGTCTTCCACCGGCACGATACGGGAAACCACACCCTTGTTACCGTGGCGACCCGCCATCTTGTCGCCCGACTGCAGGCGGCGCTTGACGGCCAGATACACTTTGACCATCTTCTGCACGCCAGGTTGCAGTTCATCGCCCTGGGTCAGCTTCTTGCGCTTCTCTTCGAAGGCCAGGTCGAACTGGTGGCGCTTCTCGTTGATCGATTCCTTGATCGCTTCCAGCGCGGTAGCCGATGCGTCTTCCGCAGGGCGGATGTCGAACCAGTGGTACTTGTCCAGATCCGCCAGGTATTCCTTGGTGATCTTGGCGCCCTTGGCCAGCTTCTTCGGACCGCCGTTGACGACTTGGCCGATCAGCATTTTTTCCAGACGCTGGAAGGCATCGCCTTCAACGATACGCATCTGGTCGTTCAAATCCAGGCGGAAACGCTTCAGTTCATCGTCGATGATCTGTTGCGCGCGCTTGTCGCGAACGATGCCTTCACGGGTGAAGACCTGGACGTCGATCACGGTGCCGATCATGCCCGACGGCACGCGCAGCGAGGTGTCTTTGACGTCCGATGCTTTTTCGCCGAAGATCGCGCGCAGCAGCTTCTCTTCCGGAGTCAGCTGGGTTTCGCCTTTAGGCGTTACCTTGCCGACCAGGGTGTCGCCTGCCTGCACTTCCGCGCCGATGTAGACGATACCGGACTCATCCAGACGAGCCAGCTGGTTCTCAGCCAGGTTCGAGATGTCGCGGGTGATTTCTTCCGCGCCCAGCTTGGTATCGCGTGCGACGACGGACAGCTCTTCGATGTGAATCGAGGTGTAGCGGTCGTCTTTAACAACGTTTTCCGAGATCAGGATCGAATCTTCGAAGTTCAGACCATTCCATGGCATGAAGGCCACGGTCATGTTCTGGCCCAGAGCCAGCTCGCCCAGGTCGGTCGATGCGCCGTCGGCGATCACGTCGCGCTTGGCCACACGGTCGCCCACCTTGACGATAGGACGCTGGTTGATGTTGGTGTTCTGGTTCGAACGGGTGTACTTGATCAGGTTGTAGATGTCGACACCGACTTCGCCGGCGGTTGCTTCGTCATCGTTCACGCGAATCACGACACGGCCCGCATCGATGTAGTCGACGATACCGCCGCGCAGCGCCTGCACGGTGGTGCCCGAGTCGACTGCCACGGTGCGTTCGATGCCGGTACCGACCAGTGCCTTCTCCGGGCGCAGGCAAGGTACGGCCTGACGCTGCATGTTGGCACCCATCAATGCGCGGTTCGCATCATCGTGTTCGAGGAATGGGATCAGCGACGCTGCGACGGAAACGATCTGGCCCGGCGCCACGTCCATGTACTGGATGCGCTCCGGGGATACCAGGATGGTTTCGCCGGCTTCACGGGCCGATACCAGCTCATCGCTCAGCATGCCTTCGTTGTTGATGGTCGCATTCGCCTGGGCGATGATGTAGCGGCCTTCTTCGATGGCGGACAGGTAGTCGATCTGGTCGGTGATCTTGGAGCCTTCGACCTTGCGGTACGGGGTTTCCAGGAAGCCGTATTCGTTCAGGCGGGCGTACAGCGCCAGCGAGTTGATCAGGCCGATGTTCGGGCCTTCAGGCGTTTCGATCGGGCACACGCGGCCGTAGTGGGTCGGGTGCACGTCTCGTACTTCAAAGCCTGCGCGTTCGCGGGTCAGACCGCCAGGGCCCAGGGCGGAAACACGGCGTTTGTGCGTGATTTCCGACAGCGGGTTGGTCTGGTCCATAAACTGCGACAGCTGGGACGAACCGAAGAACTCGCGGATTGCGGCCGAGATCGGCTTCGAGTTGATCAGGTCGTGCGGCATCAGGTTGTCCGCTTCGGCCTGGCCGAGGCGTTCCTTGACGGCGCGCTCAACGCGCACCAGGCCGGCGCGGAACTGGTTCTCGGCCAGTTCGCCGACGCAACGTACGCGACGGTTGCCCAGGTGATCGATATCGTCGACTTCGCCGCGGCCATTGCGCAGTTCCACCAGGATCTTGATCACGGCCAGCACGTCTTCGTTCGACAGCGTCATGGCGCCGGTCAGTTCATCGCGGCCGATGCGGCGGTTGAACTTCATGCGGCCCACGGCCGACAGGTCGTAACGGTCGGCGCTGTAGAACAGGCCGTTGAACAGCGCTTCGACGGAATCTTCCGTTGGCGGTTCGCCAGGACGCATCATGCGGTAGATCGCGACACGGGCGGCCATCTGGTCGGCGGTGTCGTCGATGCGCAGGGTTTGCGAAATGTAGGCGCCCTGGTCCAGATCGTTGGTGTACAGGGTCTGGATTTCGGAGATGTTGGCTTCGCGCAGGCGGCCCAACACGTCTTCGGTCAGCTCATCGTTGGCGGACGCGACAACTTCGCCGGTCTCGGGATCGACGATGTTCTTGGCCAGCACGCGGCCCAGCAGGTAGTCTTCCGGCACCGAGATGTGCTTGATGCCGTTCGATTCGATATCGCGCACGTGCTTGGCGTTGATACGCTTGTCCTTCAGGACCAGCGTCTTGCCTTCCTTGTTGACGATGTCGAAACGCGCGACTTCGCCACGCAGGCGTTCGGCGACGAATTCCATTTCCGCGCCTTCGGAGCGCAGGTTGAAATTGTCGAACACGAAGAAGTTCGCCAGGATCTGCTCGTGCGACATGCCGATCGCTTTCAGCAGTATCGTCACTGGCATCTTGCGGCGGCGGTCGACGCGGAAGAACAGGATGTCTTTCGGGTCGAACTCGAAGTCCAGCCACGAACCGCGGTAAGGAATGATACGCGCGGAGAACAGCAGTTTGCCCGAGGAGTGGGTCTTGCCGCGGTCGTGCTCGAAGAACACGCCAGGCGAGCGATGCAGCTGCGAAACGATAACGCGCTCGGTACCATTGATGACGAACGAACCGGTGGTGGTCATCAGGGGCAGTTCGCCCATGTAGACTTCCTGTTCCTTCATCTCTTTGACGACCGGCTTGGTCGGCGATTCCTTGTCCAGGATCACCAGACGGACCTTGGCGCGCAGCGGCGACGCGAAGGTCAGGCCACGCAGTTGGCATTCCTTGACGTCAAAGGCAGGATCGCCCAGGACGTACGACAGGAATTCGAGACGCGCAAAGCCATTGTGCGAAACGATAGGGAAAATCGAGGTAAAGGCCGACTGCAGGCCGTCGTTCTTGCGTGTCGACGGTGCTACGTCTTCTTGCAAGAAACTATGGTAGGACTCGAGCTGGGTAGCCAGCAGGAACGGAACGTGGTGAACGTTGGCGCGCTTCGCGAATGATTTGCGAATGCGTTTCTTCTCAGTAAATGAGTAGTGCATGGACACTCCGTGAGTGACAGAAAGGATAAAAAATTCAGGTTTTGCCAGTGCGTTTTTAGCCACTTCAGCAACAAGATCGGCTGCATGTCACACAGACGAAACCTGAAACTTCTACCATTTCCAGCTGATTCGATAAAACTGCGGCGTCGGACAAAACGCTACAAATACGACGAGGACGACAAAGGAGCCAAAGCCGGATTTCCTCCCTTTCGGGAGGAAATCCGCAGCTTTGGCTCGAGGCGCTAACTAACTAGCCGCCGTACAACTTGATTACTTCAGGTCGGCCTTGGCGCCAGCTTCTTCCAGCTTCTTCTTAGCGGCTTCAGCGTCAGCTTTCGACAGGGCTTCTTTAACGGTCTTAGGAGCGCCGTCAACCACGTCTTTGGCTTCTTTCAGGCCCAGACCGGTGATTTCGCGAACTGCTTTAATTACGCCAACTTTGTTCGCGCCGACTTCGGTCAGAACAACGTTGAATTCGGTCTGCTCTTCAGCAGCAGCAACAGCTGCGCCGCCAGCTGCTGGAGCAGCCATTGCAGCGGCCGAAACGCCGAATTTTTCTTCGAAAGCTTTGACCAGTTCGTTCAGGTCCATTACGGACATTTCGCTAACTGCGTTCAGGATGTCGTCTTTGCTAATTGCCATTTGAAACTCCAATAATTTTTTGATTCGTTAATACATCAGATTGGTACTTGAGAAAAAAACCGGCTGCAGCGATTAGGCTGCTGCTGGTGCTTCTTCTGCGGCCACTTCGGCAACAGCTGGAGCACCTTCGGATTTTTTCGCTGCCAGAGCAGCCAGACCACGTGCAAAGCCCGACACCGGAGCCAGCATAACGCCCAACAGCTGCGAAATGAGAACTTCACGGGAAGGAATGCTCGCCAACGCTGCAACAGCTGCTTTATCCAGCTGCTTGCCTGCGTAGTTACCTGCGGTGATGACCAGTTTGTCGTTGGTTTTAGCGAAGTCAGCGATGACTTTAGCTGCTGCAACGGCATCGTCCGAGATCGAGTAGATCAACGGACCGGTCATGCTGTCTGCCAGGCTGGCGAACTGCGTGCCTTCGACGGAGCGACGTGCGAGGGTGTTTTTCAACACTCGCAGGTACACGCCTTGAGCGCGCGCTTTAGCACGAAGTTGCGTCAAGTGAGCAACCTGGATGCCACGATATTCGGCCACGACGATAGTTTGCGCAGTTGCTACTTTTGCGGAAACTTCGGCGACGACGGCCTTTTTGTCATTCAGATTGAGACCCACGGTCAACCTCCTTAAATGATGACGGGCAAACTGCCTGCCATCGGTTCGAACAACGGCGTCCGAGGTTTAGGAGTCCAATGGACTACGAAACTTGATCGGGTACACCATCTGCGTTGGGTGAAAAATTCAATTAACTAGTTGCCTACCTGATGCGCCCGGCCCAACGGTCTTTGATTGCCTGGCCGTTTCCGAAGAAACGACCAGCCCAAAGAACTGCCCCATACCGCTCAAAGGCGATACAAGGACTTAAACTGGTACTTAAGCAGCCAGGGTAGCCTGGTCAACACGGACGCCAGCGCCCATGGTCGACGACAGCGATACCTTGCGCAGGTAGACACCCTTGCTGGTAGCTGGCTTAGCTTTGTTCAGTGCGTCGATCAGGGCAACCAGGTTGCTCTTCAGATCTGCGTCAGCGAACGATTTGCGGCCGATGGTCGCGTGGATGATACCGGCTTTGTCGGTACGGTACTGAACTTGACCGGCTTTCGCGTTTTTCACGGCGGTAGCGACGTCAGGGGTTACGGTGCCGACTTTCGGGTTAGGCATCAGGCCGCGTGGGCCCAGGATCTGGCCCAGGGTACCAACGATACGCATGGTGTCTGGCGAAGCGATGACGATATCGAAAGGCATGTCGCCGGCTTTGACGCGCTCGGCCAGGTCTTCCATACCAACAACGTCAGCGCCTGCAGCTTTAGCGGCTTCGGCTTTGTCGCCCGAAGCGAACACAGCAACGCGAACGGTCTTGCCGGTGCCAGCTGGCAGCACGACGGAACCGCGAACGACCTGGTCCGACTTCTTAGGGTCTACGCCCAGTTGTACAGACACGTCGATCGATTCATTGAACTTGGCGGTAGCCAGTTCTTTGATCAGAGCGACTGCGTTGTCGAATGCGTAGGACTTGGTGCTATCGACTTTAGCTTTGATAGCTTTTGCGCGTTTGGACAGTTTTGCCATGATTACAGACCTTCCACCGTGATGCCCATCGAACGTGCGGAACCAGCGATGGTGCGTACAGCAGCATCCAGGTCGGCAGCGGTCAGATCAGGGGTTTTCAATTTAGCGATTTCTTCAGCTTGAGCGCGGGTCAGCTTACCGACTTTGTCGGTATGTGGCTTCGGCGAACCTTTGACAACGCCCGAGTGTTTCTTGATCAGGAAGGTTGCTGGAGGCGTCTTCATCACGAAGGTGAAGGACTTGTCAGCGAACGCGGTGATCACGACCGGGATAGGCATGCCTGGTTCCATACCTTGGGTCTGCGCGTTGAACGCTTTGCAGAATTCCATGATGTTCAGACCGCGTTGACCCAGAGCTGGACCGATCGGTGGGGATGGGTTTGCTTTACCAGCTGGCACTTGCAGCTTGATAAAACCAATGATTTTCTTTGCCATGATGGCTCCTATCTTGGATATGAGTAGTAGCGCCCCACCATGCGCATTTGCAGGGCGGGGCTCCTCTTTGCCAGATTTGTCAGGTTTTTACACCGTCGCCCGTTCTGGCGAACGGTGCTGCTTATACTTTTTCGACCTGGCCGAACTCAAGTTCCACCGGAGTAGCGCGGCCGAAGATCGTGACCGAGACGCGTACCTTGGATTTCTCGTAATTGACTTCTTCGACATTGCCGTTGAAATCGGTGAACGGGCCATCCTTGATGCGGACTTGCTCGCCCACTTCGTACAGCACTTTCGGCCGTGGCTTCTCGACACCCTCTTGCATCTGCTGCATGATCTTGTCGATCTCGCGCGCTGGAATCGGGGTCGGCTTGTTCGATTTGCCGCCGATGAAGCCGGTCACTTTATTGGTGTTTTTCACCAAGTGCCACGTTTCGTCGGTCATTTCCATCTCAACCAGGACATAACCTGGGAAGAAACGACGTTCGGTAACGGACTTTTGACCGTTCTTGACTTCGACAACTTCTTCGGTCGGCACCAGGATCTGGCCGAACTGGTCCTGCATGCCGGCGCGTTCGACGCGTTCCGTCAATGCACGCTGGACGCTTTTCTCCATGCCGGAATACGCATGCACAACGTACCAGCGCTTGTTGCTGACTGGGACGCTGATAGGCGCTGCGCCAGCATCTTGTGCCGGAACTTCGCCCGGCACGTCGTCTTGCACATTTTCGCTCATTATTTTCGTATACCCAGAATGACGTCGTACAACAGGAACTCGAGTGTCTTATCCGTGCCCCACAGGAACAGCGCCATCACCAGCACGAAGGCAAACACGATGCCCGTGATCTGGGTAGCTTCGCGACGAGTAGGCCAGACGACCTTTTTCGTTTCGCGTACGGCTTCTTTGGCGAAATTCAGGAATTCACGGCCAGTCGTCGAGGTCCACAAGAGCAGAACGGCAAAAGCCAAACCAGCTACAAGTGCGCCTGCGCGTACGAGAGCTGGTTTGTCTGACAGGTAATAAAACCCGACCACACCTGCGATTGCAACGGCTATTGCCAGAGCAACCTTAATCTTGTCATTCGACGTGCTGACGGTCTGCACGGATTGATTTGACATTTATATTTACTTTCGGTGCCCTGCACCTGAAAACGGTGGCAGGGACGGAGGGCATCGAACCCCCAACCTTCGGTTTTGGAGACCGACGCTCTGCCAATTGAGCTACGTCCCTACGTAAAACTACAAAGGATATCGATTATACCACCAGAGACGCCCCTGGTGGTAAGACCAGTATTCCTTAAGCGATGATCTTCGCTACAACACCTGCACCAACGGTACGGCCGCCTTCGCGGATAGCGAAGCGCAGACCTTCTTCCATCGCGATCGGGTTGATCAGCTTGACGGTGATCGACACGTTATCGCCTGGCATAACCATTTCTTTGTCCGCTGGCAGTTCGATCGAACCGGTCACGTCAGTCGTACGGAAGTAGAACTGTGGACGATAGTTGTTGAAGAACGGAGTGTGACGGCCGCCTTCGTCTTTCGACAGAACATAGATCTCGCCGGTGAAGTGGTTGTGCGGCTTGATCGAGCCTGGCTTCGCCAGAACCTGACCACGCTGTACGTCTTCACGCTTGGTGCCGCGCAGCAGCAGACCAACGTTGTCGCCGGCTTGACCCTGGTCCAGCAGCTTGCGGAACATTTCCACGCCGGTGCAAGTGGTCTTGACGGTGTCGGTGATACCAACGATTTCGATCTCTTCGCCGACCTTGATGATGCCGCGCTCGATACGACCGGTAACAACGGTACCGCGACCCGAGATCGAGAACACGTCTTCAACTGGCATCAGGAAGGCGCCGTCCACTGCGCGCTCTGGCGTAGGGATGTAGGTGTCCAGTGCTTCAGCCAGGGCCATGAT